>DAOPZE010000039.1:0-20390 GCA_035353255.1 Candidatus Cloacimonadota bacterium
AATATACTGGAGGTCTCGTGAAAAGAGCCGTCGTTGTATGCGCAAAACGCACTCCCATTGGCAATTTTGGGGGAGTGTTCAAGGATGTATCCGCCGTTTCTCTTGGTGTGACAGTCGTGAAAGCGCTGCTGGACGAAACGAAAGTCAAGGCAGAGCAGATCGATGAACTTATCATCGGTAACGTCTGTGGAGCCGGTATGGGGCAAAATGTTGCCCGGCAGGTCGCCATTGGCGCGGGGATCCCTGAATATATCCCTTCCTTTACTGTGAACAAGGTCTGCGGAAGCGGTATGAAAGCCGTGAGTCTCGCTGCCCTGATGATCACCAGCGGAGAAGCCGATGTCGTCATCGCGGGTGGAACCGAAAACATGAGCCAGATCCCCTATGCCCTCATGGATGCCCGCTGGGGACACAGAATGGGCGAGAAAAAGATCGTTGACCTTATGGTTCATGACGGTCTGACAGATATTTTCAATAACTACCACATGGGCATTACAGCCGAGAACCTCGCGGAACAATACCAGATCAGCCGTGAAGAGCAGGACGCATTTTCAACCGCGTCCCAGAATAAAACCGAAGCCGCAATGCAGAGCGGAAAGTTCGCGGATGAGATCGTTCCCGTAGTCATCCCTCAGCGTAAAGGCGATCCCATCATCATCAGCAAGGACGAAATGCCACGTCCAGGAGTGACCGTTGAGAGCCTCAGCAAGCTCCGTCCCGCCTTCAAACAGGATGGCACGGTCACGGCAGCCAACGCCAGCGGCATCAATGACAGCGCCGCGATGCTCCTCCTTATGAGCGAGGAAAAGGCTCAGGAACTGGGTCTCGAACCTCTGGCTTATTTTATCGATACAGCCTCTGCGGGCGTCGATCCTGCCATCATGGGCTATGGACCCGTACCGGCGATCAAGAAACTGCTTGCCAAGACTCACACGACTCTGGGCGAGATCGAACTAGCTGAGCTGAACGAAGCATTTGCCGCGCAATCCCTTGCCGTTCTGAAAGGTTTGGAGAAAGAAGGATTGGGCAAGCTCGATCCGCAGATCGTCAACGTCAACGGCGGTGCCATCTCGCTAGGTCATCCGATCGGTGCCAGCGGAACCAGGATCATCGTCACGCTATTGCACGAAATGAAGCGCCGTAACCTGCACAAGGGACTTGCCTCTCTCTGCATCGGTGGCGGAATGGGTATCGCGACCCTCTGGACGAGGTAGGAGATATCATGGCGGATAGATTAAATCTTAGCAAGAGCATGGCAATGTTCGAAGATGCCAAAAGACTCGCCCCCGGTGGCGTTGCAGGCATCAGAAGACCTTATAACTTCGTCCCGGGTGAGTATCCGATCTTTGTCACGGAAGGCAAGGGCGGACGCATCACCGACGTTGACGGAAACGAATATATTGATTACCTTTGCGCCTACGGCCCGATCATTCTGGGCTATCGTGAAGAAGAAGTCGATAACGCTGTGATCGAACAGATCAGGACCAAAGGTTTCTGCTTCAGCCTGACCCAGCCCATATCAAACCAACTGATCGAGAAGCTTACTGAGCTGATCCCCTGCTGCGAGATGGCTGCAATGGTCAAGACCGGATCCGATGCCACGACGATCGCCGTCCGCACTGCCAGAGCTTATACCGGAAAGACCAAGATCGCCCGTTGCGGTTATCATGGCTGGCACGACTGGTGCGTCGAGGTCAAGGGCGGAATCCCCTCCAAACTGTACGAAGACGTCCTTGAATTCCACTATAACGATTTGGATGAACTGGAAGATATCCTCAAAGCCAATGCTAACGACATGGCGGGGATCATCGTCACCCCTGTGGGACATCCTCTAGCCGCTGAAGTTCAGATGCCGAAGCCGGGTTACCTCGAAGGTGTCCGTAAGCTTGCGGACAAGTATGGCTGCGTCCTGATCTTCGACGAGATCCGGAGTGGTTTCCGTTGCTCCCTGGGTGGCGCGCAGAAGTTCTTTGGCGTGACTCCCGATCTTTCCACCTTCGGCAAGGCAATGGCGAATGGTTATGCCGTCGCGGCTCTAGTCGGTAAGCGTGAGATCATGAACGTCATGGCGGACAAGGTCTTCCTCTCCTCGACCTACTTCCCTAACACCGAATCCCAGATCGCCGCGCTCAAGACGATCGAGATCCTGGAACGTGATAAGGTTCTGGATGTCATTGCTGAGAAAGGCGTCAAGTTTGCCGAGAAGGTCGGGAAGGTCATCTCGGAATCCGGTATGCCTGTCTCATTAAGCGGCTCGCCATGGATGCCTTTCGTCACATTTAACAAGGATGACGCCGGTTTGTACAAGAAAATGAGAAATGAATTCTATACACAGCTGATCAGGCGCGGGGTCTTCCTTCAGCCTTATCATCATGGCTATATCTGCTATCGTCACACGGATGAGGATCTGACCTATACGGTCAACGCGATCAAAGAATCGCTGGCGGAACTAAAAAGAATGTAGCTCCTTATGGGGTGGGACAATCGTCCCACCCCTTTTTTTTGGATCCGGGAAACCGGATGTCTGTAACTAATGAATTATTATATGACTTTTGGGAGTGTGAAGCGATGGCAAAGTACATTTTTGTGATGGGAGGAGTTCTTTCCTCTCTGGGTAAGGGCATAGCGACGGCATCTATCGGGTACTTGCTGAAGTCTATGGGTTATAAGGTCGTTTTACAGAAATTTGACCCCTATCTGAATGTCGACCCCGGAACAATGAGCCCCTTTCAGCATGGTGAAGTATTCGTCACGGACGATGGAGCCGAAACTGATCTCGATCTGGGACATTACGAACGTTTTGTGGACGTGTCCCTGACGAAATCCTCAAGCTGCAGCGCGGGACAGATATACGAGACTGTTCTACAGAATGAACGCAAAGGCGTCTATCTGGGTAAAACCGTGCAGGTCATTCCCCACGTGACGAATGAGATCAAATCCAGAATCCAGAAGCTTAATGACGATCATGAGATCGTAATCACTGAGATAGGCGGCACGGTCGGCGATATCGAAAGCCTGCCTTTCCTGGAAGCGGTCAGACAGCTACGTCTGGACCTGGGTGCAGCGAACACGATGTTCATCCTGCTGACTTATGTGCCTTATATGAAAGCTGCAGGAGAGCTGAAAACCAAGCCAACACAGCATTCTGCCTATAAGCTCAGAGAGATCGGTATTCAGCCGGACGTGATCCTCTGTCGCTCGGAGAAGCCTTTTGAAGAGGATATTTATGCCAAGATAGCCTTGTTCACCAACGTCTCCAAAAGTAACGTGATCAATGCTATCGACGTCAAATGTGTCTATGAGTGTCCTCTAACTTTCCAGAAAGCGAATCTGCACAAGATCATCTGCGGGCACTTTGGGCTGGAGTTCCATGACCATGAGCATACTGAGCTAATTAAGTATCTGGAAAACACCTCGCAACCTCAGGATAAAGTGACTATCGCGGTCTGCGGCAAGTACGTCAAGCATCAGGACGCATACAAGAGTGTCGAGGAAGCCCTGAAGCATGCCGCGGCATCCCATAAAAGAAAGCTGATCTTGAAATGGGTGGATTCCGAGCGTAGTTTCAAACCTGCAGACCTTGATAAAGACCTGGCGGATGTCGATGGTATCCTTATCCCCGGCGGATTCGGGATTCGTGGGATAGAGGGTAAGATCTCCATCGCGGAGTATGCCCGCACGCATGACATCCCCTTCCTAGGCATCTGCCTGGGCATGCAAGTGGCTGTCATTGAGTTTGCCCGCAACGTCTGTAAATTTAAAGACGCGAATAGCACTGAGTTCGACGAGGAAAGCCCCCACCCGGTCATACACCTGATGGAAGATCAGAAGTATATAGAACTGGTAGGTGCCAGCATGAGGCTTGGCGCGTATTCCTGCAATCTCAAAAAAGGGAGCCGGACAGCCAAAGCGTATGGCAAGGTCAAGATCAGCGAGAGACACCGTCACCGTTATGAATTCAATAACCAGTATAGGGATGAGCTTGCCCGCAAGGGACTGGAGATCACAGGAACATCACCTGATGACCTACTGGTCGAGGTGATCGAGATACCTTCACATAAGTTCTTCATTGGTGTCCAGTTTCACCCTGAGTTCAAATCCAGACCTAACAATCCGCATCCCCTGTTCACGGGATTGATCGGTTCAGCTATAAAACACTAACCGCTACTAATAATGGACCGATGGGGAGTGGCTGTTGACGATCATCAACAGCTACTCCCTCCAGTCGGGTCTCATGAGCGAAAAATAGCTTGCAGTCACAGTAAAAATGAGGCGAATCAGCAACAGGGGACGCAACTAAACATAGCACTAACGAGTGTCGTTGCGCCTAAACTAAACGTTGTAAAAAATTTATGCTGATGTCTCACGAAGTGTCTCGTAGCATAAACTGAGAATGAGACTTGGTTTTTGATGGTCCTGGGAGCAATATGACAATAACTGGCAGATTAGTACCGCTGAGTACTGAACGGCGCATCATGCGATTTGCTTTGACGCTATTCCTGTCAGTGATTTTGTCTGTTTCTTTGTCCTGCAAAAAGTCATCCAAAGCTGAAGACACTGCCAAATTCAACCCCATGCCGAAACTACGCAACCAAACTCTGCGCCCCGTCCGATTTCTCCCCCAGTGGCATCATCAGGCTCAGTTTGCCGGGATATATGTCGCCAAAGCAAAGGGATATTACGAGAACTATGGTCTGGACGTGATCATTCAAAGTGGTGGACCGAACATGCCGGCTTCCACATCTTTGATCAACAACAAGACAGATATCACCAGCCTCTTTCTTTTAGCGGCACTTGCCCAACGTGAACAGGGTCATAGACTTATCAACCTTGCGCAAATATCCCAAAAATCCTCGCTGATGCTCGCCGCCAAAAAAGAAAACGGAATTAACAGCGTTCAGGATCTGAACCACAAGAAGATAGGCTTGTGGAGAAGCGACTTTCGAGAACTCTCGATCATCTTCATGAAGATGAACAAGCTCGATATGGAGATCGTGCCGATCGACTGGACGATCAATCTCTTCCTCAAGGGACCGATCGATGCCATGAACGTCATGCGCTACAACGAATACCATCAAATACTGCAAGCCGGGATCAACCCGGATGAGCTATTCATCGTGCCATTCAGTGACACCGGTCTGGACATCGTCGAAGACGGGATCTATTGCATGGAGGATTTCTACCTCCAGGATCCGCGATTGTGCAAAGATTTCGCCGAAGCTACCATCGAAGGCTGGATCTATGCCATCAATCATCAGAAAGAAGCGGTGGATATCGTTCTGGAGATCATGTCCCGAGACTATCTCCCCGCGAACAGACCTCATCAGGAGTGGATGCTCAAAACCATGAGCGAAGTCATTCTGGCGCGCGGAGGAGTTGTCGGCACTCTTGAGGAGAGCTCATTCAATGAGGCTCAGGATCTGATGTTTAACAACGGTTTGATTACCAAAAGAACTCCCTACAGAGAGTTTTTCCCTTATGCTCCGCAGAATAAATAGCAAATCTCTGACCTACCAGATCATCGGGTTCATCGTCGTCATCATCCTTGTGGTCATGGTGGTTTCGATTTATACGACCCGCTATCTGATGTCCAAAGTCATGATGGTAAACTCAAAAAACTACATCACTTCCATCGCCAGCGAGAACATCAACCGGATCGAAGGAGCCCTCAATAAAACCGAGAATCAGGCGATCAATTTCCGCTACCTGATCCAGAATAATCTCCTGAACCAGCAGGAGATCGACGAGATGGTATCCAAACACCTGCTCTCCAGCCCGGAGATCGTCTCTTGTGGCCTTGCCTACACGCAGGAATCTTCCCAGACAGCCAGCTCTTACGTCTTTTGCAGAATAACCGACCGCGTGGATAAACTCAGCCTTAACCCAAACGTTTATCTCTATCAGGACTGGTTTCAGATCCCTGAAATGACTTCGGAAGCCAGGTGGTCGGAACCCTGGTTTGATACGGAAGGCTCTCACAAGCTTGTCAGTTCCTATTCCATCCCTGTCATGGACGGGACTAAAGTCAGGGGCATCATCCGTCTGGATATGGACTTGGCGACGATGCAGAACCTCGTCATGCCCGCCGAACAGAAGCAGATGGGATATATGTTCCTAATCTCTGGATTTGGCACGATCGTGACACACCCGGCAGATTCGCTCGTGATGAATTACACGATCTTCAGCTATGCCGAAGCCAACCACGACAAACAACTCCGCGAGATCGGCAGAGACATGATCAAAGGCAACACCGGTTTCGTCCGGGAGACCGGCAAAGGCGAGAACTATAACCACTGGCTTGCCTACGCACCGCTCAAATCCAACGGCTGGTCTCTGGGGGTCGTTGTGGCTCATAAAGATATCTTTAAAGACCTGAATCTGCTCTTGCTGATCCAAACCCTCGCGACTATCATCGGTTTCCTACTGATGTTGGGGGTCGTTTTTGCCAGGGTGATCCAGATCAATCGTCCGCTCAGTTCGCTGACACAAGCCGCGGAACACATTGGTGAAGGAAACTTTGATGTTCCTCTTCCCAAGAGCAATTCATTCTACGAGTTGGCGATGCTGACCCAAAGCTTCGAATCGATGCGTCAGTCACTGAAGACTTATATCGAGAATCTGCGCCGCACGACCGAGGAAAAGAACCGCATCCTCAGCGAAGTGACCTTTGCCTCGACCATTCAACGTAATCTCATCCCCAAGAACACTACCGAGAACGGCGGAAGTGATCCTCTGCGGATATATGGCATCCTGGAACCTGCCGGTGATATAGGCGGCGATCTCTTTGACTATTTCCCCATCAATGAGAATCTGTTCTGCTTTGCCATAGCCGATGTGCTGGGCAAAGGGATCGTCGCAGCTATGACCATGACCATGGTGACAACCTATCTGAGGGCAAAAGCAGCATATCATGAACAGCCGGACACGTTGCTCAGCGATCTGAACCGCTATCTCTGCGTGAGCAGCACGGAATCCAATTTTGTCACCATCATTCTCGGGATCATAGACTTACGCAATGGCTCTCTGAGCTTTTCAAACGCCGGTCACGTTCCCCTGTTCGTAAGGAAAGCGGATCGCTCGTTCACCAAATATGGCGAGACACATTCTACTGCGCTAGGAGTATTTCCCGACCTAAAAATCGGGATGGAAACGATCAGACTCGACCTCGGAGATGAGCTGATCCTCTTTACCGATGGCATCACCGAAGCCATGACCGTCGCTGAATCATTTTTTGGGATCGAAAGACTCGAGCAGGTTATCAAAGATCTGCACAACCCCCATGCCGAAACCACCGCCAAAGCCATT
The DNA here is from genome assembly GCA_035353255.1 of Candidatus Cloacimonadota bacterium. Taxonomy (GTDB): domain Bacteria; phylum Cloacimonadota; class Cloacimonadia; order Cloacimonadales; family Cloacimonadaceae; genus PHBP01. Next base: position 7,306 of record DAOPZE010000039.1, read on the forward strand.
CTTAACGGCGCCAGGAAGTTCTCGGACACCCTCGATCAATACGACGACATCACCATTCTTGTTATAGATTTCCTTCATCCCAAGCTTCCTTAGAACACTCACCCAAGCCCATCCAGAACTCGTTTCCCGATCATCCTCTTTCCCTGGAAGTGATTCCCTCTTGCCGCAATATTATCCTATATCGATATCAAATTATGAGCGAATCCCGAGGCAATGATAGCCGTATTTTGTACGGAGAGCATACGGGAGGCATACGGGAGGCGTACGGGAAGGATAGCCGAAAGTATAAGGTGGGAAGGTTAGAGGGTAGAAATAATGTCCGTCACAGCCTTGACGACCGGCAGATCCCCCTGGAGGACTGATTCTTTGGCTTGCGAAACGATGGAATTGAATTCCGGGTCATGATAATAGCGGGCAAGTATCGACTCGTTGAGCAAGGCTTCAAACCACTCCGAAGTTTGTTTATGACGCCGTTCTTTAAAGATCCCGGAGGCTTTGGTGCGATCCAGGAAAACCGTGATCATCTTCCAGATATCATCGATCCCCTGGCCTGTGAGGGATGAGCAGGTGAGCGCGGGAGTCGTCCAGCCTGGAGTCGAAGGACGCAGATAATGCAGAGCGTTCTTCAGCTCGCCGCGGGTCTGTTCCGCGCGCATGACGTTGTCTCCGTCCGCTTTGTTGACCACGATCAGGTCGGCTAGCTCCATGATCCCTTTCTTGATCCCCTGCAACTCATCTCCTGCGCCGGAAATCTGCATCAGTAGAAAGATATCCACCATCGAGCGAACGGTAGTTTCGGATTGTCCGACGCCCACTGTTTCGATCAGGATAACATCATATCCCGCTGCTTCGCAAAGCACGATCGTTTCACGCGTCTTGCGGGCGACACCTCCCAAAACTCCGCTGCTGGGAGAGGGACGTATGAAGCTGTGAGGATCGGAAGAGAGCTTCTCCATGCGGGTCTTATCCCCGAGGATACTGCCTTTGGAGAGAGATGAGGAAGGATCGATCGCCAGAACGGCAACCCGGAATCCCTTTGTTATCAACCACATGCCCAGAGCCTCAATGAAGGTGCTCTTCCCCACTCCCGGAGTTCCGGTGATCCCGATCCGGACGGATCTGCCCGAATCAGGCAGGAGCTGACGGATCAGCTCCTGACCTTGTTCGAAGTGTTTGTGGGAATTGCTTTCTATGATGGTGATCGCCTGAGAGAGAAGAGTTCTGTTCCCCTTAAGGATCCCCTCGACCAGCGTGGCTGTGCCTGGACCAGTTTTGCCACGGCGATGGTCCTTGCTATCTGTGGTCACGGCTTTCCCCGTCACCACTCTCGTGGCAAATTCCTTGCCGGCATCGGCGGGAGTCCATTCGGGCTTTCTGATATCAGTCATGCTCTGTCAAAGAGGATCTGCATGATCTTGGTCGCGGCATAAGGGATCTTGGTTCCGGGACCGAAGATCGCAGAAGCGCCGTTTTCCAGGAGATAGTCGTAATCCTGCGCCGGTATGACACCCCCAACGATGACTACGATGTCTTCCCTGCCGAGTTTCTTCAGCTCCTCGATCAACTGGGGAAGCAGAGTTTTATGTCCTGCAGCCAGCGAACTCATCCCGATCACGTGGACATCATTCTCGACGGCTTGGCGGGCTGTTTCGGCGGGAGTCTGGAACAGGGGTCCCATATCCACGTCAAAACCCATGTCCGCATAAGCGGTAGCTACGACTTTTGCGCCGCGATCATGCCCATCCTGCCCCATCTTGGCTACAAGGATGCGGGGACGTCTGCCTTCTTCCTCGGCGAATTTGTCGGTCAGAGCGCGGACTTTTTCGATCTCATCCATATTTGCGTACTCACTGCTATAAACGTTGTTGATCAGTTTGATCGATGCCTGATGCCGTCCAAAGACCTTTTCCATGGCATCGGAAATCTCGCCCAGAGAAGCACGGGCGCGGGCAGCTACGATCGCCAACTCGAGAAGATTGCCTACTTCGCTTGAGGCGGCGTTCGTGATCGCCTGGAGCGCGCTCAGCACTTTAGCATCGTCTCTCTCGGAACGAAGCTTTTTCAAGCGGGCAAGCTGAGCTTCGCGCACGGCTGTGTTATCCACTTCCAGGATGTCCATAGCCGCTTCCTGAGCCAGCTGGTACTTATTGACTCCCACGATCGTGTCGATCCCAGAATCGATCATTGCCTGGCGTCTGGCGGAAGCTTCCTCGATTCTCATCTTGGGCAGACCAGTTTCGATGGCTTTTGCCATTCCTCCGAGCTTTTCGACTTCCATGATGTGCGTCCAGGCTCTCTGCATGATCTGGTCTGTGAGGCTTTCCACATAGTAAGAGCCAGCCCAGGGATCAATGACCTTGGTCGTGTAGGTCTCGTTCTGGAGGAAGAGCTGGGTGTTGCGGGCGATGCGGGCGGAGAAATCTGTCGGCAAGGCGATCGCTTCATCCAGAGAGTTGGTGTGCAAGCTCTGAGTATGTCCCATCGTGGCGGCGTGCGCTTCCAGACAGGTGCGGGTAATGTTGTTGTAAGGATCCTGTTCCGTGAGGCTCCATCCGGATGTCTGCGAGTGGGTTCTCAGCGCCATGGACTTGGGATTCTTGGGATTAAACTGCCTGACGATCTTAGACCAGAGGACTCTTGCGCCGCGGAGCTTGGCGATCTCCATGAAGTAGTTCATGCCCTCTCCCCAGAAGAAGGAAAGACGAGGAGCGAAGACATCTATGTCGATGCCGGCTTTGATCCCCGCGCGGATGTATTCGAGACCGTCTGCCAGGGTATAAGCCATCTCCAGATCAGCGGTCGCTCCAGCTTCCTGCATATGATAGCCGGAGATGCTGATGCTGTTGAACTTCGGCATGTTCTTCGATGTGAAGGAGAAGATGTCCGCTATGATGCGCATGGAAGGTTCGGGAGGATAGATGTAAGTATTGCGAACCATGTATTCTTTGAGGATGTCATTCTGGATCGTACCGGTTAGCTGTTCCCACTTCACTCCCTGTTCCTCTGCGGCTACGATGTAGAAGGCAAGGATGGGGATCACGGCTCCGTTCATGGTCATGGAGACTGACATCTGATCCAGAGGGATCTTATCGAAGAGGATCTTCATATCGAGGATGCTGTCAACGGCGACGCCAGCTTTACCTACGTCACCGATGACTCTCTCGTGATCGGAATCATAACCGCGATGCGTAGCAAGGTCAAAGGCTATGGAAAGACCTTTCTGCCCCATCGCAAGGTTGCGGCGGTAGAAGGCGTTGCTTTCCTCGGCAGTGGAGAAACCGGCGTATTGACGGATCGTCCACGGACGCTGCACGAACATTGTGGGATAGGGTCCGCGCAGGAACGGTGCGATCCCGGAAAGGTAATCCAGATGCGTCAAGCCCTGAAGATCGTCCTTGGTGTAGAGTGGCTTGACGGGGATCTGCTCGGCTGTCTTCCAGATGTGATCCAGCTCGGAACACTTTGAGGAACTTCCAGAGAAGGCAGGGTTTATCTTTGTGAGATCAGGATTCATGACAGCACCTCCATTCTGACGGCAAGATCCCGTAAGGTCGCGGGGAGATCAGCCCGGACATGGATAAAGACATCTATTCCGGCAGCCTGATAACTCTCGATCTGCTCCGTGGGATATCCCGCGAGGATCATTACTTTATCTTTTAATACTGCGCAAAGCTCAGGAACCAGGGTCTTATAATTCTCGTCAGTGGAGCAGATGCAGCAAGCTTTAGCGCCAGATGCCCGGGCAGCAGCGACCGCTTCCGCGACCGTGCTGAAGCCCATGGGTGAAATGATCCCAAACCCGGCAACCTGCAGGAAGGCAGAGGCGAAATCAGCTCTTGCCTTATATTCGTCCAGGCTTCCCATGTTCAGCAGGAACACCTGCGGAACCCTGTCCACGACCGCTTGCGCGATTTGCATTCTCAGGTCTTCGACGTGCATCACGGCTCTGAGTTTGGGTAACGAGCCATGTTCCAGAGTGACAGCCGCATTCTTTGGAGAAGCTGTGGTTGACTCCGGTATAGGCAGTTTATCCAGTGGATTGGCGAACATGTTTACGCCGACAAAGATGTCCTTGCGTTTATCCACATTGGCGATCCTGGCGTTGGCAACAGCCGCAATTCTGGTGTGTATCTCTCCGGCTCTGAGGGCTTTGATCATCCCTCCTGTGCCTTCCAGCTCCTGCATCAGGCTCCAGGCTTGTTTCGCCAGCTGGGAAGTGAGATTTTCGATATAATAACAGCCACCCGAAGGATCGATCACTTTCCCGAAGTGAGCTTCCTCTGCCAGAATGATCTGCTGGTTACGGGCGATGCGTTTGGAGAACTCATCCGGTTCCCTGACCAAGGAGTCAAAGGTTCCGACCTCGAGGCTGTCAACTCCACCGATCACACCGGCAAAAGCTTCGGTCCCGGTGCGCAGGATGTTTACGTGAACATCATAGAGGGATTTATTGAAGTGCGCGGTGACCCCATGGATCCAGATCTTGCAAGATTCTTCATTGCCACCAAAGGCTTTGATCATCTCTGACCAGGCAAGACGGAAAGCCCGCACCTTGGCGATCTCCATAAAGAAATTCGAGCCAAGACTGAGGCGTACCTGGAAGAGCGGCGCCAGTTGGTCGATCGTTAAACCTTGCATCGTAAGAGCCTGGATATAGCCGATCGCGGTGGAGAGCACAAAACCAAGCTCCTGAGAGGAGGAAGCTCCGGCTGTTTCAAAGACTGTCCCGTCGATGGAGATACAACGCCAGTTCGGAGCATGCTTAGCCGCCCACTGTACGTTCGCGGCGAACTTCATCCAGAGCTCATCCAGAGGCATGGGCATGGAGCCTTCTCTGGCAAACTCTCCGGTAGGGTCAAAACCCACACCGCAGCTAAAGTCTTTGAGCTCATAGCCATTTACTCGCAGGTATTCCGCCAGACGCGGCATCAGTTCATGATCCGCCACATCGAGCTGAGCGAAGAGAGGCGCCGCGATCAGGTCAATTCCTTTCAGCGCCGTGGCGATATCTTCGGGGGATTCGAGCCTGATCTTCCCTCTACCGACTTTTAGGTTCACAGCCGTCAAGCCGCGGGAGAGTTCCTCGTGGAGTTCACGGTTCAGAGCTTTCAGATCGTTGTTGCTCTGCGCTTGCGCGATGATCCAGCCTTGTTCCAGAAAACGTTTGGGATCGTTTCCTCTGGTATAGGGTACGGTTCCCGGAAGGCTTCCTGTGAAGTCCAGCCCCGTCATGTCTTCCTGGCGGTAGATGGGTTGAAGCGTTATCCCTTCGTAGGTCTTGGTCTTCATGACTTTGTCGAAATCAGCGCCTTTGAGCGTGTCATTCACCGCTTTCAGCCATTCATCCCAGCTTGGAGGCGGGAACTCGTTTCTCAGGTTCAGTTCGACTTTCTTGTCGTTGTCCACTGATGACTCCTTAATAATCTTAGATTTATCTTTTTTAGTTTTGATCAGTTCTTGCCGGCAAGCAATGCCTGAACCGGCTTCATCCCGTAGGCAGAACCCTGCTGAATGGCATCGAGGATCGCTCCACCGCCGGTAAAGAAGTAATAACGTGAATTATTCACAGCCTTGGAGAAGGTCCCGGGGAGCAGTTCCTTAAAATCCTGGATCGTATCGCCGCCGCCAAAGAGCTTTAAAGCCTTGGCATTGGCATCGATCAGGGAATACATGGCAGCCGTGCCCTCGCCGAACAAAGTCGTATAGCCCATGACGGCGTTGACAAAGATCGTCTTCGCCCGGCTGAAGATCTCAGCGACTATGGGGTCGTCGAAAGATTCCGCGGCAATATCGAGGATGTAATTCAGCTCCATCCCGGCTTTCAGATCGCTAATGGCAACCTTCCTCCAACTTTCGCGGTTCTCCAGGGAATCACACTCGATCACATAGGGTGGTTCGACGATCTTTTCCGCGTTTGCAGCAGAATCAGCAATGAACTTTCCCGCCTGGATCAGATCATCCTCGCCCACGCCTTTGATCTTCACTCCGTACTTCACACAGAGATACGCGTTGAAGATCACGCCGCCCAATACAAGCTGATCCGCGATCCCGATCAGGGACGAGAGCGGCCCGATCTTGGTGTCGAATTTCGAACCCGCGACTACCGCGATCAGGGGACGTTCCGGGTCGAAAACATGCTCCAGATGGTTGACCTCTTTGAGCATCAGTAAGCCCGCATATGCGGGAAGCTGCTCTGCCAGACCAACTGTCGTAGTATGCGCTTGCCATGAACCAAACGCATCATTGATATAAGCATCGGCAAGAGAGGCAAGCGAGGTCGCCATTGCCCGGGCACTTTCATCCTTCGCCTCTTCCCCACGGAACCAGCGGGTATTGGGCAAATAGACAAAATCCGCTTCGCCTGCCTTGAGACGTTGAATGCTCTCGGCAATGGGCGACATATTTATGATAGGAGCTTCGCATTCCGGGATCAAACCCTTCAGCTCAAGCTTCTCTTCCAGGTATCTTACGATGGGAGCAACTGAATCATCCTCAGAAATGGTGAATTCTCCGGTCTTTTTATCATAAGGACGCCCTACGTGGCTCATCAGAACCGGGAGCGCTCCCTGTTTATAGATATGCAAAAGAGTCGGGATCGTAGCGTCTATCCGCATGGTATCCTTGATCTTGCCTTTCTTGACCACGTTGTGATCCATCCGGACAAAAACTACTTTGCCACGAAGATCAGCATCCAGCATCGATGGTAACTTTGGCATCAGTATCTCCTTTTTACGTCTGTGATATTGCAGTGTAATTCAGTCTATTATATTGATAGTTTTACGTCAAGGATTTTTCAAGACCAGACTACACGCGGAGCTATACCCTTAGCACCATGAGTCAGGTGTTCATGTGTGAATTGTCGCGGCTCAGAACTTCAAGACCTTCAATACTCTCTCTGTACCGCCAGCATTTATCTTGAGGATGTAAACTCCTCTGCTGCAAGGCACACCCTGCGCATCCCTGCCATCCCACCCAAGTTCCGAACGCCCCTTGGATAACAGCGGATAATCTACAGATCTCACAAGTTGTCCCCTGAAATTGTAGATATCCAGGCGGACACCTGAGTCCCGCTTGAGACTTATCTTGAGGCTGGTATCCGTCTTGAATGGATTGGGGCTATTATGACTTATCTCAAAGTCTGCCCCGGGCAACAGCGGTGGACTCACGACCTGAGATTCAGGGAAGAGATACAAGAGCAGCATGCTCTTACTATCCGCACCCCTCATACACAGGATATTCCCGCTGAATGCCTGAAACACACTTAATGCGTATTCGGAAGGAGAACTGAAGATAAAGGAATCCAAGGGAGTTTGCAGCTGCCCCGAGGAATCGATCAGGAAATAATGGTAGTCCTTGTTTGTCCCATTCAACAGTCCGGAGAGCAGGACAAGATCGCCATCAGGACTTTCAGTAAAGGCACTGGCTTGCCAGGGTAGATCAGAGATATTGTAACTACTCCAATAGAAGACTCCTCCGGGACTACGTTTCCAAATCTCCAAAATATGCTGATCAGTTCTCTGGGTTTGCTGATAGAGATTTTCGTTGCTCAAGACGGTCTGAACCATGTATGTATCAGTGAGGTTTCCCCACGCCACATTTATCTGACCTGATGGGCTGATGAGGTAAGCGCCATAGCTATAGTATGGCACATACATTCCTCCACCGCTGTGTCCCCCATCTGGTACCCATACTTCACTGCAATACTTGTATTCCAGATACAATCCACTATCGACCACTATTGCCCTTTTAAAGCTTACGCCTTGATGTGTGGGTAGTGAAGTGATCAGGGGAAGCCCACGTAGATCTGTGCCTAAAAGAGCATTTCCCTGAGCATCGAATCTGGTAAAATAAACCATTTGATCTGTCCACTCATTCTGTTCACAGGACCAGACCAGGTAGTTCTCATAGATCTGATATTCTTCGTAAGCAGATGTTTCCTGCGAAGGATAGTCCATATTAGCGACGTGCTTGTCTTCAACCCATTGACGCACCCCATCGGTGAATTTCTGCAGATATATCTGGTATGAACCCGCTCGTGTGGCATACAATGACCCTTCCCAAAAGCTTAATCTGCAATATGGATAGCCTGTTCCCAGGATCATTCCACCTTCCTGCCAAAGCAGATCTCCCTCGGGAGAGAGCTTTTGCCCGCAGATGGACGGTCCTGAGGTCCAATATACTTCAAACCCTCCCTCCGGGGTCTCTTCGGTGACCAAAGTAGCAATTGAAGTTAATGATGTCCCCAGCAGTCTGTGCTTGCCATATTCCAGGCTTCCGTCCGAATAGAGATAGTTATAGCGCAGTAAGAACATATTCGCGCTGACACTGCTCTGCTCTGTCATCAGCAACAAGGCTCGGGTTGATCCCAACGGATGAATCTGTATGCCTGTGATCAGACCCTGCGCTGCTGCTAAGAAAGGCAGCCCATTACCGGGATACCGCAAGTCCCCATCAATGCTGAGATACTGACTGTACAAGCCTCCGAGCTCATTATCTCCGGCATAGTACAAAAGCTTGAGCGAGTTACCACTGATGGCAACGTGCACACCGCTTGTTCTTGTTTCGGTGTAAGTAGGCAGGACTGTCTTTGGCTGTTGCCAGCTTTGTCCCGCAGCATCTATATGATTGGCAGTGATCCCGGTGATATAATTTAGCGATTTCTTGATCACCGTGAAGTAACCTCCTGCCCCATCCTGCTTGGTCTTGACCAGATCACTATATTCCATGCTGCCCAGATCAATACTATCCGGCCAGAGGATCTGTCCTTCCCGGGATATGCTTTGCACCGAAAGATGATCATTACAGATCACGAACATTGCCAGATTCCCCGCGGCATCCACACTCATGGACTTATTCCACAAGTAATCCATACCGCTGAAGACCATTAACGAGTCTGCCCAGAGGAGGTTTCCTTCCGGATCGAGACGTTTTAACCAAAGCTCATGCTGGGTATAGGTAGATATATAAACACCGGAATCACCATCCAGCTTGAAGTTTCCACCCCAGGAATAGCCCTGCACGTGCTCCGTGTGCATCCAAACTGTATTGCCCGCCGAGTCAAGACGACGGAATACCATGTAATAGTCATTACTATAGCTGATGATCGCGCCACCATCAGGCAACGGCTCCAGATTCAGCGAACCATCACACAGATCCGGTATAAAATTCTGATCCGTTATCGGCATTGATAACTGCCCGGAGGAACTGATACATTGATAGTAAGGCTGGTAAACAGAACCACTTACTCGGCTAAGTATACGTAAACCACCCTGCAAGTCCGGAACCATGAGGTACTGAGAAAACCTCAGATCGCTTCCCGGAGTCCGCAGTGCCGTTACTGACGCGGAATCCCAGGCTGGACTCCCATTCAAATTGAACTTACTGACCCGAAGCTCCTGGTATTCATCCAAGGTGCTTACTCGTTCCACGACATACAGATCTCCTTCAGAACTAAAACAGAGTGTGATGTCTAAATAATTCACCCCGAATCGCTTAGCCTCACTCCAATAGGGCTGTCCGTCAGGATAATACAGCTGAACGATGCTAGTTTGAGCCCCATCCGGATGATTGTAGTATGCCACTGCAGTGAGTCCCTGAGGATGTTCGGCTGAGATACCATAGAAAGCTATGTTTTGATAATCAACTAATTCAAGCGGTTCTGACCAAGCCAAACCGGCAGAGAGCGACCCTATCGCGATGCAGACCAAGCATAACGCCATTATCAGTCTATTCATCTTTCCTCCTGATCCGGAATCCTGAGACGTACTAAGTTTTACAAGCTGTAGTTATCTGTCAAGGCATAGTTCATCCCAAGTTTGTATTTCTCCCCTCCATCCGCCTTGCTATCTTAAGCCTGTCATCTTGCTATCCTCTCTCTATCATCTTACGTCATGACGTAAGATGATAGAGAGAGGATAGCCGGATAATATGAAGAGGGAGACTTAGTAAGAAATGGAATCCAAAGCGCCGTAGCTGATCCAAGTATGGAGTTCAAAGCGCCGTAACTGCTCTTGAATTGATAGCGAGGCTTGATGGGCGATTTGGACTTCATGCGGCAGGTGCCTTAAGTATCTATAGCTTAGCTATTAACAAATGCTGCACGTGTTGAAGTCCAAGACGGCGTGGAGAACAGCTTTTAATGTGAAGATCAGCCAGCCGTCTTGAACTCCAAACTCACAAACTTAGATTTATTCCCCCTTTGATGTGGTGATCAACCGGTTTGATGCAAAATAGATTGACAATATCATCCCAGGGTCTTATCATGCAGTATCTTGATAACAGACTATATCGAATTGATAATAAACACATTACAGGAGGCGACGATGAGCAGTATTTTGATCGGCAAAGGAGACCAGCCTGTTTATCTGCAGGCAAAATATGGAAACCGGCATGGCTTGGTTGCAGGTGCGACCGGAACGGGCAAGACGGTTTCTCTGCTGGTGCTGGCTGAAGGTTTTTCCCGGCTGGGAGTTCCCGTGTTTATGGCAGACGTCAAGGGTGACGTCGCGGGCTTGGCGATGGCAGGGGTCATGAATGAGAAAGTTCAGCAACGTGTGGAACAGACAGGGATCACGGACTACGCAAATGAGGCGAATCCGGTTCTGTTATGGGATGTATTCGGCAAGTCCGGGCATCCGGTCAGGACGACTATCAGTGAAATGGGACCGGACCTGCTGGGACGTATATTGGAACTAAACGACGTGCAGAGCGGAACCCTGGAGATCGCCTTCAAACTCGCTGACGATCAGGGCTTGCTCCTGCTTGATCTGGATGACCTCCGGGCGCTGTTGACCTTCGTCTCGGAGAATCGGGACGAGATATCCAAAGAATACGGCTTGGTCAGCACACCCTCCATAGCCGCGATCCAGAGAGCCTTGCTTTCGCTGGAAAGCGACGGAGCGGAGTCCTTCTTCGGTGAACCGGCTCTGGAGCTGGCAGACCTGCTGCGCACCGACATCAGTGGCAGAGGCATGATCAATATCCTCGCCGCGGACAAGCTTATCCTCAAACCGAAGCTCTATTCGACCTTCCTGCTCTGGCTGCTCTCCGAGCTGTTCGAAAACCTACCGGAAGTTGGAGATCTGGAGAAGCCCAGGATGGTGTTCTTCTTCGACGAAGCGCATCTGCTCTTTGATGACGCGCCTTCAATCCTGAAACAGAAGGTCGAGCAAGTCGTGCGGTTGATCCGCTCCAAGGGAGTCGGAGTGTATTTTTGCTCTCAGTTCCCCGACGACGTCCCGGACGAGATCCTGGGGCAATTGGGCAACCGCGTCCAGCATGCTTTGAGAGCTTTTACCCCCAGAGACCAGAAAGCGGTCAGAACAGCGGCAGAGACCTTCGTGGCAAACCCCGGGGTGGACGTCGCGACTGTCATCTCTCAACTCGCCGTGGGTGAGGCATTGGTCTCGACTCTGCAGGAAAAAGGCATTCCTATGCCGGTCGAGCGGACGATCATCTGCCCGCCTCGTTGCAGAATGGGCTCGATCACACCTGAGGAACGCGCTCAGCTGATGGCAGTCAGCCCGGTCAGCCTGAAGTATGACAAGCCTGTCAACCGGGAATCGGCTTATGAGATATTGAACAAGAGAACTATAGAGAAAAACGCAGCTTCTACCGCGGAAGCAGCTTCTCAGCCGCAAACTCAGACCCCCACGCAGACAAAACAACAGCCCGAAAGCAAGGGTATGCTGAGCGATCTGCTTTGGGGAACGGGAAGGCGGCAGGGAATGGTCGAATCCATGGCAAAGCAGGCAGCCAGGACAGTGGGAAGTCAGCTCGGATCAAAGATCCTGAGAGGTGTGCTGGGCGGTATCTTCGGAGGAAAACGCTAGGGAAAGTACTCTGGAAACCAATCCGGGGCGAGCTACTTACGTTTGGCTTTGCGAAAATCCCAGGGCGGGATCGGGTTCTTTTGTGACCAGATGCCGATACGCTTTGATCTGGCGTTGGATTCGAGCTTTGCCAGGCGTTTCTCACTGTTATAGTGCTTGTAGTGCCAGGCGAGACCATTGCTGAGCAGGGCTTCATTCAGTGATGTGCCACCCAATGTATAGACCTTCCCCAGCCAGCGTTGGTATTGATCCTTGCCTATAAGCGCCACTCTGACGGTCTTGCCGAAGACCATGGCGGAAGTGAACTGTCTGGCTTTCGCGCCGAACGCCTGGTCTTTTTCCGGGCAGTCTATTCCATCAAGGCGGATCTTGTAAGTCGATCTATTGACCAGAACATGGATCGTATCACCATCTTTGACGGCGATGACCTTACCAGTGATCGTTTTCGCAAAGAAGGGCAATGAAAAATAAACCAGTAGTAGGAGAAGCGCGGTACGTCTCAAAGTCATAAGCCTTTTAACAGACTCGGTAGCAGAGGTTCCAGGGCTTGATCCAGATATTTGGTTCTGAGCCTCCGGTTACGCTTGACCGCATCCTGAGCAGAGCCATTGATACTGCCCAGATAGAATCCCAGTCCGGCAAGTCCGCTACCTATTGCTGCAACCTCAAGTTTGCTGTCCAGGAGTTCAAAGGTGACAGCTCCGATTATAATATTGGTAAGAAATGCAGAGATCGCTGTCTGCCAGGAGCCTGTGTAAGCATAGCCCAAACCGGGGATGATCCCGAGTCCTGCTGCCAAAGCGGGAGACCTGTAGGAAAGGCTATCCGCACCCATAACTAATTCGCTGAGGGGTTCACGCTGTTCCTCCGGTAAAGACCTGGCGATCTCAGCAGCTTCGCCGTAGTCACCCCGGTAGGCTTCGCTGATTGCGTACCAGGATCGGGATATGGAATCAGCAGTTCCTGAGCTTACGTGTGAGGCAATATCGGCTCTGCCTTGCTTGATCCAGGCATAAGAGCGGTATGCTCGATCATCAGGATTGGTGTTTGTATCGAGATAATCTACCAGCCCGGAATAATCTTCGCCCTTGAGGAAGGATAGTCTGATCCTGCTGTGGCAGTAATCCCGGTCTTCCCCGGAGAAGATCCCCCGGTAGTACTCTGTGATGGCGCGGTAGTATTCCCCGTTCGCATAGAGCGAATCGGCAAAGGCTGTATCAGCCATGATGTGCAGCAAACTCATCAGGAGGATCA
>DAOPZE010000040.1:0-19869 GCA_035353255.1 Candidatus Cloacimonadota bacterium
CTCCCATCACCCACCCCACTTTCGATTGTCACGACGGAAAAGCGATGATCAGTTATCATCTTGGCATCGATATTGGTGGATCTGAGATCAAATACGCGCTTGGCGATAGTAAACTTAATTTACTGCTATCCGCTTCCATCCCCACACCGTCATCCGGTCTTATCCCCTTCAAAGAAGCTCTTCACAGTCTTATTCATGAGATCATCAAATCATATTCAATTACCTCTATCGGCATTGCCACGCCCGGAACGATCGATCAAAAAACGGGTAAACTCTTCGGGGTGAATCCCAATCTTCCCTTCTGGACTGACCGGGATCCCGCCGCGATCACACCCCGAGAACTGATGATCCCCACCTTTGCCGATAACGACGCTAACCTCATGACTCTCGCTGAATCGGATAACTATCCGGACGCGAAGGTTGTCCTGGGGTTGACCATCGGAACAGGAATAGGATCGGGACTCACTCTCGACGGCAGAGTCTATCACGGTGGAAGCGGCGCTGCCATGGAATTGGGGCACACCTGTGTCGTGGCTGAAGGCGAGCCATGTAACTGTGGTTTACAGGGGTGTGTCGAAGCATATTCGTCGCTAACCGGGATCAGAAAGCGGGCCGCGAAACACATTCCCGCAGCTATCTCCCACAGCCTGAAAGAAATACTGGATGTTTCCGGGAAGGATCCACATACACGGCAGGTGATTCAGGAAGGTTCATTGTATCTGAGCCGTGCGATCGCCAACGCCATCATACTTCTTGATCCGGATGTCGTGGTCATCGGTGGAGGCTGCATCGACGGCGGGCTCTATGAGATATCCGCCCTGGAAAGCTCGATAAAGTCCCTTTTGCCAGTCCAGAACCAAAACACCCTGATTCGTAAAGCTGTGTATGGCAATCAGGCGGGTGTCAGGGGTGCATTGATCCTGGCGATCCGCTCTTTACTCTAAGTTTGGGAACGATACTTGCATAAGTATTGGGCAATGATGTTTGGGAGAAAGAAAATGAAGAAGTACTTCACACTTTTGTTGATGCTCAGCTTAGCGCTGGCTACTGTGGGCTTATACGCGAAGAGTCAGTCGGAGCTGAACACGTTTGACATTTCGCCTAATCCTATGACGAAAACCACGACGATATCTTTGTCTTTTATAACTCCGGTTGATATCAACGTTTATATTGAAGATGCCGGCGGAACTATGATCAAGAGCCTCTATTCAGGTCATGTCAGAAGCGACATATCCCTGAATTGGAGCCGCGAGACCGATATTGGTGACAGTGCGGTTGACGGCGAGTACACTGTCGTTGTCGCCTACCAGGGGCGTTATACTTCGACGAAGAAGACACTTATTCTTAAATAAGCAGAGTTTACTCCATCCATAATATGAGAAATCCACACGGAAAAAAGTCCCTCTGGGACTTTTTTTCTTTTCTGGGAGCGACGCTCAGTGACGCAATCCAGATCAGAGGTAACCGGCATATCAGCCCTATGGTGCTGATGCGTCAGATACTCTTTACGGGTTATGAGGCGTTGCCTCTCATCAGTTTTATCGCTCTGGGTATCGGCGGACTCGTCATCCTGCAGGGATATACGCTGCTCAGCAACTTTGGACAAGGTAACCTCGTTCACATGATCCTGGTGACGGTGGTGATCAATGAACTGAGCGCGATGATCACCGCACTGGTCGTCATTGCCCGCAGCGGGACGGCGATCTCGACGGAGCTGGGCAACATGGTCGTCCACAGGGAGATCGATCTGCTCCGCTCATTTGGCATGTCGCCGATCAGTTATCTGATTGTCTCCAGAGTTTACGGTGTTATGGCAGCGATGCTGATCCTCACTGCCTACTTTAACATAATCGCCGTCCTGGGTGGCTGGCTATTCTCACAGCTCTTTTCAGCGATCGAGTTCCGGGCTTTTTTCAATGACTTCTTCAATCAGATGAGGCTATCAAGCATCGTTGTCACCATTGTCAAACCTCTGGTCTTTGGCTTGGTGATCGCTGTGGTCTCAAGCTATGAAGGAATGAGCGTCAAGCGCTCTTCCACGGAAGTTCCCCAGCGCACGATCAAAGCCGTGGTGAATTCCATCGTACTGATCGTGATCGCCGACTTCATTATAACCTGGCTGACCTGGGTTTTGGTGCCGAGATGAATGTAACGTTCGACAAGGTCACGACCGACGGTGGGCTGCAGGACTTCGACCTGCTCCTGGATATCGACCGCACCCTGGTCATCAATTCGACCGACGAGAAACGCGCAAAAGCGATCCTCAACGCGATCATCGGACTGGATGAAGTGATTGCCGGGTCTCTGACCATCGATGGAAAGACCGTTGAGGAGTACATTGGCGATCAGCCTGTCGTAAGTGTGTTTGGCTATGTATTTGATGAAGGGATAATGCTTTCCAATCTTACCCTGCGCGAAAACCTGCTCCTGCCTTACCGGATGATCAGGGACAAAACCGCGGATGACAACTTCGACGAAGAGATTGTTGCCTGGTTCAAGTTCTTCAAGCTCGAGGCAGACCTCGACAGCCGTCCTGACTTCGTCAATCCGGCATTGTTAAAGATCCTGGGCTTTATCCGTCCTTTGCTGTTCTCGCCGGAACTGCTCCTCATCGACAATCCATACTATCTGCTGAGTCAGGAACAGCGGAAAGCCGTGCTAAACGCCCTGAACGAACTGCGAAAGGATCACAAGATGTTGATTCTCAGCACAGATGATGACTTTACCAAAGGATTTGCCGATCGCACTCTTACGCTTTGACCAGTCAAGATCAACACTTCTGCTTCGCCCCTCCTTTCCTGATGCCTGAGCCTATGCTGACCGGACGCCTCCTGTATGCCTTCCGTATGGTATCCGAACCGGACTGGCGAGGTATCCGGTTTCGGTCTGGTGGAGGAATGACAGGAATGCGGTAAGCTAAGAGGTGAGAAGGGAGCTTGGACAATGTGTCAGCAATGCGGAAAAAATAAATCAACCACGAATTCAGCTATTTCTTGACAAAAAACCAAACCTCAAATCTGTATTGTAGCATTGGGAGAAAAATGTAATGAATTATAAGATCAGGCACACTCAGCGCGTTGTAATTCTCTTTGTGGCAGTGCCCTTGGTATTGCTGGTGGCGACGATCGTCATGATCGCTATCCGGCAGAATCTCTTTGAAAAGCGCCACACATTCCACACGACTTTACAGAACGCCACAGGTGTCTCGACCCAGACTCCCATACTTTATAAGGGTTATGAGATCGGTAAGGTGAATAGCTTCAAACTCAGTCCAAATGGCAATATTGAAGTGGAATTCTATGTTCTTGACAGCTATAAGCAAGCGATGGTCGATCCCTCAGTGATGCTCCGGCAGAATAATCCTCTCACTGGCAAAACCACTCTGGAGTTCGTGCGCGACCCACAATCCCGGGTACCACTAAAAGAGAAGAGCAGTATTCCCTCGACTGATTTCCCTGAAGGCAAAGTGCTCCTAAAACGTATCTCACCGGCGCACACAGATCAGATCGCCGGAATAATTCAGGATGTCAGCGATCTCACCAACGAACTTGGCAGGGACAACAATCCGGATGCGGGATCGGTCTTCAGAACGCTCTATAATGTCGCGAATGCCACAGAGAAGATGGATGCCAGCCTCGCCAAGATGCAGACCACGATCGCGGAATTGAACACCTTCATGACCAACCTGAACCGTGATAACAACGCTGAAGCAGGCGCGATCTTCAGGATATTGAATAACGTTGCCGATATAACTCAAGCGCTGGAGAAAGAAACTGGACAGATTGATCAACTTCTGCAATCCACGAATATCGCCATGAAGAACTATTCCGATCCGGATAGTTTGGTCATCAAGATGATAGACCCCAAGGGCGATACTATTATAAAACCACTCTCCAATATGCTGGTCACCCTCAATGCCAGCTTAAGAGAAGCGCAGAGCATCCTTCAGGTCGCAAACCGCAATAATCCTGAACTACTGATGCTGATCACCAATCTGAATGAGACGATGGCGCATGCCAGGAAAACTCTCGAAGCGGTGAATAACAACCCTCTCCTGAGAGGCGGGATCACACCAACCAGCGCGAAATCCTCAAACTCGACCATACGCATGAGTGAGTTCCCTGATGAATAGATACCTGCTTGTCCCGCTGCTTTTCATGCTAGTTTTGGCGGGGTGTTCTACGCTCAAGCAACCGACCCAGCCACAGAGCAAGATCAACGCGGACAATACTCTGAAGCTGGCACAGGATTATGAGCTGCAGGGACGCTATGCCAATTCCATAGATAGTTATAACTTTGCTTTGGAACTATATCGCAGCTTCGCAGATATCGAGGGCGAGATGTATTCCCTCTCCGGTCTTGCCAGGATAGAACTTGCCCAGGGCGATCCTGAAACGGCAGAATCATTCAGGGCGGAGATGCAGGATCTGACCGAGTTGGTCGAGACCAGGCACAGATTCATTCTCCTGCTATACGATCTGCACGTTCTGCATCTCAATAAAGACTATGCCGGAATGAGCAAACTTGCCGGGATAGAGCCGGATATGAGTGACACCGTCAGGATGCAGGTGCTGAGTTACGCAGTCGAGGCTGACGCGTATCTGGGAAATCCTCTCAAAGATAACAAGAATAAGCTCAAGAGCCTCTGCGCCAAACACTCGCGCAAGCCTCTTAAAAAGATGCTG
Organism: Candidatus Cloacimonadota bacterium; assembly: GCA_035353255.1. Lineage (GTDB taxonomy): Bacteria > Cloacimonadota > Cloacimonadia > Cloacimonadales > Cloacimonadaceae > PHBP01. The sequence goes on from DAOPZE010000040.1 coordinate 4,686, forward strand.
ATCAATCCACAGACCCTGTCTGAAGCTTATTACTCGCTTGCATATGCCAGCTATGTCGAAACAGATTATCAACGCTGCCTGAAGTATCTGGAAAAGTCCAATAAACTGGATTATCTCTATGGAAACTTTGCCAGCCTTGGATATGGTTATTGGCTTCGTGGCAAGGCTTTGGCAGGAGAGAAGGAATATACAGAAGCAATGTCCATGCTGCTGAAGTCACAACAGATCTTCCAGTCCTATTCGAACTTTGAGATGATCATGAAGCTCGAAACGGATATGGCAGAAATCTCCAAAGGAGTGACAAGATGAATCTTCAAGGAAAGAAAGCACTCGTTATGGGTGTGGCAAACAACTACTCGATCGCTTATGGCATTGCCAAGGCTCTTGCAGACAACGGAGCGGAACTGATCCTCTCCTATGCCTCTCCTGTGCTCTTGAAGCGCGTCTTGCCCATAGCTGAAGAGCTTGGAGCGAAGCACTGTCTCGAATGCGATGTGTCAAAGGACTACAGCATCCGGGAAATGATCTCTCAAGTTTCTCGTGTCTGGGATAGGATAGATTTCTTTGTGCACAGTATCGCCTACGCGCCCAAGGATGAGCTAAACGCCCCCTTCCATGAATGCAGCAGACATGGTTTCCTGACTGCCATGGATATCAGCGTTTATTCCCTGGTCGCTTGTCTCAGAGAAGCACGACCGCTGATGAAAGACGGGGCTTCGGCTCTGACGCTTACCTATTATGGTGGCGAAAAGGTCGTTCCGCACTACGGAGTGATGGGCGTTGCCAAAGCTGCTCTGGAATCATCCGTGCGCTATCTTGCCCATAGTTTAGGAGAATCCGGCATCAGAGTAAACGCTCTTTCTGCAGGACCGATCAAGACTCTTTCCTCCGCAGTGATCGGAGGTATCGGCAATATGCAGAAGAAGATAGAGAAGTCTGCCCCTCTGGTGCGCAACATTACGCTCGACGATATTGCCAAAACAGCCATGTATCTGCTCTCGGATTATGCCTCCGGGGTCACCGGTGAGACTGTGTACGTCGATGCCGGCATGAACATCATGGCTTACTAAAGTGAATATGAAACTCTTTATAAATGCTTCGCTGCCCACTTCATCCAATGCGTTGAAGAAAGTGAACGTGCTCTTCGATGAGAAGATCATCAAGATCTCAGCGGACGAGATCGTCACGGAAGAGTCTCCTGAGATCATCGATCTCAAGGGAGCGATCCTGCTACCCGGCGCCGTGGATCCTCATTCACACCTGCTGGACCAGTCCAAAGACCAGGCAAAGACCCTGCGGTCATCCACAAAGCACGCGCTTCAGGGTGGCTGGACAACAGTCGCGGAACTCAGCTATATCTCGCCTCGGCCAATCTTCGGTCCCGAAGACCTGAACAAGTTCAAGGAGCTTGTCGCAGGCAATAGCTATGTGGACATGCCGGTTTGGGGAAGCGTAAACATCGATGATTATCCTTACCATGCCGAAGGAGCTCAACTGCTCTGGAACAAGGGCGTTGTCGGCTTGTCTCTGGCTAGCCCCTCTCCCAATCCGGCAGTTCAGGAGATGAGCTTCGCGGAGATCATGGATCTCTTTCTCGATATCTACGAATCGGACACCTCTTTCGCTTTCCAGGGATATGACGAGGAACTGGGCAGAGGGTTTGATATTGGTTCACAACGAGAGGCGATCAAGAAACTCCTTCGCAGGTCTCAGGAGAATCCTATCCATATTCCCAGAGTTTCTTCCTACGACACGACGGAGTTTATTAACAGCATCTCCAAGCGTTCGGATATTACCTATGCCATCACCATCAGCGATATGATGGAGCTCTTCGACGGCATCGCCAATCCCGCGGGTTACATTACGGATTGGAACGAGTATCAGGATATGTTCTTTGACCTTTTACGCACGAACAAGATATATATCTTCTCGAACAACGCGGAATCCCGCCTCACGGACGTATCGGAAGCCTATCGCGGCACTCCCGTGGATCTGATGCGCATCAGCTACGTCTGGATCTTGTCTGAATTCTGGAAACGTCGCAAGATACCGCTTTCATCCTGCATCAAGATGGTCTCAGAGAATCCTGCTAAACGCTTGGGGATATATCCTGTCAAAGCCTGTCTTGAAGCCGGAAGCGACGCAGATTTCGTGATCTATGATCCTGAAGACACGACCACTTACACAACGACGGGGGGAGAATCCCGGACGCTAACCGGAGCGATCAAATCTGTTTGGCTCCGGGGCAATCAAGCTTTCAACGGCAAGAAGACCGCGGAACCTACCGGGGTGTTCCTGCCCAGGCACGCCAATCCCAAACGTCGTCACAATAAAACCACCTGGATTTAGGAGCCAGCTTATATGAAACACTATTTGAACCATCTGCTTTCCCTGTTGTCCCAGCACCCGGAAATGAAGTATGTGATCAGCGAAAAGCTCTGGCAGACTGACTTTCTCAGATTCTACCACTCGCAGACCAACTACAACATCAGTAAGGACAACACGGCATTGGAAATATCGTTGTACAAGGGTAAGAAGTCTTACTCATTCAATATCGATGACCCGACCGCGGGAAAGATCGACAAAGCTCTGGCGAATGCCCTAGCTCTGATCGACATGCTTCCCGAAGATCCCGATTTCGTCGATATTGAGAACGATCCGACCGTCGTCACCCAACGCCGGAAAGCGAACAACATCAAGGACATACCATTAAGCAGAAAGACAGATATCCTGACAGTGATAGCTGATTCTGCCGCAAAGTTTGGCTTCGATATCTTCGGAACCTTTATCTGCAACCGCGAGGAATATCATCTCATAAACAGCAATGGTCTGGACAAGACCTGGGAAGTCTCACCCATATATCTGGAAGTCAAAGCTGTTCATAACGTTTCTCAGATCACTGTTCTGGAGACCTTTGGAGGCGAAGATTTCAGCCGTTTCGACCTCAAGGCTTTCACCGACGGGCTTCTGACCAAGATCCGCTATGCCGGGAACGAAGTGGTCGATGTCGAAGCAGGCCACTATGACGTGATCCTTGCCCCACGCTGCATCGCGGAGTTTGTCCAGTATCTCAGCCATGGGATGAGCGCTCATGCTCTGGATCAGCATTCCAGCTATTTCGACGGCAAGATCGCCGAACAGGTATTCCCGGCTCAGATCACGATCGTGGATGATCCGGAAGACGCTGATCTGATCACCAGCGATTACAACCATGAAGGCCACGCTTATAAGCCCTTGACCCTCATTGATAAAGGGGTCTTCAAGGCTTTCACTTGCGGGAACTATTATGCCCATAAGACCGGACTCCCCAAGAACGGCAACACTGCATCCTGCCTGAAAATCGCTTCCGGAGATAAAACTCTGGATGAAATGCTCGGGAGCATAGAAAAGGGTTTATATATCTCCAGCCTGCACTACATGAATTTCATCAACCCACGCGAGACATCACTCACCGGGCTTACCCGGGACGGAACCTTCCTGATCGAGAACGGCAAGATCACTAAGGTCGTGAACAATCTCCGCTTCACGGAACGTATCGTCAACATTCTCAAGAATATAACCGCGCTGGAGAACAAGAGCGTCACGGTTCCTTTCTCCGGTAACTATGAATTCTTCAGTATCGAATCCTCGAAAGCGCCCCACGTACTGGTGCGCGAATTCAACATCACCTCATCGACAAAGACGATCTAAGGAGCAATGAAGTGGAACATCTGATCAAATCTACCCTCGCCAAACTCAGCAGTCCTGAGATAACCTTTGCCGACGTACGTATCACCAAGACCGACAATGAAGGTATCTATTTTCAGAATGGCAACCTGCGTGATTACAGCAGCGCCATGGATAGCCTCGCGATCGGCATCAGAGTCCTGATTAAGGGTTGCTGGGGATTTTCCGGAAGCCGCGATCTCGATCCCGCCAAGATCGACAGACTTATCCAGCAGGCGATCGCCAATGCCCGCAGCGGTGCTCAGTTCATCCGCAACCCTATCGAGTTTCCCGCCTTGAAAGCATCAGTCGCCGAATATCACCACATTCCGGAGATCAATCCCTTTACCATGAATAAAGAGGAAAAAGTCTCCTTCTTGGGAAAACTTGCCGACACCATCAAACCTCAGGGCAAGATCGTCCATTCCTATGTCGGCGGTCAGTTCATGCGCCAGGAAAAGTATTACATCAATACTGAAGGCTCTTACAGCCACACCTCATATTATAACACCCTGCCGATCATGGGCGTGATCGCCGCGGATAGCGGTCAGATCCAATCCCGCACCTGGCCCGGACACATGAGCGCCGGCAGAGCAGGCTTCGAGCTCTTTTACAAGCAGCAGTTCGAAGAGAATACCGACCGTATCATCAAGGAAGCGACCGATCTGCTCAGCGCTCCTGTGATTACCGAAGAGAGGGCTGATATTATCATCGGGAACGGGCATCTTGCCTTGCAACTGCACGAATCTGTGGGACACGCCACCGAGGCAGACCGCATCTTTGGCATGGAGATCTCCTACGCCGGAAAGACATTCGTAAAGCCCCCGATGCTCGGTGATTACCAGTATGGTTCCGAGATCGTGAATATCTATAGCGACAGCACCGATCCCCGTGGACTAGGCTATCATCCCCTCGATGACGAAGGTGTCCCGGGGAAACGTGCCGAGATCATCAGGAACGGCATTCTCGTGGATCAGCAAACCTCCCGCCACATCGCCCACATGCTCGATCTGGAGCCTTCCTCCAATATGAAAGCTTCTTTTGCCGATGATTTCCCCCTGGTGCGAATGACAAATTTCTGCATAGCTCCGGGAAAGGGCAGCCTTGCCGATCTCATTGCCGAGACGGATCATGGTTATCTGCTCGATTTCACCAAGACCTGGTCTATCGACGACAACCGCAACAACTTCCAGTTCACGACCGAGATTGGTTATAAGATCGAGAACGGCAAGATCACCGGCATCGTCAAGGAACCGACCTATTTCGGTATAACCAAGGATTTCTGGAATTCCTGCGATCGTATCTGCGGAGAAGAAGAATGGGGCTATCACAGCACTTTCCACTGCGGAAAGGGTGAGCCCGGCCAAGTCATGCAGCTCTCTCACGGCGTCGCTCCGGCAAGATTCAAAAACATCAACGTTAGTGTAAAAATGTGATCATGGACAGGGGAGCGACCTCGCGCCGTTCCCCTTTTTCATTACCCTGGAGGATAGGATGAAACGACTGATAATACCGGTATTGTTACTTTTAATTGCGACAGCTCTGCCCGCCTTGCAGTTCGCTAAATGGCACACTTCTCTAGGCGATTTTACCTGTGAGCTTTACGATGACATCGTGCCCATCACGGCAAACAACTTTATTACTCTGACACGCTCAGGATTTTACAACGACCTTATCTTTCATAGGGTTGTGGCAGGATTCGTCATTCAGGACGGCGATCCTCTGGGCACCGGATACGGTGGCCCCGGCTATACCATTCCGGACGAATTCAGTCCGCTCCTGCATCATGACCAGGCCGGTATCCTGGCAATGGCACACACTTCTCAGCCCAATTCTGCCGGTTCACAGTATTACATCACTCTCGCTCCTACTCCAAATCTGGACGGCAATTACGCCATCTTTGGCAAGGTCATCGAGGGCTTGGAATACGTCCAGCTGATCGGCTCAGTAGCCACCAATGCCAATGGTTTGCCTTTACTACCTGTCAATATCCACACCCTGAGCATGGTCGATCTGGACATCGGAAACGCCACTCCTCCTCTGAACGAACCCGTCCTGACCGAAGCGGGAACCCCTCAGACCTTTATCATAGAGGTCACTACGCAGAATGGGGGAGAGACCTATGCCTGGTATATCGACGATACTATTGTTCCCAATCAGACGGATTTCATCTTCGAATCAGCCTTCACATCCGGCAACCACACGGTCAAATGCAGAATTTCTCAAGGGAGCTTTCATTATGATCTGACCTGGAATGTTCAGAGCGGTTCCGCCAATAATGACCCCCATGCGAGTCCGGTTCTATCGGGGCTCAGCGTCTATCCCAACCCCTTTGGGGATTCCACCACACTCAAATTCAACCTGGGAGATCCCACTTCGCTCAGTTTAACGGTTTATGATCTTCGAGGACGTAAGCTCCGGGAAGAGACGATCCCCGGAAGAACCGGTGAGCAGGAATGGACCTGGGATGGTAACGACAACAACGGCAATCACCTGGCTCCGGGCAAGTACTTTCTATCACTCAGATCGGGTTCTCAATGCAAGGTCGCGCCGGTCACCCTATATTGACTATGCTGATCACGAATATCCTGACCTCGATCAACCCGGTATCATATCGGTATCATTCCGGTATCATCCCGGTATCATTTCCTGTGAGGACGAGATAAGATGCTAAGAAGATATCTCGTTTTTGCCTGTCTGATCATCTGGATGATCTCTGTTTCCCTTTCCGCGGTCGAGAGTGGAAGATTTATGCGGGATCTGGCAGTAACAGCCTGTTTCGCGGATAGCCAGATGACCGCCGGTAGCTCGTATGAACCGTGGTGCACGATCGAGAATCAAGGGCAGATCCAACAGGTCGCGAAAGTCTCGATGCGTGTTTATCGTAATGGGAATACACAGGAAAACTGGCCAAACTTCTATGTTCAGCCGATAGCTCCCGGAGCGGTCGTCAATGTGACCTTTCCCTCGATCCTGATGAGTAACCCTGATTATCTTTACAGATATGATTTTAGTGTGGTTGCTCAGGATTCTCAGCCTGACGATGAACCGGAAGATAACAGCCTCAGCGGCAGGATCAACACCTGGACGACTCCGCAGCAGAAGGTGATCGTGGAACTTGCCACCGGTTCTTATCTGAACATCTTCAACAGCTGTTATGGTGCTATTCAGGGCGGGATCAATCTGACGCAAACCGGTGCGAACATAGCCTTGCTGAACTATCAGGTGACTCCTCCTTATGCTTCCTCAGGCGGTGATTCCCGGATCAATAGCTATGGCATAACCAGTTTCCCCACAGCGATCTTCGGCGGTAGATACCGTAATACTTCATCCAGCGCTGAGGCAAGTCTGATCAGTGAGTATTATCCCCTTTGGCAACTTGCGGGTCAGAGGAAAGCTCCCTTTCAGATCAGCATTTATGGACATCACAATGCGATCTGGGACGATTTTACTTTCCGGATAGACCAGCAGGGGTATCTCGATAACGACGATCTGACGATCAACTGGGCTATAACTGAAGATAACCTTCCTATCGATTGGATGGGTTTTAATCATCTGGACAACGTCGTTCGCCTGATCTCCGGCAGGAATCTTCCCGCCACGATCTGGAACGGGACACATATAGATCTGCTGGAAAACTTCCCTTGGGATAGCCAATGGGTCGATAGTAATTGCTGGATAACTGTCTTTATACAAAAGGGCAACACCGGCGAGATCATACAAGCCAACACCGTGTTGGTCAATCAAATGCAGCCTCCTATCTCCGTCGATGATCCGATTGCGGAGGATGGTCTGAGGATCTACCCCAATCCGGGTGTAAACAATTTTAACGTGGAACTCCAAAATGTCAATGAAGTGGACACAAAATTGGCGATTTACAACCTGCGGGGACAGAAGATCAGGCAACTATTTACCGGCAAGGCTAATGCCGGTAAAACAATAATTTTCTGGGACGGATGCGACGATAATGGCAGAAGTGTCGGAACCGGGATTTATATAATTGAGCTAAATTCCTGTGGGACAAATCGTAATTACAAGGTGATCGTTAGCAAGTGAACTTATTCTGATCCGACAGAGAGCATGAAAATGAAATGCTTGGTCAGGATAAAAAGCTTGACACATTATCCTTGGCAGTTATTTTCTATTTTGGTAGATATATTGCTGTTATAGATAACAGTTTGAAGATAATGCTGGCAGATTGTACCGCATATTGTAAACGCTGGAGAGACATCCCCGGCATGAGATAATGAAGCCTAAAACAAATAAGGAGATCAAAGATGAAAAAGCTGTTACTTCTTATGCTTGCCCTGTCGCTGATGGGCATGATTTTTGCTGACATCATGCAGCCGGGCGAGTCTCGCACACCGGTGCAGGGACCGAGCGGGTATCGAGTTCCCGCTCCACGCACGGAATCAACTTTCACATTTTCCACGCCACCTACTGCTCTGTTGACCAATTTCTACGACTACATGATAGGTGGATACAACGGTTTACCGATCAAGGTCATACCAGAATCAGCCGGTGGTGGCTACTTTATGACCTATCATGGCAGAAGACAGCCTACTTCCACCAGACGCGTATTTTACACCTATATTGGTCCGACGGGTGTTGTGATCAACAATAATGAGATCACGGAAACTCAGATCGCTGAAGGTTTTGCTTCCCTGGCGGTGGATCCTGTTTCCGGCAAGCCTCTCTATGCCTGGCATTCGAACGTTGATACGGATACCAATACCGAGACCATGTTTGTCGCGGACGCTTTCATGTCGGGTATCGCCGGTCTCTTTGATACTGCTCAGATCCTCTGTAACGCACCGATTGTGATCGACCCTCCGAGTTTTAACCCCACTTCCGACAATGAATTCATCTGGCCGACAAATGTGATCGGACCCTCACCCGTTGCGGGGAAGCGTCGTATCTATGTGTTGATGAGAAATTACGTCACGCATGCCGCGAATCCCTCTGAAAATGTCTATATTGCTTTCGCTGATTTTGATGCTTCAGATCTGGAAATGGATACCACTCTCGTCTGGAGTTACACCACGATCCCTACTCTGGATGACTGGAATCATGACGGCGTGAACTGGCGTCGTCCGCAGATGGCAGTTGCCGCTGATGACAATGGCAATCTCTATTATTCCGGCTATCACTATGCCACGGACGCGGAAGATAACACTATAGACGAACCTGATATGGATGTCTTTGTTTGCAACAACTATGGCCAGGGAACCTGGACGCGCTATACGCACTATAGCAATCTTGCGACCTGGAATCCTCCCGCCACTCAGGGTGGAACGGTTGGTTACTTTACCAATGACGCAGGAACAGCTTATGCTGATGATGCCCTTTCCTGGAATATCGCTAATTCCAGCCATCTCAATGCCGAATTTGACGCTCAGGGTAAGCTTCATGTTCCTGCGCTTTGGGCTCTTTCCACCAACGAAGGAACCTATTATCCCAATATGCAGTTTGTGAAGCAATTCACGTTCGACCCCACAACTCACGACTTCGCGATCATGGATGTCTATCCTCAGAAAGATCCGACCGATACGCATAACGTCACCTTCACTCCCTGGGATACTGAAGCTCCCTGGGGCGAAGTCGATAGCTATCTTGACGATGGTGCCGGTGGAGTCGTCCCCGCGATCCAGACGGATTGGAATTTCCCGCTCTGGGATGCTTCCGCTTCCGCGGATGCCATGACCTTCCATTATAATGGGATCAAGATCACCAAAGCGAACTCTCACGGTATGATGGCTATGGTATGGCAGAACTCCTGGAGAGCCAGAATGTACAACTATTATTCAGACACGGATTATTCCGCCTGGGCGAATGTTCCTGAGATCTATATCGCTGTTTCTGACGATAATGGTGTCACCTGGTGTGAACCGATGGTTCTGAATAATATCGAAACTCCTGCCATGGCAGGGATCAAGCCCATGTACGTCTATCCCGCGGATCAGATGGTCTATGTCGGAAACTCGAACGGTATCCATACTGCCAAGCTTGGCCTTATGTTCTATGATGACTACACATGGGGCGCTTTCGTCCAGACTCCTCCCTACCATCCTACTTGTGATGGTGGCAGAACCATGTTTATGGAATTGCTGATCAACTGCCCAACTTCAGGGAATGATCCTGTCGTTCCTGCCGTGAGCAACATGCTCAGCCAGAACTATCCCAATCCCTTCAACCCCGAGACAACCATCAGCTTTGACCTTCCCTTGAAGGGCGATGCCAGGCTGGATATTTACAACGTCAGGGGTCAGTTGGTCAAGACCCTTGCCAACGGAATCATGGATTCAGGACGTCACAACCTTGTTTGGAACGGACTTGATGAAGCAGGTCAGCCTGTTTCCAGTGGTATGTATTTCTCCAGACTCTCCTACGGCAACCACACAGAGTCCCGTAAGATGATGTTGGTCAAATAAACAAACACAATTAACACTGAAATATCGCAAGGGGCGCTGAATCAGCGCCCCTTGTTGCTTTTGTAAGAATCTGATAGCGTTTTGACAAAAGACTTGGTTATTGGTTTCCTGATGATGAAACAAGGGTCACTTTCACTTGATCGGGGTATAAAAAAAGGAGAAAACCGTGAAGTTCTCTCCCTAGCATATCGTTAAATATATTTAGATATTCAGAGTTCCTTGCCGAAGATGCGGAATCTCTTGTAGATCCTGCCTTGAGCGCGTTCCATTTCAGCGCGTACCTGAGCATTATTTTCCAGCTCATGGTGAGAGTCCCAATACTCGATCCCCGCGTTGGCGCAGGTTTCGAGGAGGGAATAACCCAGGAGCACATCAACTCCCTTACCACGGTATGATTCTTTGATCGCGCCCATGTAGAGATCCAGGATCTTGGATTTTTTACGGGCGGCGAGGATGCTGAGGAACCCAAAGGGGAACATTCTGCCTCTGGCTTTGCGGATACCATCAGCCATATTTGGTATGGCTACGATAAAACCGATCACTTCTCCGGCAGCGTTCACGACGGTCTTGATGAACTTGGGATCGACGACAGAGATGTAACGATTTGCCAGGTCCTGCATTTCGTGCTCTTCAAAGGTTGAATAGCCATAAAGATGCGTGAATGCATCATTCATAAGCTTAAAAATCGGGAGGATATACGGACGGAGTTCACTGGTCTTGGTTAAGTTCTTGAGTATCAGGTCCGGATTCCGTTCGACCCGCTTGAACATTTTGCCGTAAAACTCGGTCTTGGCTTTCTTTACTTCTACCTGATAAACTACATAATCGACTTCTTTACCGTAGCCGAGTCTTTCGATGTATCCAGGTACAGAGGGGAGATTCTCAAACGAAGCAAGGCTGGGAACCTCGTCAAATCCTTCCGTCATGAAGCCTTCAGGATCTTCTTCAGTAAAGCCCATGGGGCCTACGATCTTAGTCATACCCTTGGCTTTTGCCCAGGCTTCGGCGAATTTAACCAGGGCTTCCGTAACTTCAAAACTGTCGATGGCATCATAATAGCCAAATCTTCCGACCTTGGTACCCTGTCTTTCATTCAGACGTTTATTGATGATCCCCGCGATCCTGCCGACTGCTTTCCCGTCTTGATACGCCAGGGCGTAGATCATTTCGCAGTATGCGTGTGAGGGATTTCTTTTAGAATCAAAACTGCGGGCGTCATCCGCATAGAAGGGTGGAACCCAGTTCTTTCTACCCGCGTTAACCTTCTCCGGAAGGTAGATGAATTCTTTCATCTGTGCCGGAGTCTTGACCTCTTGGATCACAATACTCATTTCAATGCTCCATTTAGCTTTTCCGTACTTATAATTGTACGTAATAGACCGTCGCAGTCTGTCAGAATCTGCCAAAGCTGTCAATAAGAAAGTCTTAGGCAGATACAACCTTGGGGCGTTAATATACCTATGATAAGGCAGGCTTGATTTGTAACCTATAACAGAACATTCAGATAAGCTATTTCCAAGCATAGTTGTACTATGGTATTTCTTCGACAAGTAGTCGCTGTGAATAATGACTCGCTAAGTTTGAATCATTTAAATCTGTCAAAATAGACTGCGTTGTTGAGTTCTAGTCGGTGGTATCTGTCGTGGATCGAGTAGTAATCCAAGAACAACTGCTTCAAGGATCTGCATTTCTTAGTAAAACAATAAGCTGGGTTATGTCTCTAGTATTCCACAGTTCCTTGCACAATTTATCCCAATCTAGCAGATTAAGATTGCATTGTTTTCTGGACATGTTATTATGTACGCAAGATTGAAGATTATATCTTAGGCTGTTTTTATATGGAGGATTTATGAAAAAGACAGTACTTGCATTGATTATGGTTATTTTTTGCTCTTTGGTCGTTGCGCAGACTCTAAATGATTATCGTAGCAACGGTACAGGGAATTGGAATGCCATAGCCGTCTGGCAGCGATACAATGGCTCAGCCTGGGTTGCGGCGACTGCTTTCCCCACCAATAGCACGGCAAACATCATCACTATACTTTCGCCCCACGTTGTGACCGTGACCGCGTCTGTCTCAGTCGATCAAACAGTGATCGACAGCGGCGGGAAGGTTATCGTCAACGCGAGCCAGACTCTCACCGTGGCGAATGGCGCGGCAGCGACCGATATGCAGATCTTTGGTACACTCGAGAACAAAGGAACGGTGACCGCAACGGGTAAGATAGTATACGAATCGACGGGGATCTATGTCCACAATCGTAATGGTGGAACGATCAATACCGCGACCTGGAACAATGGCTCAACCTGTGTGATTCAAGGGCTGACTTCAACTGCGATCGCGGGTGGAGCGCAGACCTTCTATAATCTTACCTGGAGTTGCGCTGGACAGACTGCTAACTTCACCACAGCTACAAACGCGTTCAGAACTATTAGGGGTAAACTTCTGGTTGTTAGCACAGGTACAGGGAGATGGACCTGGAATGGGATCGGTATAACCTCTAAGTCGATCGGAACCTATGAACAGACAGGTGGTTTCGTCGATATCAGCGCAAGTTCTTATAACACCTTGGTCGATCTGAATGGGGACTTCGTGATGAGCGGTGGTACTTTCCAGCAATCAGGCACCTCAACAGGATGCAAATGGATCTTTAAGTATCCGGGACAAATGGTTGTAGATCACTCAGCCGGTACAATTTCAGGGACTATATCCGTCGATGTCTATTCTGGAACTACTCTGGATGTTGTCAATAATCCTCTGATGGGTTCGGGCAGTTTCAATCTCCTGGCTGGAGCAGGTCTGATCATCAGGGATGCAGGAGGAATCACTTCCAGTGGCGCAACCGGAGTCATACAGATGACAGGAACCAGAACCTACAATGCAGAAGCTGATTATTTCTACATGGGAACGATCGCGCAGAGCACCGGAAACGGCCTTCCTGCAAATGTTCACGATCTTACCGTGGACAATGCCAATGGAGTGACCCTGACAAATCCCGTCACAGTAAACGGTATCTACTATGAAGTCGCCGGTGCGCTCTCATCACCTCCCTCAGTTGATGGTTACAGATCAGTCGATCAGAACTATCTCTCATTTGAAGAGAGTGGTGAGATAGTGAATAACTTCAGCGTGACCGTCACAACCCCCAATTACTATCCCAATTGGGTCAGCCGCCTTTGGTCGATCAACGGTACTTTCACAGGCGACAAATACGTCACATTCTATTGGAATGAAACTGATGACTATGGCTTCGACTGGGCTGCTGACTTGCCCGCCGTCTATCAAGGAACCGTCAAACTCAGCGCTGAGAGCTATGACACGGATAGCGACCCAAGCTGGGTGACCGTGATCATGACCAATACCTTCACCAAAGCTACTTACAGAATTGGTACTGATTCAGGTGATACCCTCCCGATCGAGCTGTCCTCGTTCACCGCGGTTCTGACAAACACCGGCCGTGTCCGCATCCAGTGGATAACCCAGAGCGAGACCGGCAATTCAGGATATCATATTCTCCGAAACGATTCTGAAGTACTTGATTCAGCGGAGCTTATCAGCGGCTTGATCCCTGCGACGAATAGTTCCTATGCCCACACGTACATCTTTGAAGACACGGAGCTAAATGGCTTGGGAACATATTATTACTGGCTCGAATCACAGTTCATGGATGGAACGAATTCCTTCTTTGGTCCCTTGCAAGTGAACGTGACCGAGGACGGGGGAGTTGACGTTCCGGTGATACCCAGTTTTACGAGGGTCAAGGGTATCTATCCCAATCCGTTCAACCCAAATACAACCCTGAAGTATGAATTGGTGGAGAATGAACTGGTCAGCCTAAAGATCTTTGACACGCGCGGCCAGTTGATCCGCGATTATCCGCCGGCATCAGTGCCTCCCGGTCCGCACAGGATCGCCTGGGATGGGACAGATTCAACCGGCAGGAGCGTCGCGTCCGGGATCTATTTCTTCCACTTCCAGGCAGGGAAATACTCGAACGTCAGAAAGGCGATACTGGTAAAGTGATCTAAATCACAAAGAGCCTTGTCTGTGATCATCCTCAAGGGTGGGTAAAACTGCCTTTGAGGATGATTTTTGCTTCACCGCTGATTAAGACTCTATCACCTGATACTTTGACCCTGAAATCTCCACTTCTGGCTGAAGCCTGAAACCCATGAAGTTCCTTCACCCCCAGTCGGTTAGCCCAATATGGTGCGAGGAAGGTCTGTGCGGAACCGGTGACCGGATCTTCATTGATGCCTTCCCACGGCGCGAAATAGCGGCACACATAGGCATCATCGCCGGTTGAAGCAGAGATAGCGATGCCAAAGAACGGCAGATCTTTCAGCTTGACTAAGCAATCGAAATCAGGATGCGTATCCAGAATGGTCTGTGCTTTTGGATAGATCAGGACCAGATTGCGCGTCCGCGGAGCGAAGAGGATCTCCTCCGGCATCACATCTACTACTGCGAGAAGCACATCTTCAGCAACTGAAGTGTTTACAGGCCGGTCTATGGGGAAGTTCAGCTCGATGCTTTGCCCTGCTCTTTGAACGCTAAGTTCACCGGAAAGACTCCTAAAGGTGAGTTCTACTGCCTGAGGATGATAGAATTCGAACAGGCATTTTGCCGAGGCAAGGGTAGCGTGTCCGCAGAGGGGCACTTCGACCTCCGGAGTGAACCAGCGGATCTGGTAGTCGTTAACTGCCAGTTGCTTGAGAAAAGCGGTCTCCGAGAAGCCGAAGAACTTGGCGATAGCCTGCATCTCACCTGCCTCAGGATAATCCTGAACAATCATAACTGCTGCGGTATTCCCACCTGTAAAGCTGGTCGTGAAAGCGTTCACGAAATATACTGGAAAATCCATACTGATCCTCTTGATTACGTTAGTTTGAGTGCATTTTTCTTCCTAACATCGGGTGTTGATCCTCTTCCACTGTCAAGTTTTATCCACAGCCCGGCTTTGCTTTTTCTGACATTATCATGTCAGCTGAGGGGTATCATCCCGGTATCATTTCCTGTCATGACAGGAAATGATACCGGGATGATA
>DAOPZE010000041.1:0-18792 GCA_035353255.1 Candidatus Cloacimonadota bacterium
TGGGTTATCATGTTGTAGCCGTGGTATCCCTCCGGCGGCTTTCAAAACTCTATCCCCTCTCTATCATCTTACGTCATGACATAAGATGATAGAGAGGGGATAGCAAGATGATGCTCTCCGATGATGAGGATGGCACGAGCCAGAAAAAAATGAAAAAACAAAAAAATCTGCCGAAACTGTCCCTGAATTGGCAAAACTGTCCCTCCTTATATTAGTAGAGGAGAACATTATGAAAGTGACATTGAAATTCGAACAGCAAGCCTATCACGGGAAAATGAACGACCTGGTCTATTACTGGCATCCCCGCGCGCAACGCATGATCGCGAGACGGAAGCCGCTTAAACAGAAAACCACAGCTCAAAACGAGCGGATGGGGCAGATCGCCATGAGGCTGCGTGAGATCGCGCCCTCGCCCGGCTATGCGGAAGACCTGAGGATCTATCTGCGTCTCTGCGAGGCAGAGGATCACCCGCTGAGGATCATGAGCTGGTACGCGCTCTACACCAAGATCATGTGGGAAATGCAGCGGGCACAGCCGGAAACGGTCGATCTGGCGACCATTACCAGAGCCCAGATCGGGACGGATAACCTGCCTTGCAGGTGCCTCAAAGACGCCATCGAAGCCGGGCTCTTACCCCCGGTCAAAGGCTATGAACGTTTCACCGAGATCATCTGATGAAGTGGCAGCGACATCCTGTCGCTGATAATACTGCTAACTGAACAAACTCTGTGTCTCCGTGTCTCTATGTTAGAAAAAAGTGCAGATCCTACCGGGAATCAGAACAGCACAGTCGCCTTGATGAAAGGAAGAGCGATCAAGTCGCCCCAATCCTCGGTCAGTTGGCGCATCGCGCCGAAATCCCAGCTGACTTTCTCGCCTTTGAGCCGGACGCCCGCCAGGAGGAAACAATCAGCCCGGACGGAATCTTCTGAATCAAACAGCTCAGTATCGTTATTAATGAAAGTAGTGTCCAGCTCAAGCATCCCGGAGACTCTAGGTGTGAGGCCGTGGATGATTCCCGCGCCGATCGCGGTAGCGGTGACACCCTCATCCATGGAGACCAGCGCGCCTATTCCCAGGTGCGCAGAGGTCCTGCCGTTGCCTCCGCTGAAGATATTTCCGACAGTCAGCAGCTTGGGATCGGGTGAATATGAAGTCCAGAGGGCGGTGGCGAGTCTCTCTGTAGAATAGTATTGATATTTAAAGCCCAGGGAGGCGGTTCTGAACATATCCTTGGTCACGGGGAAGACCATGCCATAGGAAAGATGCAGCCTGTCCACAGGCGCGTAGGCAAATTGGAGCAATGCCACTTCGTAATCGGTGAAAGCGAAAGTCCCTGCCGGCATGGTGTAAGCCGTGGGCAGCACGAAAACTGATTGATCCGCGGCGTAGAACTCCTGTTCCTGCGCCAGAAGCGGTAGAAAGCTTATGATGAATACAAATATCAAGGTAAATTTCATAGTGTCTCCTAATCAAAAAACTGGTTCTATATACTAAGATAAGCGGTTTTGGCTCTTTGCAAGGAGATTTTTGGGTGAATCATGCCCCACGTATTAATATCAAGTCACACTATCAATTACTGATTGGTTGGAACATAGTAGAACTAGTCTGGTTTTGACTCAGAAGCCTCTACTGGAGGGGATTGTTTCAATTGCTCATTTTTTTGCTGGAGTAGGTCATTTATGTCCAACATTGGCAACGTAAACTTGCCGAAAGGCAGAAATATTGTCATACTCTGTAAATAAGCTCTTGCCTCATTTATAACACATGGTAATGCAGCTCTTTTTACAAAGTCTTGAAATTCTTGCGATGAAGGGGCTAAATCCGGTGAGATATCAAATTCGGATCCAGTCTTCAACAGGAGCACATATCCAGGAACTTCTTCGTTCATATTGCCACGAATTGTAAGAATGATCCTCAATTTGTGAGGAGTTTCTAAACTCTGATATATGTCGTAATCTAAGTCAATTGGGGATTTTGAAGTATCTATCTCAGTTGTATTATCCGGAACGAATAGCTTTACAGATGCCTCAAGGACAACAAACTGAGATTGCTGTATGGGAGAGTTAAGTGGTATCATAATCAGGCACTCACTCTTCGAAAATTGATAACATTCGATACATGAGATGCTTCCCTGTTTTTTGCTGATATTTGCATGACGCGATCAAAAAGTCTTTTGTCAGTCTGGTTTTCTTCCCGAAACAGAAAATCAATTCTGAGATTAAGGGCGTCAGTTATCTTCGCCAAAAAGGCCATGTTGATCCTTTTGTCTCCTCTCATTATTTGAGTGATATAAGCGGGAGAAGTGCCAATCAGCTTTGCTACTTCTTTTTTGCTGATTCCCTTTTCCTCAATGTATTCGGATAGCTGCAAAGCTATCTTCAAACTGATCATATCAGCTATATGCTCGCATTTCTCCTGTTCGTCCTTATAAGTGAGTAAATCTTCCAGAGAAGTTTCAACTTTCGAACTCATAACTATATCCCCCTATCTGTTCTATCATCTGTTTTATATCTTTACTAACCTTCATTGTCTTTTTATCAACGTACTTAATCAAGACAATCCTCTTTATCCCCGTGGCAAAAAACTCTTTGCAGTAAATTCTGTGATTCCCAAGCACATATATCTTGATCGCACAAACGTCTTTAGCTATTTTCGAGATATCTTCATGGCCATAAATATCATCCCTGTATCTGTCAGACAAGGCGAATTCTGCCACCATCCGGAATTTCTTGCGAATTGCCTCACTAGATAATAGCTGACGTAGTTTCTTCTCGAACTTTGTATCCACGTATAAAATAACTTTCCTGCCTGTAGCTGACTCTAACTGCTTGCTAGAAGTTGCTATTGGCAAGTGTTTTGCTTCTCTATTCACAAATTAACCCCTGGCTTAATTCTGTCAAGTGTATTTTCATTCCATATCGTTTACCCATGATCTGCCTCTGTTCAAAAAATTCAACATTGTCTGATCCCTAATTGAATTATAATCAGTCAATCTACTAAACACCAATGGTGTTAAAATGGGGCTAATCACATGTTCCAGGCTCCACGACGATAAATCACTCCTACTGTGTAAGGCCTGTTGAAGTCGTTAAACACCGCACTCATCAACCACTTTCACCGTTAGTTATAAACGAATACTTATCCGGAATCTGTCAACTTAAAAAATACCATTAAGGTTTATCCATTTTTGCTGCGATTGAGTATCTCTCTTCCAAGCTTGAGCAAATTATTGATTGACAAATTCAGCCCCTTATAGCTTTGTCTTAGTTTAGATAAAAATAAGAATCACGATAGCTCATGGAGGATAAATGACTGCTATTAAACGTGTTTACACTTTCGGAAACGGAAAAGCCGAAGGTAAAGCCGACATGAAGAACCTGCTGGGCGGAAAGGGCGCCAACCTCGCTGAAATGAACCTGATCGGCGTTCCCGTCCCCCCCGGATTCACCATTACCACCGATGTCTGCACCGAGTACAACCAACTTGGTCCGGACAAAGTTAGCGAATTGCTGATCAGCGACGTCAAAGCCGCCGTCAAGCAAATTGAAGAACTCATGGGTATGAGTTTTGGTTCGAACACCAATCCCCTTTTAGTCTCAGTCCGTTCCGGCGCGCGCGCTTCGATGCCAGGTATGATGGACACCATTCTCAATCTGGGGATGAATGATGACGCGGTCGTCGGCATTGCCGCCAAGACCGGAAATGACCGTTTTGCCTGGGATTCCTATCGCCGTTTCGTGCAGATGTACGGTGATGTCGTTCTGGGAATGAAACCCGCTTCCAAAGAGGAAGAGGATCCCTTCGAAGTGATCATCCATCAGGTCAAGCATGAGAAGGGCGTCACGGACGATCTTCAGCTTACCACAGATGATCTGAAAAGACTTGTCACCCTCTTTAAAGCAGCCGTCAAGGAAAGAACCGGACACGACTTCCCGAACAACCCCTGGGATCAGCTTTGGGGCGCTGTCTTTGCCGTGTTCGACAGCTGGATGAACGACCGCGCGGTCTATTATCGCGCACTGAATAACATCCCCGAAGAATGGGGCACTGCCGTTAATGTCCAGGCGATGGTCTTTGGCAATATGGGCGAAACCAGCGCAACCGGAGTGGCTTTCAGCCGTGACGCCGCCACCGGCGAAGATATGTTCAATGGTGAATACCTGATCAATGCCCAGGGCGAAGATGTCGTCGCCGGGATCCGTACACCCCAGCAGATCACCAAGATCGGTTCGATGCGTTGGGCAGAGCTTGCCGGAGTCTCCGAAGCCGAGCGCGCAGCCAGTTTCCCCTCTCTGGAAGAGGCAATGCCTGCCGCATACGCAGAGCTTTTTGCCATCCAGGAAAAGCTGGAAGAGCATGCCGTGGATATGCAGGATATGGAATTCACGATTCAGGAAGGTAAGCTGTGGATGCTGCAAACCCGTAATGGCAAGCGCACCGGCAGCGCCATGGTCAAGATCGCCATGGACATGCTGCGTCAGGGCATGATCGATGAAAAGACCGCGCTCAAGCGCATCGAGCCCAATAAGCTGGACGAGCTGCTACATCCCGTCTTCTCCAATGAAGGTCTTGCCAAAGCGACCGGCATCGCCAAAGGGCTTCCCGCCTCTCCCGGCGCTGCCACAGGACAGATCGTCTTCTTCGCCGATGAAGCTGAAGAATGGGCTGCCGCGGGCAAGAAAGTCATCCTCGTCCGCACCGAGACCAGCCCGGAAGACCTGCGCGGCATGAACGTCGCCCAGGGCATCCTTACCGCCCGTGGAGGCATGACCTCGCACGCCGCAGTGGTTGCCAGAGGCATGGGTAAGTGCTGCGTCTCCGGCGTTGGCGCGATCCTGATCGATTACAAAGCCAGGACCATGACGGTCGGCTCAAAAGTTTATAATGAAGGTGACTGGATCAGCCTCAACGGCTCGACCGGTCAGGTCTATGAAGGCAAGATCGAGACCAAGGCTGCTGAACTCTCCGGAGATTTCGGCGCGATCATGGATCTCGCGGACAAATTCACCCGGATGCACGTCCGCACCAATGCTGATACCCCGAAGGACGCCCGCGTCGCCCGTAGTTTCGGCGCTCAGGGCATCGGACTCTGCCGTACGGAACACATGTTCTTTGAAGGCGACCGCATCAAAGCCATGCGTGAAATGATCCTCGCCGATGACGAAGCCGGACGCCGTAAGGGGCTGGACAAGCTTCTGCCGATACAGCGCGGAGACTTCGAAGGCATCTTTGAAGCCATGGACGGATTCCCTGTGACAGTGCGTCTGCTGGATCCCCCTCTGCATGAATTCCTGCCTCACGAACTGAACCAGCAGGCTGAGATCGCCGCGGAACTCGGTATGGACACCAAGAAGGTCACAGATCGGGTCAATGCTCTGCACGAATTCAATCCCATGCTGGGACACCGTGGTTGCCGCCTGGGCAACACTTATCCCGAGATCACCGAGATGCAGGCGAGAGCCATCATCGAAGCAGCCCTGAATGTCGCTGCACGTGGCATCAAAGTCCTTCCCGAGATCATGATCCCCCTGATCGGCACCGCCGCTGAATTCAAGCTTCAGGAAAAGATCATCCGCACCACCGCGGAACAGGTCTTTGCCGAACGTGGCGCTAAAGTCGAATACCTCGTCGGTACCATGATCGAGATCCCCCGCGCGGCATTGACGGCAGATCTGATCGCTGAAAGCGCTGAGTTCTTCTCCTTCGGTACCAACGACCTCACACAGATGACCTTTGGTTATTCCCGTGACGATGCCGGCAGCTTCCTGCCCATCTACCTGCAGAAGAACCTGCTCAAGAGCGATCCTTTCCAGATCCTGGATCAGGAAGGCGTCGGGCAGCTGGTCAGAATGGGAACCGAAAAGGGACGCTCAACCCGGCCGAACCTCAAAGTCGGTATCTGTGGAGAGCACGGAGGCGAACCAAGCTCAGTGGAATTCTGCCACAAGGTCGGGATGAACTACGTGAGTTGCTCACCCTTCCGCGTACCCATCGCCAGAGTCGCAGCCGCGATCGCAGCGCTGAACGACTAAATAACTAATAGTTAGATAGATAAACAAACGCCGGATACTTGAAGAAAGTGTCCGGCGTTTTAACTTGGGTCGATAAACAGATGAGTAGATTAGCAGAATATCAGATGAGGCAGGTCAGTCCCTTCCGCTGATAAGGCGCAGCAAACCGGAGATCTTTTCCGGTTTGGCAGGCAGGTTCTTCTTGTCCTGGTTGTACTGCAGAATGGTCTGCCAGGCGATGTTTTGCAGGAAGGTCGCGCAGGTTCTGCTGATCCCCGCCGGGACGTAGTTGTTGCCAACGGGAGATTCGTTCCAGATCGCGCCATAGAAGGTGCAGGCTGCCAAGTAGGTCCCCAGCATGCTGGGATGATAGTTATCAGAGGCATAAAGATTGATCGTATCGGCTGCCGCTATTGCGTTGTAGAAAGAAATACCGCAGGGGCTTACCATGGCATCCAGGTAAGCTCCGATATAGCTGTAAGCATTGACGATGGGGATATGCATCTCCGGGTTGTTACGCCATGCCCAGGTCATGTAGAAGCCGGTGTCCGCTCCGGTCTGAACGATGAGGGAATCCAGAAGGATCGCGTATTGGTAGAATAGCTCGGGTTCTTCCATGGGGCGACTGCTTTGCTCCTGGAGAATGACCATATCCCAGTGCCCGGAACTGATGGCAGTGTGGGCAGCGGGATCGTTGAAGTGATTCTCAAGGGTTGCTCCACCGACCGTATAGGCGGAGATATTGGTCGCCCAATCAGGATGAGCGGAGTGCACGAGGTTATTTACGTGATATTCGACACCGCCGTTATAATAGGTATGGCTGTTGCCCACGAAGAGCACTTCCCGGATGTTTGTGGGGACCATATCACTCCAATCGACATTGACGACGAGCCCCCCACCCAGGAAGCTCAGAGTGATATTGACAGTGGATGTGTGTCCGGGGATGACCTCGCCGATACCCTGACCGGTGGCAACCAATGCCGTGGCGTCATAGACTTGAACGGCAATGGCATAAGTTCCGGCATCCAAATCGGTAAAGTTCCCGCTGGCATTATTGCCGGAAATCGTCAGATCGAGAGTTTGGGTAAAATCTCCGCGAGTGATAGTGACGCTGACCTGAGTGATCACGAGATCGTAGGCGGCAGCAGGACTCAGATCCATCAGGATGGGAAGATTGCCCTGGGGCTCAGGTTCCGTCGTGTGGTCGCACCCGGCGATGAGCATCAGGACGATGCCGATAAAGAAGAAAAACTTGATTCTTGTATTCATGGATACACTCCTCAGGATGTTCTCAGGATATAGGATAGCCAGATTTGAATTTCAGGCTACTTTTTTGATAGGTAGAGAGCCCGAACAGACGTCAAAAAAGATTGACTGATTTTGAAAGTAAAAAAAGAATGAATTAATGGAGGTGGTTATGACAGATGAAATTCTCGAAAGCCGCGAAATGCCGGAATCGGAACAGGAACAAGTCAAAGAAAAGATCATCGATATGGATGAGAAGAAGATGAAGTTCTATGAGGACTTGCGTGCCAAGGCAAAAGCATGGTCTCAAAAAGGCGGGAAGTCCGGAAACAAGCTTGCGGAGTATCTCTTTCTCCTGCCGGATTTCTTTATGCTGCTGGCAAGACTGGCTGTGGATAAGCGGGTTCCCAACAAAACTAAGCTCATGGCCGGTGGGATCATTGCCTATGTGATGATGCCCCTCGATCTGATCCCTGATTTTATCCCTATCATCGGGCATGTGGATGACCTTGTCCTTGTGGTATTGGGCTTGAACATGATCCTGAACGGAATAGATCAGAAGATTTTGACGGATAACTGGAGCGGAGAAGGTGATCTGCTCGAACATATGCAGGCGATCACCGCCACAGCCGAGAAGTTCCTCGATAAGAACCTCCTCAGCAAGATCAAAGCCTGGCTCCGTAAATAGGATATGCCAAGCAAGCTTCTGATCGCAACCCACAATCCGGATAAACTCGTCGAGATCAGGAAGATCCTGGGAGATCTTCCCTGCGAGCTTGTCTCTCTCGCAGACTATCCCGAGCTTCCGCCAACCGTGGAGGATAGGGATACCATTGAAGGAAATGCCATGAAGAAAGCCCTGGAAGCTTCCCGGGCGACCGGTCTGCTCTGTCTCGCGGATGACACCGGTTTATTCATCAAAGCTCTGGACAACGCGCCGGGTGTTTTCGCGGCACGCTTTGCCGGTGAGGATTGCAGCTACCGGGACAACCGTATCAAGGCATTGACGCTGCTCAAGGGAGTGACCGATCGCTACGCGGAGTTTCGCACCGCTGCGGCGTTTGCAGCATCGGACGGGATCATCAGCCTGCAACTGGGAGTTGTCAAAGGCTCCATCGCGACAGAGGAGAAGGGAGATAATGGCTTCGGCTATGACGCTGTCTTCATTGTGGAAAGCCTCGGACGCACATACGCTGAACTTACCGATGAAGAGAAGAACCAGATATCTCACCGCGCGTTGGCGCTCAAAGCCATGCTTCCGATCCTTCAAAGATTAACAGATGAATAGATCAGCAGACTCGAGGGATTAACCAATTAACTTATTAACCTATTAACTCATAGAAAGAGGTGATAATGATAAACGCTCAGATATTCAGACAATATGATATACGCGGGATCGTGGACGAAGACCTGACTTCCGAATCCATGCTCCTGATCGGGAAAGGTTTTGGCACGTACTTGCGTGAACGTGGCTACAAGACGGTTGCAGTGGGTGGAGATGCCAGGCTCAGCACTCCCGGTTTCGTTTCAGAATTCTGCAAGGGATTGCTTTCCACCGGTTGTGATGTGACCAATATGGGTATAGTTGCGACTCCGGTGTTATATTTCTCCATATGGAAGCTCCAGACCGATGGCGGCGCCATGATCACTGCGAGCCACAACCCTTCGCAGTATAACGGGATCAAGCTGAATCTGGGGCTGGGCTCGGTCTACGCCGAAGAGCTCCAAAAGGTTCTCCGTATAATCCAGAAGGGCGAATTTGCCCAAGGTGAAGGAAAATATAACGAGCATCACGGCATGGATGATGTCTATATGGACTATATCGTGGAGAACATCCACCTGCAGCGTCCGGTCAAGGTCATCGTGGATGGCGGGAACGGGATGGGCGGACCCTATCTGCCCAAGATCCTGCGCCGGTTGGGTTGTGAAGTGATCGAGCTGTTCACTGATCCGGACGGAACTTTCCCGAATCATCACCCGGATCCCACGATCGAGAAATATATGACCGTGCTTTCCGCGCAGGTTGTCAAGACAGGGTATGAGGTCGGCGTCGGTCTCGATGGAGATGCGGATAGGATCGGCATTATCGACGAAAAGGGCAAGATGCTCTATGGCGATCAGATCCTGAATATCCTGGCACGTGACTATCTCATCGGGAATCAGGGAAAATCTATTATCGCGGACGTTAAATGCTCGAAGAATCTCTATGACGATATCCGCAAGCATGGAGGCAATCCGATCATGTATAAGACGGGACACGCCAATATCAAGATGCGCATGAAAGAGATTGGCGTGGAATTCGCCGGAGAGATGAGTGGCCACGTTTTCCTCGGAGACCGGTATCTGGGGTTTGACGATGCGATCTATGTCAGTTGCCGGTTCATCGAGATCGTTTCCAAGACATCCGCTCCAGTCAGCAGCTATCTGGCGGATCAGCCCAAGATGTACAACACTCCCGAATTGCATATCGCTTGCTCGGATGAGACGAAATTCGATGTCGTTGCCAAGGTCTGCGCAGAATTCAAAGCCGAGGGCTATGACGTCAATGATATAGACGGCGCCAGGATCACCTTTGAGGATGGCTGGGGACTGGTTCGCGCTTCGAACACGACTCCCGTGCTGGTCACGCGTTATGAGGCAACTTCCGGAGCTAGGATGGAAGAGATCCGCAAGCTCATTGAAGGGAAGATCGAAAAGTACCTGTAGACTATGTGATAAGTTTAGGAAGATCCCGCCTGGCGGTAGCGCTTGTGTGCTTACGATCGGGTGGGATCTTCCTGAAAGCTATTTGATCAGTTGCTTGCCAGCTTGGAGGGTAGCTCGGTAAGGCTTAGGCTGACCTGTTCTCCGCTTTGCATGTCCTTGAGCATGACCATGCCGGTATTGACTTCGTCCTCGCCTACGATCAGGGCGTATTTTGCTCTGGAGTTATTGGCTGCCTTGAGCTGAGCTTTGAACGAAGCTTTATCAGGATCGTAATCCGCCCTGATCCCTGCCCGGCGAAGTCTGCCAAGCTCCGGCAGGATCATGTCCCGCGCTGCTTCGCCCATGGCTACGACATAGAGATCCGGCAAGGATTCTTCACCGAGACTGATGCCTTCATTTTCCAGAGCTAGGAGTAGCCTTTCAATTCCACCGGCAAAACCGATTGCGGGAGTGGGCTTTCCCCCTGCTTGTTCGATCAGCCCGTTGTATCTGCCACCTCCGGCAATGGAGTTCTGCGCGCCAAGTCCTTCGTAGATGACCTCAAAGGCGGTGTTTGTGTAATAGTCCAGCCCACGAACGATCTTGGGATTGATCACGAAAGGAACTTCTAGCTTGTTCAGATAATCCTGAACTGCCTGGAAATTGTCTTTACAGGCGTGGTCTAGGTAGTCCAGCTGGGAAGGAGCTCCGGTTGCTATTGCCTTGCAGGCCGGAACTTTGCAATCCAGGAGACGGCGTGGCTTTGTCTCAAAACGCCTCTGGCAATCCGGGCACAGCTCGGGGAGATGAGGCCGGAAATAGGTTTGGAGAGCTAAATCATAATCTTTGGAGCAATTGGGACAACCCACGCTGTTTATCTCCAGACGCAGGTTCTTTAGGCCCAAACCACTAAGGAAGGACCAGAGGAAACTGATTATCTCCGCGTCAAAATAGGTATTGTCACTGCCGATGAATTCCAATCCGTACTGATAGAATTGGCGGTAACGACCTGCCTGGGGACGGTCGTAACGGAACATGGGACCCCAATAATAGAGCTTGTTGTTACCCTTCTGATCGAGATGATTTTCGATATAGGCACGCACGACCGGAGCGGTGCCTTCAGGGCGGAGAGCGAAAGTGCGTCCCCGTTTGTCAGTAAAACGGTACATCTCTTTCTGGACGACGTCGGAGCTCTCACCAGAGCTGCGTTCGAACAGATCGCTTTGCTCAAAGATCGGGGTCGTAATCTCCTCGTAGCCGAAGCTGCGGGCTGTCTCGCTAAAAATACGGCGAAGTTCCTGCCAGCGCACCGAATCGGCGGGCAGTATATCATAGGTTCCACGGGGGGCTTTGTAATCCATATTATCCTCTGGGCTCAAAATATTCAGGAGGGTATTTGACGTCAATCAGATATAATCCTCCGGGCGGGGCTGGAACGACAAGAGTCTGCTTCGGATGGGCTTCCGCGAGGACTTTCGCGATCGTCCCGGGATCAAGGTTCTTGGTGCAGCAATTCGCCAGAGTTCCGACGATCCGGCGCACCATATTGTGTAAAAATCTATCCGCCGTGATGATGAATTCAAAGTGTGTTTCATATTCGGTGATACGGATGTTCTTGAGGTCGCAGACTCGGTTAGGGATCTCAGGATTGGGCTGGGCAAAGGAGGAGAAGTCGTGCTTACCGAGCAGGGGTACGGAAAGCTCAGCCAGCTTGGTCAGGAACAGGCGTTGATTGACCATGTAGCCCATATAGAGCCTCTGAAAAGGAACGATATCCTTTGCCAGGAGATACTTATAGCTGCGCTCATAAGCCTGGTAACGCGCATGGAACTCCAGCGAGATGTTCCGGGCTTCCAGTACCCGGATATCATGATCAAGGAGGCGATTCAGCGCTTTTACTATCTGTTCGGGGCTCATCCTGCCCTCATAATCGAAGTGGGCGTATTGGGACGTGGCATGCACTCCCGAGTCTGTCCTGCCGGAGCAGACAAGCTGCCGATCTTGTCCGGTCATGCGCTTGATCGCTCGTTCCAGGGTTGCCTGGATGCTGTGCTGGTGATGTTGTTTCTGCCAGCCACAGAAGCCTGAACCATCATAAGTAAGCTTGAGCAGAATACGCCTGGTCTCGCTCACATTGCCCCCACAAGAACCAGAACGGTGAGGAAGCATATCGCTACGAGATTAGGAAAGCTGAGTAAGTCCCTGCCCTGATGTGTCTGTTTAAAACTTGTCTGGATCTGCTCTTCTACAGCAAGCGCCTGCGCATAGTTCTCCTTTACGAGCAACGCGAAAGACGCCATCACGCCGGAGATGCTGTCTCCCCGGTTTGGTTTGCGCTCTCCCAGGAGGGTAAAGTAATTACGAATGAACAGGGATGTTGCCAGGATCAGATAGATCAGTTTCTCCACGAGCTTGTATCTCTGGATCCGGCGTGTGTCCTGGATAAAGTGTTCGATATCCACAGTTCCCAGGGTATAGACTGTGATCAGGAGGAAGTAGATGATCTGCAATGAAAAAAGGAGCATATCGGGGAACAGAACGCCAAACAGAGTGGCAAAGACCCAATAACCGGTTAGGAAGGGGAGGATCTTGCGCAGGGCGAACCAGAGCTTAATATAGATCTCCGGGTCGATAAGGAAGTACAAAAGGAATATGCCGCTGACCCAGATCAGCTGGCGGAAGGAAGCGTCAAACCCGAGACTGAAGGCAATAACAAGGATGATCAGCTTGAGCCAGATGCTCTGCTCCGCAAGGATGTTCTGCCTGGTTCTCATTCAAGCTTGGTGTCCTCTTGGGGATTAGGTGGCTGATCTTCCGGAACGGGTATTAACTCACCCTCTTTCAGTGCGGGAGGAACTTCCTCGTTATCTAGCGTAGTATCGGAGATATCCGGTTTGGGATTGTCCTCCTTTGGTTTAGGCTCATCTGTCTGGACCTGAAGGCTGTCCGAGACGCTGAGGCTGTCACCGTTTACGAGACTGTCAGACACAGCCAGGCTGTCCGCGGGTAGCATCAATCCGAGACTGTCAGTAACTGCGGAAGTAGTATCTATCTCAGGAGTAACGTTATATATAAGGAATTTCTTGCCGTCGTAGAGCCTGCGGACGAGGATACCATAGTCTCCGGAATTAGTGTCTTTCAGCACGGCATCAAAATATGCTTTGGCTGAGATCGTATCAGCCTTTTCTATCGAGTAGAGCCAACCCAGACGGAAGTTTGCCCGGAGTTGCATCCCCTGATTGCCCTTGGTGCTGATCTGTTCCAGTATGGTCTTCATCGAATCCAGGGAGGCTGTCGCATCAAGCCCTAGGGCATAGTCAAACTCGTTCTCGACTTGCTCTTCCGCGGGATCAATGATTCTCACATTCTCATCGTTGTAGAGCATGCGAACAGCGTTTGTATATTTATTGGCAGGGAAATTCTCCTGCAGATAGCTAAGTATCTGGGCAACTTCAGGGTCTTTGTGACCAAGTTTATTCTGGTAATTTGCCATGCAGAACCAGACGAAGGGTATGATCTCTCGATCAAACCGTTCCAGCGCTGCGTTGAGGTTATCCAGCCGGCTTGTCAGAGCCAGTTTCTCTGGCACGAGAGAGGATCTCTTTTTTTCCAGCGACGCTCTGTCAATGGCGGGAGCAGAAGCAACCCCTATGCTGTCCACCACAGTGCTGTCCGGCAGGATCTTTGTGACCAGAGAATCAGAGATCGCGACAGCTGTGGAATCCATTGCGACGCTATCCTGAGGGGCAGCAACTGCCAGCGCCAGATCCAGAGAGTCCAGAGTTACCTGGACACTTACGAGACGCAAGTTGAGGCTGTCCCGAACTGCGCTCAGGACTTCCTTCTCGGCAATGATCCGGCGGTACACGATAAAGCTGGAATCCGGCAGATCGAGGATCTCAAAATAGTTCTCCGCTGCCAGATATTGATAGTCGAGATACTGTTGAAGCTTTGTCTCGCTGTCGAGATTGTTCCCACTGTTCAGCTGCGTAATTGCGTTACTCTTTTCCTGTGCTCCGGGAACCAGTTCGCCCAGAGGGAATTCCGTTTTAACTCTGGTATAATTCGCCAGCGCGTTGATCTTATCCTGTTTGGTGTAAAAGTAGTATTCTCCGAGACTATAAGCGGCTGATGCGGATGCCTGGGTTCGGGGATAATCCTTGAGAACCGCCTCCAGTTCTGCTTTTCCGGCGTCATCTTTGCCTGATCTGATCAGCAATCTGCCCCGGAGAACCTTTGCTTGTGCCAGACGATCCGGGCGAAGCTCGGTTTTGATGACGGTATTCACGGCTTTCAATCCGGCCGCGTAATCACCCAGTTCGTACTGATTTAAACCGACATAGTATATGGAATCCAGACGTAAGAGCTTGTCCATGTGCCTGATCTTGCTGATCTTGGTGAATTCCTCGAGGGACTTCTGATAGTCTTCCTGAACGTAGTAGTTTTTGCCGAAGAGGAAATAGGCTTCACGATATTCTTTGGTCTTGGGGTACTCGGTGATGATCTTCTCGAGCCAGAACTGAGCCCTGTAATAATCCTTGTCCTGGATCTCGAACTCAGCCAGGGTAAGCAATGCCCGGGGATGATGTTTGCGGAAGCGTGGGTCGCGAATGAAACCCTCAAGGAGCGCGTCGGCATCCGCTGGCTTGTTCACGTCCCTCAGAACCCGTGCCTGAAAGATGTAGGCTTCGGGGACGTACTTTCCCGTTGGGTTCAGACGGATGAGATTGTCAAACTGGTCTTTTGCCTGAAAGGAGCTGTTCCCTTTGAGGTATAAAGCTTTTGCCATGATAAAGAGCGCTTCCTCGAGCTGTTTGCCGTTCTTGCGCTCGGTTATGATGATCCCGCATTTCTTGATCGCTTTGGTGTATTCCTCGACGGCTTGAGGTGTAGGTTTGCCGTTGGAATTTAGCGGTCTTTCGAAGGCTGTCCGGTAATAATTACGCGCGTTGTACATGGTATTGGACAAACCACAGGCAAAAACCTGGGCAAGCAGTACCAAAGCCAGCAGGAGTCTAATTCTTCTCATGTTCTCAGGGGATCGTTACCTCATTTTCTGTCAATTGATTTTTATCCCCTTATCCTGCACCAGCGCAAGATCCTGATGACTTTTGAGGAATTCCAGCGCCTGTCTGATATCTGGATAGAGAACGCGGTCCTTTTCCAGAGCCGGAACAACCTTGCGCAGAGCTGCTTTGACGGATTCCAGCGCCGGTGAACTTGCCATTTCCCGTTGATCCAAAGCTGTCGCGGAGATCATCATCTCGATCGCCAGCGCTGTCTGCACATTGGTAACGACCTGGATCAGCTTGATCGCGGAGACGGAGCCCATGGAGACGTGATCTTCCTGATTCGCGGAGGTAGGGATCGAATCCACAGAGGCGGGATGGGAAAGAACTTTATTCTCAGAAACTACTGACGCGGCAGTCAGCTGGGCGATCATGTAACCTGAGTCAATACCGGGACGATGTGCCAAAAAGGCATTTAATCCACGGTTCAGGGCAGGATTCAGCATCTGCTCCATGCGCCGTTCAGAGATCGAAGCGATCTCACTCGCGGCGATCGCCAAGGTATCCAGCGCGATCGCCAGAGGTTCGCCGTGAAAGTTGCCACCC
The DNA here is from genome assembly GCA_035353255.1 of Candidatus Cloacimonadota bacterium. Taxonomy (GTDB): domain Bacteria; phylum Cloacimonadota; class Cloacimonadia; order Cloacimonadales; family Cloacimonadaceae; genus PHBP01. The sequence goes on from DAOPZE010000041.1 coordinate 15,561, forward strand.
GAGATGACCTTCTGCTCCTCGGCAAAGATCAGGGGATTATCCGTTGCGCTGTTCAACTCGATCTCCAAAACGCCGCGCGCGTAGCGGATCGCGTCTCTGACCGCGCCATGCACCTGAGGAGTGCAGCGCAAACTATAGGCATCCTGAATGTTCCCGCAGTTGCGGTGACTTTCCCGCAGGGGGCTACTGTGCAGCAGATTGCGGATGTTCTCAGCGGAAGCGATCTGCCCCGGATGCGGACGAAGTGAATGTACCAGGGGATCAAAGGCTTTGGGCGTTCCTTTCAAAGCATCAATGGACATCGAGGCGATAATATCGGCAGAGCGGCAGAGACGCTCCAATTCCAGAACTGATAAGGCTCCGATGGCTGCCATGACCTGGGTGCCATTATTCAGCGCCAGTCCTTCCTTAGCTTCCAAAACCACCGGAGTGATACCCGCCAGACGCATGGCTTCAGCACCGCTCATCCTCTGATCTTGATACTCCGCTTCACCTTCTCCTAAAAGAACTAACGCCAGATGAGACAGGGGGGAGAGATCACCGCTGGCTCCTACCGATCCACGCATGGGGATGATCGGATGAACTCCTTTGTTCAACATCTCGATCAGAGTGTTCAGCGTTTGCGGGCGTATTCCCGAAAAGCCTTTCGCCAGGACGTTTATCCTCAGCAGCATGATGCCACGGGTCTGTTCCCTTGTATAAGGTTCACCCACGCTCACAGCATGGCTGCGGATCAGATTTAGCTGCAATTCGGCAATATTCTCTTGGGGAATGGTGATGGTGCTGAACTTTCCGAAGCCGGTGGTAAGCCCGTAAACCGTCTGGTTCTCGGAGATTACCTTATCGACGTATTCGCGGCATTTGGTGACCGCTTTCAGGCTCGCGTCGGTAAGACGGACAGGAACGTTCCTGAGCGCTACATCCTCAAACTGCTCCAGACTCAGGCTGTTGCCATCGATCATGATCTCTTGCATTGTATCCTCTTATCTTGTTTAATTATTATCAGTTAGCCAAGAGCAATAGAATCGCTCAGGTCTGATCAATTTATTTCCAAAGGGGTATTTTGTCAAACCGATAATTAGAAACCGTGGCATGAGCCCGTATATTCACGTTTTCGACCGTGTGCAATCTCAGTTTGGAGTTCAAGACGGCTAGATTATCTTCGGGTTGATAACTAATCTTAGCGCCGTCCTGGACTTCAAAACGTGCAGCAGCTGTTTATTGCTAAGCTACAGATACATTTGCAACTGCCGCAATGAAGTCCAAATCGCCCTTCAAGATACCAGGTCAATTCAAAACTATCTACGGCGCTTTGAACTCCATGCTTGAGGAACAGCTACGGCGCTTTGAACCCCATGCTAGGAACAGCTTCAGCGCTTTGAACTTCAGGCTGACCCGAGTCAGAGCAAAAAAAGGGGCAGACCCAAGGGGGACTGTCCCTTTAATGATAATAGTCTATTCCGCTCAGAACTTCAAAGGAACGAATTGCCGAGTCTTATAGGTCTTGTCCGCGATCAGCAGCCGGATGGATTTGTTCGGCTTGCCTTCGAGGGCCTTGACTGCGTCGTTCATGGTCTTTTTATATTCATCGGGGCTGTTGACGTCGATCGAGCCAACTCTGAGGATGATGATGCCCGCGCTGAGTCCGGCTTTGGCGGCGGGGCTGTCCATTTCCACGGAACGGATGACGACGCCTTTGTCACCGCTGATCCCGAGTTGCTTGGCATACTGGCTGTCGATGGCTTCGACGGTGATCCCGCTGGAGGTGATGATCTTTGCATCCCCTTCTCCGGTCGCGATCGCGCCTTCTTCAGGATAGGATTCAAGCTTGATCATGATAGTCTGAGGGTTGTTGTCGCGAATGATCTTGACCGGGACGTCGTCGCCGATCTTGGAGGTCGCGACGGCGATGCGGAATTTCGAAACGTTGGGGACTTTTTCGCCGTTGAATTCCAGGATGACATCGCCGACCTGGAGTCCGCCCTTATCCGCAGGTGAGTCTTTTTCGATGCTTGCCACCAGGACGCCTGAGACCTCACGCAGTTCGAAGGCTTCCATCAGGTCATTGGTGATCTCCTGAGGCTGGATGCCGATGTAGGCGCGGGTGACTTTGCCGGAGGCGACGAGATCCTCGACCACGCGCTTGGCAAGATTGATGGGGATGGCAAAACCTATCCCGATGCTGCCGCCGGAGGTGCTGGTGATCGCGGAATTGATCCCGATGACCTTGCCTTCGATATTGAGCAGAGGACCGCCGGAATTACCCGGATTGATCGCCGCGTCGGTTTGGATATAATCCTGATAGACGGGTGAATTCTCGCCGAAGTTCAGGTTGGCGCGTCCCAGAGCGGAGACCACTCCGAGGGTGACGGTGCGATCCAGCCCGATATCGCCGAAGGGATTGCCGATGGCGATCGCCCAGTCTCCGATATCCAAAACGCTGGAATCACCCAGAGGCGCGACTGTGACCTTTTCACCTTCCTTGACCGTGATCTTGATCACGCCAACGTCGGTATTGGGATCGAGTCCCACGACCGTCGCAGTATAGCTGATCTTATCCGCAAGAGTCACGGTGATCGTGCCCTTGGGACCTTGCTCCACGACGTGGTTATTGGTCATGATGAAGGCTTCCCGCGTATCGGGATTATAATCGTATATGAATCCGCTTCCCATGGAGGTCACGGGGCGCTGTTGCTGTTGAGGTTGCTGAGGGAAGAAGTACTTGAAGAAATCATCGTTGAGAAAGGGATTGGTGTTATTCGTCACGGTGATCTTTGCCTCAACGCGAATCTGAACAACAGCTTCACTGACGTTTTTGACAACCTGGACTACGGGGCTTTTCCCGTTGGCGCTGTCCAAGCCGATATTAGCATTGGCGCAGGACATCAGAATGATCGCCGCCAGCGCCAGGCTAAGTCGTTTCCATAATGACATAGCTTTTCTCCTTGTTAAAGTCTTCTGTTCGAGTAAGGTAAAGATAAAAATGACAATAAGATATCGCTTTGCCCATACGGCACAATTACAATATATCGCATCTTGATAGACACGTCAAGCGAAAAATACTCCCGGGATGCTTTCAGGAAAGGCGTGCAGCGATCGGTTCCTCCCGACTCCGATACTGCCGGGAGGAAAGTGCCTTGGTGAGGATCGATCCATCCCTTTTCTATCACTATCTGACGGCTATCCTCTCTCTATCCCCTTACGTCATGACGTAAGATGATAGAGAGAGGAT
>DAOPZE010000042.1:0-18715 GCA_035353255.1 Candidatus Cloacimonadota bacterium
ACTGCGTGGGCAACTGCGTGGAAGAGTAGGTCGCCGCCATCGCTAACGCCTTATTGTATAATTATAACTATTAACAACTCTGTAATATAGAAACGGAGACACATAGGTGTCTCCGTTTCTTTATGTATAATTCCCGTTTAACTTACTTGAATTGTATGGCTAATTAACTACGACCGTTTTGAGTATCTGTGTCTCACCCGCACCTGGAGCGACTTTAAGGAAATAGATTCCGGAGTTTAAGCCGGAGACCGGTAACATGGTCTTGTGCTGGATCATCACATCTCTGTAAGTGTGGCATAGCTGACCACGGAAGTTATATAGGCTTATCGTTCCTTTCTGTGGAACGAAACCTTCCTTGGCAGTAAGATAGAAGTTCTCACTGGCATAGCGTACCGTGAAAGGCTTTACGACTTCCACGACCGGATCGGGCCGGAGATCTACAGGGATCTCGACGGTTTCACCTGCGGCAATTCTTGGAGAAATAATGTCTTCCCCGGCAATCATCATCCTCACGTTATCAAGTGGATATTCCGAATCATTGATGATCCTGACTTCATATGTTCCGGCAGTTTGTGCAGGACTTATCCCAGTCACACGGAGCTCTTCCGTGGCTAGCATCCGATCAAAGATATTCTCGACGGTCTCGATCCACAAACCGCGGTAAGTCTGGTAATAGTCCAGCATCTCCAGCATATCTTCGACTTCCGGTCTGATCTCGTGATCCCCGGTCGGATTGATGATATAGTAAGAATTCAGGTAGGAAACATTGGAGAAGCAGAAGTGCGTATATGAGATGTGCAAGCCGTGATTCTGCAACAGCCTGTCCAGATTATCCGGAGTCATAGTATTCTTGAAATCTATCTGAATGTCACCGTTGAGGTTCTCCCAAGCATTCATCCTTGTTCTGCCAAAAAACCAAACTGGATGCTCCAGAGCGGTCAATTCATATAGCCTGTGAGGAAGTCGCCAGGGCTCTTCAAAGCAGTCAAAGGGATTATTGGGTGGCGTATCCGCCATCCAGGCATAAACGATATTGGATTGATTGATCACGTCACCGATATATTGCGGTGAATCTGGATTCAAGCCATTCCAGCCGAAATCCTCCGGATTGTATGAGATGGAATGGTCGATCCACAGCCTGATGTTATAGGGAACCAGATCGTGGAGCAATGCCTGTTCATTTACTCCAAGTGAGTCCTGATAACCGGTAAAAGTATGATATCCGATACTGTTCCCGTGGTTGTACAGAGTGTCCCAGATAGCACTCATCATCGCTTGATTTGTGCCGAATACCGTGTTTGAGACCTTGATGTTATTAGCGATCAAGCCTTCCCGCATATATTTGGGATTTGCAGGATTATCGCTGCCAAAATAGATTGCGGACAGACGTGTCGGCCATTCTCCATCTGCATCGTTGGAAATTGCTAAAGCTGCGAGTTTATCCGCGGGCCAGCGGCTGATCTTCGCTAAAAGGGGCTTGTCCGTGAATACCAGGAACGACCACGATTCGGAACTTCCCGCGTTTTTGTACATAGTATCACGGGGTAGATCAGCCATGTTCGTCGAGGGTCTGAACTGCCTGAAGAAATGTAGCTTGTTATCATAGAGATTGATCGTGGTATTGGTCAGTCCCTCGACGCCTCTACATTCAGCAAAGTTCGAAGCCGCGATCCAAAAGCTCTTGTCATACAATCTATGTTCAATAACCTTATCAGTATAAGGAACGAGATTGCTATTCAAAGTTGTATCTTGTGCCTCGATCGCATCCACACCCTTGTAGTATACCATCGAATAGGGACTGGCAAATTCCATTTCGAAGTACAACTGGTGGAGATAGGTCTCAGCTTTAAACTCCGCTCCTACATTGAATTTCCATGCCGGGACACTATATCGTTCCACGGGGTCGATCGTCAGCCGGATATCGGCTTCAGTGGCGCTGTAAAGAATCACAGTACTATCCCGATATGTTTGTTGGCTGACTGTGAAGTTCAGCGGACTCTGCGCATAGTCACCGACTCTTTTCTCCCCAACGAGGTTGAGACGAAACGAGATTCCATTGATCGTAAAATAGTTCGTGTCCTCGACGATGATATCCGCGGCATAAGCCCAAGAGCCTATGATCATGATCAAAGCCATGATAGTAAGCCGCAATCTGCACATTGAAACCTCCCTGAAAAAGCTAGTTAATTACCCAATAGTACCATAAAATCGATCTTATGATCTTCGGCAAGTTTATTGCCAGCTCCGTCCGCGCTATCTCTCCCGAGCGTGAGCGTATATTCTTTATTCTTTTGTAGTTTTAGCTCTGGTGTGAATCTGGCGATTTTTCCCCCGCTCATGTCAATCTTTAGTGGCACCGTGATCTTGCCATCCGCGGAGGTCAGACTATATACCATCGATTCAGGATCCATCACTTCGTCGAACCCGACGCTCAGAACCGGGGAGTCGCTGTTCACGGAAGTTCCGGTCCTGGGATTGCTACTCAGGATCAGGGGAGCTTTCCGATCGGGGATGACTGAACCCTGGAGATCGACCCTCAGTACTTTGCTGAGGTTTGATTTCATGTCCTTAACGTCCCTGAACTCAGCTGTATAGACTTCGTTACCGGCAGGAGTGGTGATAAGCGTGAACTCTTTTTCTTCGATGCAAGCCGCCTTGATCGGAAGATTCACTCCACTCTTGTTAAACACAACGACAGAGCCTATTGAAGCTACTCTTTCACTGAACTTGATCCTTATCTCTGTCGAAGAAACTGGCATGACTGAACTGATCTTGACCGCAGTCGTATCCGTATATGCCAGGGTAATATCCACAGATGCCATTTGTCTCAGATCAATACTACCATTGGCAACAGGATCGGTATCCTGATCAAAGTGTCCATTTATGTTTTTATCAATATAAGCATTCCACGAGTACTTTCCTTGATTGAGGTTCTCCACAGCGTAGGTCTCAGAGGAGAATTCGGCACTCCTGACCATGACCTGATCGGCACTGTAGAGAGTAAACTGAATCGGTTTACCCTTATCCGTAGGCTCTTCGTAGGTGATCATCCCTGCAATTCTGCCTGTCTGCAGCTCGCCGCTGGCGAAAACAAGCGTTTGGTTTTTTGCCAGAGGGTTATCCCGGAGGTCTTTGATCCTGGGAGTAAGTGTCACGTAATAATTCGTATCCTTCAGCAGCTTTTCCCGAATACGGATAACGACCCTGTTGCCTTCGACGCTGATCGTTTTATTGTCGATGAGAGGATAGATATAGAGCCCCCTGGTCACCGAGGCTTTATCCAGTTCCTTGGAAAATGTCAGCTCGATCTTTCCGCCGCTGATATCGGAAAACTCCGTCGGTAAAGTCGCATTCAATTCGGGTTTGACTATATCGATCTTTCCTCCGGTTGGACTCTTTTTACTGCCACAGCCGAAGCTGAAGAGCATAAACAGGCAAACCGACAAACAGGTCAGAACCTTAGAAACCTTGTTCATAAAGCCACTCCTTGCTGATTCCCGACGCATGATTCTGACGCAGGAGATACTTCCCCAGAATATCAAATTCCAGGTTTAGCTTTTCTCCGATTTTTTTCCGGGATAGATTAGTATTTTCCAAAGTATGACCGATCAATGCCACTTGCAGCCATCCCGATCCAAGCTCAGCTATCGTGAGGCTGACTCCGTTCAGAGCGATTGAGCCCTGAGGCACGACCAGCCCGTTATATTGACTATCAAGAGCAATTTTCAGATATACCGCATCCTTGATCTTGCTTGTCTCCAAGAGTGATGATGCCGTGTCCACATGTCCCTGAACCCAGTGACCGTCAAGTCTGTCTCCGAGTTTTAACGCCCGTTCCAGATTCAGCGATTCGCCGGTCTTCCAGGAACCCGCAGTGCTTTTCTTCACGGTCTCATTCATGATCTGAACCGCAAACACTTTCGTGTCGAAGTCTATCACGGTCAGGCAGATACCATCGCAGGCGATTGACGCCCCGATCCTGATATCCTCAAACTGATTGGGCCTGTGGATAGTGACCGTCTTATGATCAGCATGTTGTTGTATGGATCGGATCTCAGATACTGCCTCGATGATACCTGTAAACATATTCAGACCGAATACCTTCGCTTCCAGGCGTTTGCTAAAGTGACTGTGCTGCTGTATTCAAGGTCACCCCCAAAGGGTAATCCGGTCGAGAGCCTGGTTAGCTTGATCCCGCTTCCGGAGAGGATCTCGGAGATGTAATGTATCGTTGCTTCTCCCTCGGCTGAGGGTTTGAGTGCGAGAATGACTTCCTGAGGTTTGATCTCGTCGATACGCTCCAGCAGCATTTGGCAATGTATCTGCTCGGGTCCGTAACCATCCAGGGGCGAGAGTAGATGCCCCAGCACGAAATATCTGCCCCTAAAATCGTTCATATTTTCGATGATCTGAACGTCTGGACTATTCTCAATGATACAGAGAACCTCATCATTGCGCTCCGGAGAATCACAGAAATGGCAGGGATCAGTCTCGGAAAGCATATTGCAATGTCCGCATAGCTTGAAGCTCTCAACGGTCGCGCGGATCGTATCGGCAAGCTCCAGGGCGAATTTCTTGTCCTGACTGACCAGAAACCAAGCCAGTCTCTGAGCCGTTTTCTTCCCGATTCCCGGGAACCGGCTGAATGCCTGAACGAGTTTTTCCAGACTGAGAGAAATCAGCATTATCCTAGAAGAGACCGGGGATCTTCATTCCGCCGGTGAGTTTTCCCATGGTATCGCTGGAAGCTTCGGAGACCTTTGCCTGAACTTCCTGCATCGCTGCTACGATAAGATCCTCGAGCATTTCCACATCTTCAGGATCGACCGCTTCGGGATCGAGCTTGATCGAAAGCAATTCATACTTTCCATTCATCTCGACTTTGACCATCCCACCGCCAGAACTCGCTTCAAAGACTCTGCTTTCCAGCTCTTCCTGAGACTTCATCATTTCCTGCTGCATCCGTTGCGCCTGTTTCATCAGGTCTTTCATGTTTTTTCCACCGGGTAACATATATACTCCTTAATAGATCAGTAAATCTTCGTAAAGTCATTCCGTGCCGTATCCAGATATTCGTCAAGTTCAAAGTTACAAGTTCTTTTTGCCTTGATTATGCCTGTTCTGCCTGATCCCGGCTATCCGGATGTCTGCGGCTGATCATCAGGATATCATCCCGGTATCATGTCCTGTCATGACAGGACATGATACCGGGATGATAGAGAGAAGATATCCTGAAGACCATTGGTAGGGAAGAGGCGTAAAAAAACCTGTCTATAGCCTTTCCCGGAACAATTCAGCACTATTCTGTCGCGTAGAATAATCCGGGATTGTTGACGAAACAGACCGCGCAATTGCCAACCATGATAAATTCACCGGTCGGGGCTTCGCTGAAGCTCGTCACCCTGGTGAACTCGGTGGTAACTCCCTGCAAGTTCCGATAGTAGAGCCTGACTGTTTGCCCCGGGCTGTAATCAGTGATCGGCAGATAGATATATGGGAGCCTGGTGGCTCCGACAATGGTGTAGAATCCCGGCGTCAGCATAGTCTGCTGGGAGTTGCGCAGGAAAAGCTGGTAGGCCGAGATCGGGGTAATTCCCTGAGGGACGGTTGGCTGAGAATTAAGCGTGATACGCGTTCCGATCGGGATCTGATTCCCTATGAATTCTGAGGGCAGGACGAATTGAGCCTGATACAGAGAGCTATGGAAATCCCTTCCGCTGACGTTCACGATCGTATCCAGGATCGTATGGGGCGAATCGTCATGGGCAAGGGCATATTCAGCATCAGCGACGAGATAGAAAGCGACATGTCCGTCAGCTATATTAAAATGCCAGCCATCTGCGGTATCCGCCTGATCATAAGTGTAAATACGATAAAACTCACCTTCCGATATGGAAAAGAGCAGGTTTTCGGTACGAGTGTTCTGCCTGATCCTGATATAGGGTGAGAATTGGGTATAGAAATCAAGATTATTTAATATCTTCAGGTCGTAGCCCGGACTCAGTGGAGTCAGCTGATACTGCGAGGCGAGGACGCCATAGCTGTCTGTCATGCTTGTCTTGGGCGTGATCTGCATGGTCGTTCCCACCGGCATGTTCTGCGAAGAATCAAGGTACACTTCCAAAGCGTTGTTGTCAAAGACGAACCGGTTGAAGAGCGCAAGCTGATAAGAGGTCGTCGGGGTGCTGAGGTTCGAACCGCTGATCAGGTATCCGGCATAAGCGGGAGAGATCTGCAGGCGGGATCCGGACATCACAAAAGTGTTATGCGCAAAGGCTGTTGAGGCTTTGTAACGAATGAACTTAGGATAGCCATCTAACAGGGAAATATTCAGCACTTCCTTGAGCGCAGCGGGTGCGACGGTCGAGATAAACAGCCCCAAAGGAAGCTCGTCACCACGTCCTTTTCTGCTAATGGCACTTAGTTTTAGTAGCGACTTTGAGTTGTTGACCGTGAAGGGAGAACCGCTCAGCCAGGGATGTCCCGCGGGAAGCTGAGCTCCATATTCGAAACTCAAGCTAGTGCAGGGTAAGCTCTCGTCTTCCCAGGAAACTTGAGTCCGTGTGGTCTGAATCTCGGCTGTGGGTCTGAGGCAGGGGATATTCACGGTTGATGAAGCTTCTCCAGCCACGCCGTACAGATACGTTCCCGAGGAAGCATAACCCGCATAGACGTATCCATTCGACTGAGTGAAATGAGAAGTGTCGTATTCCTTTGCGTAAGTCTTGAAATAGAGATGGTCAGTGGTAGTGGTTCTGTAGCTCAGGAAGAGTCTGGAAGCTGCCGGATTTGCTTGCGTGGTTGCGAATCCATACTCGATCCAAGCATCTCCGGGTAGCTTTTCAACGATCGAGCCGTTGTCCTTGAACTCCAGACCGAAGGCTTCAAACCCACGCTGAAGGGCGAAGGGAGAACCGCTGAAATAATCCTGGATCAATTCTTTAGTATCCGGGCTCAGATCTAGAGACAAGCTGTATCCGTTCAGGGCGGTATCATTCAGATCAAGCCAGAGGTCCTGCAAGAACAATTGGTCAAAAGTGCCATCCAGGGGGATATCCAGTTTGGTCTGTCCGCTGATAGGCGTGATGAGGAAATACTTGCCGGGAGTTCCAAGCCAGGTGACGAGCTCTTCTCCATCCAGCAACCAGGTGTCATTACCGGATTGCCAGGTCGTGACGTCCGTCCCTGCCAGTCTTAACCATTGCTGGTTAAAGTGCTTGTTTGCAGGCATCCTGTAGCGAATGATCGGCGTACCGGTGCCGGTCGAATTCGTGGATAGGCTCAGGATCTTTGTATTTAGCGCAAAACCGGGGAATATCCGCTGCACTGAGTTGATCTCAGTCTGCGTCAGGGAATCCTGGAGCTCAAGACGCAGGTTATCGGTTATAAATACACTTGGGAACCATGCGTACACATAGTCGGAATCCGTCTTGATCAATCCCTGAACATCCTTGCCGGTGGGATCGATGGAGAGAACTCCGCCTTCATGGAAGTTCATCAGCGCGACATCCCCGTTTCCATCTATATCGAAGAAACAGCGGGATGAACCATAGGGATAGACATCGATCTGACTTGACGACAATCGCCATCCGCTTTGGACATACTCGGCGTCGATCAGCTCTTGGCTCTGCCTAAGATCAGTGTATAATGTGGCAAAATTCGGGATCGAATCCAGGAGGATCTCCTGCCCCTCGCGCAATATGCTTATGGAGTAACTGCCTGAGATGAGAGTCGTTCCCTCTACGAATGCCAGACTGTCCCGCTCCGTCAGATCATCCACCTTACGCAAGCTCACGGTGTCATTGTACCAGAGACTACTGTCGGCGATGCTCTCTTTGGGGATATAGAGATAGCTGTCGTCGTTCTCAGACTTGATCAAATGATCGGAATACACTCTGATAGTGCTTTCCATAATATACTCTTTGGGGTCGAGATTGGGCGGCAGGAGGGAATTTTCCCTGAGATTGCACGCCGCGGTGATCAGGAGCAGTCCGACGAGAACTGCTAAATATAGTCTATGACGCATAGGATAACCTGAGATATGCCAGATGGCTGGTTTCTTCGTTCCTTGTTCCGTACTGGTAGTAGAGAACAGCTCTAAAATGTTTGCTCAGCCCGGTTGAGAAAGAGGCACCATAATAACCATCTGAAGGTTCAAAGTCGTCCGTCACGCTTCCCAGGGTATTGGTGTACCATGCCATGTCACCTTTGCCCGCATGTAGTCCGCAGGCGATAATGCGACTAATGCGGTAGTATATATCCATGCTTTGAATCCATTTGTAGGTATCGGCACCGATCGAGTCGTTATCCTGATAAAGATAGGCAGCCTGATAGTTCATTGTTGCCTTGCCAATACCAAGCTCGAGACCGAGATCTGTCTGATATGCATTGAACCGGGTATAGCTTGCCAAGTGTTCAGAGACGACGGGACGGATAAGCATACTTGATATATAGATGCGTGGCTTTACTTCAAGTGATAGTTCATAGCCTTCGCTGGCGCGGGTATCTTCACTTTTCAGCATCAGAGCTGTGATTGATGTATCAAAGTGCCTGGTCTGTGTCTTTGCTGATACGAGCACGCTCCAGCGGTAATGAGCGTCATTGACCAGGAGTTCCTCAAGTTTGAGTTTATAAGACATGGAACGGTGTCTGGCGATCGCTTCGGTCTCGAAAAACACGCTTGTCGTATCCTTGACACCGGCTTGGACGCTGAAGATAAGATCTGTCTTGTAAAGCTTTCTACGGATGACTTCCTTGGGGTTAATGAGGCTTTGGGGGTCGAGGAGTTCCAGGTACTGCCGGCTACGGGGATAATCGTTCAGAGTCTGGTAGCACCAGATCAGGCTTTCGGCAGGCAGTTGCCTGAGTGTTTCATTGCTCAGCAGATTCAACGCTCTGACGTATCTCGTCCTGGCAGAGAGGCTCTGGCCTCTGTTAAGCAATGCGTTAGCTTGGTGATAATAAAGCAGACCGGAGTGTGGATTCGTTTTGATGAAATGCTTCGCCTCTCTGAGAGTCTGTGAATACTTGCCCTGGCTGTTCAGCGCCCAGAGTATACCGGCGGCGGCATTGGCGTTCGTGCTGTCCCTGCTAATTATCAGTCTGTAGTTTGGCAGAGCCTGCTCATACTGTCCGGTGAGCATTTGGAAATAGGCAAGATCAAGCCTCTGGGCATCGTTCAGCGGATCATAGGCAAGCGCAACCTTCGCTCGGTCGATCATATCCTTATACTGGTTCATCTGGCAATATACCGCCAAGGGGATCAGTAAAAGGAGGATCAGTACCAACGAAGGCTTCACGTGGCTTTAATCCAGGATGCCTTTGTAGGTGGAGATGATCGGAGACATAGGCGAGTACTTCTTCAGTGCCTGATACTGGCGTTTAGCTTCATTGGTCTGTCCGGCAAGGTAGAGGTTGTTGATCAGGTAGCCTCGAGTCTCCATATCCCAGGGATAAAGATCTATCGCGCGCTGATAATAGGAAGCAGCCAGCGTATAGTCTTTCTTAAGATAAGCCGCATAGGCAGCCTTCGAGAGCAAAGTCGGATTCTGCTTGTGGATTGTCAGTTGTGAGTCTGCGACCCTGATGGCTTCACTGTAGTTTCCCAGGGCAAGCTGGCAGTTGATAATACCCGTGTAGGCATCAAGGCAATCGAGCAGCTTAATCGACTGCTGGTAGGACTGGATCGCCTCAGTATACGAACCCAGAAGATACTGCAACCAGGCTGTTCTGATCCTATAAAAAGCATCGGTTGGCTCTTTCGCGCTCAGTTCATTCATCACGCTCAGGGCATTCTGGAAATCTGAGCGTGCTTCAAAGTTGTAGGAATCGTTGATCGTGCGTTCCTCAGCAAGCAGTACTATGCTCAGAAGCAGGACGATCAAGGTTAGAACGATCTTATTCATGTTTTTGTTCCTCGGTGAGGTTGTTATCTCTTATAGCAGTGATAAGGGTCTTGTTGTTTTGTTCGAGAGAAAGCTCCATGATGCCTTCTTCACGGCTCAAACGTATCCCTGCGTTATAGTTACTGATCTTGATACCCAGCAGTGAAAAGCATGTATTGCTCCTGATGAGCATAGCTTTATCTTCTGTCGTCAGACGTGACTTCGTCTCTATCCTTATGGGCTTGAAGAAGGGAATGAAGAACAGCGTGAGGTTCTTCAGCATGGGATTCATGACCACGGAGAGAGAAGGCTCGTCACTCCATTCCAGTGTTTGATTCTCGACCCAGGGTAACCTCGAAGCTCCAATCGCAAAAGCAGCAAGAGCGGAACGACGGCTACGCACAAGGTTCAGGGAATTGTAAATGCCGTTATAGATAGAGAATTCGACGATCGTTCCCGCATCAGACACGATCCTGTGTGTCCCAAGCAGATCAAGCTTGATCTCCCAGGTTTCCTTCTTTTCCCCTGCAGATGTCCTGACCATATAGCTTTGTGTCTGACCGTACGACAACTGAAGCAGAGGCGCCAGATCGTGTTCCGCAACCAGAGGTGAGATTCTGTCTCCTGGTTCGGGGATGCCACTGCTGACCAGTTCGTGCGCACCGTTCGCCAAGCCTCGTTTAAAGTTGATCAGGTGACTGAGGATGGTCTTTGAACCTGCATCGGCAGCCATTTGTGCATGGAAATGAAGGTGAGGAACTGGCGACCTTCCGGAGTTACCAACCTGCCCGATCTTGTCTCCCATCTTGACGTTGTCGCCTTCTCTCAGCTTTATCGATCCTTCTTTTAAGTGGGCGTAAAGCGTATAATAGCCATAACCGTGCGCGATCGTGATGTAATTCCCCCAATTATCCTTGGTATTCATCCCACCAATGGGGTTATCCGGAATGCTATTCACGACCTTGGCAACCTGTCCGGCTGCCGCGGCATGAACAGACTTGCCATAACAGTAATAATCTCGCAGTTCCAGTTCATTATCAGTATATTTCTTATTATAGATGTCCTCGATCTCGAAGTCCCAGGCATAAGCCCAGTCCTTCTGATGCGTATGTTCGCCGTTATGTCCCTGGGTGACGACCCATTCTCCCGTCACAGGCAGATGGATCTGGGGGATTCCCGCCTGAGTAAATCTACGGAATCTGGAGAGGTAGGCATCGAGCGCTTTTTCCGGATGAAGCACTCCATAGTCATTGATGATCGGTGAATTCTGCCTTAGCCTCAGCCTCAGGGCGAAGATCGTGCCGATCACCACGACATTCATCGGGAAGGCGAACATTGGGACGAACAGCACATCCGGACGGGAGGGCATGATATCAGGATAATAATACTTACCAGCAAGGGCAAAAGCAACGAGAAAGCCTGTCACAGTGCCTAGTACAGCCAGGAGATAGGAGGATTTGCTCGGGATAAGAAAGACCGAACCGATCGCCAGGCTGATCAGGATAAGGTTGAAGCCCGGGAAGAACATCCCGTAGGTCGAACCTATACTGCTGAAGTGCAACAGGGCAAAGCAGATAGACCAGCCAACCAGCGCCAGGAACAGCGCAATCCTGGAGATAAACAGGAGGACAATCGTCATGGCTATTCCCACCAGGAGATCCGGCACAAACACTATGCTACCCATTGATACGAAGAAGTCCTGCCAAAACCAGGGAAGCTTATCACTGATACTGAATAACAGCGGTTTAGCGAAACCATAACCGGTAAAATATCCGCCTCGCACAAGATAGAACCAATAGAATAATCCCGATATCGAGAACGCCAAACTCAGAGAAGGCATCTTGAACCACATCTGCGTCAGATAGCTGATCCCGATATAGAGAAACTGAGTCGTGAGCGAAGCAATGACGATCAAGCCCAGAAAGTGAGGTAGATTCGCGATACCATTATGATATGGATAGTAGTATCCGATCGTCAGAGAGATCAGCAGGCTATTGAAGGACAGCACTCCGCTGCTCGAATCCCAACCCTCAAAACCCAGGATACGGGACGCAAACAACCCTATCATCAGCCCCAACAAACCCGCCAACCCAATGACGGGACTTACCATCGTCAGAGCCAGCATGACCAAACCAACCATCAGGTTATCTGAGAACATGATGGTGGAATAACCATGCGGAATTGCCTTCAAGAAGGACTTTAGGTTATTTTGGCTATGTGCCTGTATCACAATTGTCTCAGATGCTCCGGTATAATCTCAGGTTTAATGACATCAACGAGTTCTTCCTTCTGGCGGATGAGCACCGGTTTACCAGTTTCTGTTATCAGCACGATCTTGGGACGATACTCAATGAATTGCATCCACTGGGTATTATTGTAGGCTCCCATAGGACTGATAACGACTGCTTCGCCGTTATGCAGATCAGGGAAGGGCACTGCCTGACGGATGACATCGATGTTCATGCAGAGGGGACCATAAAAGACGGTATTTTGGTAGGCACCCGGGAAACTGCGGGTAGGTGTGACTTTGAGTTTATACCACCAGGCGGTTATCGCGGTATTGACGCCGGCATCGAGGATGACTGCACGTTCTCCGGTGGGCAGGTTCTTCTTACCCAGTACAGAACTGACCAGATATCCGGCTTCATCGACGAGTGCTCTTCCGGTTTCCAGGATCAGCTTGGGAACGTGGACACCTGCAAAGTGAGATTCGTTGAACGCCTTACCTATAGCTTCGGCATACTGGTCGAACGAGGGAGAAGCGAATTCCCCGGGTGTGTAGGAACCAAGCAGAGTGTTCTGAGAGGCAAATCCACCCCCGAGATCGATATAGCCGACCACGATATGCAATTCATCTTCGAGTTTCTGTGCGAGGTCGAGCAGCGCTTTCGCCGCATAATAATATGCCTGAGCATCAAGGATAAATGTGCCAATATGCGTATGCAAGCCAACGAGTTTCAATGCTTTACCGGAATGAAGCCGTTGTACTGCCCGGAAAGCCTCGCCATTTTCATAGTTAAAACCGAATCTCGTCCAGGCGGGACTGATCCCGGTTTCCATGTTGACCCGGATCGCCACTTCCGGAACGATATCCAGTTCCTGAGCTATCCGTTCGATCAGATACAGCTCGTCCATGTGATCGATGTGGAGCGTGACTCCGTCCTTGACCGCGGCTGTGATCTCATCAGCACGTTTTCCGGGACCGTTGAAAATGATATCCTTGCCCGGGATTCCCAGGCGTTTTGCCATCTCATATTCCATTCCGGAGACGATCTCGGCTTTCGCGCCTTCCTGATGAAAGATGCTGCACACCGCGCCAAGGTAGTTTGTCTTGTAGCTCCATGCCATCTCAAGGTTCGGATAGTGCATTTTCATCACGTCGTGCAGTCTTCTGTATCTCTTGCGCATCTGCTTTTCTGAGAGGACGATGAGCGGAGAGCCGAAGGTCTCGATCATGTCTCTGATGCTGACTCCATCGATCTTGTCCATGAAGTTCACAACGCTCTTGGCGCCGTATTTATTCATATTTCCGGCAGAGTTACGTTCAATATTTGGGGCGATATATGTCTTTTTCATCTTAACGTTCCTTTTTGATCAATTCGCTTTTGGCAGAGACCTGACCCATGGTGGAGATATCCGCAATGATATCTTCCGCGTGCCGTACGAACAAAGTTCCCGGTCTATAGGGAGGCAGCTTGTCGACTTCTTTTCCCAGTGCTTTGAGCACCACGGCAGCCGGCTGATTCTGTCCGGCGCCTTCCGCGAGCCGTACCCAGGCAGGGAAGCGCGGATTGATCTCAATGAGATAATAGACTCCGTCAAACCCCTTCATGACCTCAAGTTCGCAGGGTCCACGCCACTTCATTTCACGGATGACCTTATCGGCAAACTCATCGAGCTCAGCGTTTTGAACGACCACGCCGCCAAAACCTTTACCCTTGTCGGTGATCACCAGCTTCTTCTGTGGCACGTTTCCGATCATCCCGCCTTCACCATCGCCTACGATGACAATATTATACTCGTCTCCGGGCACTACTTTCTGGAAGATCAGAGGAGTGCCCCAGCGTCCCGCGATATCGTGGAAATACTCCAGAGCCTCAAGCGCGCTGTATGCCTTGAAAGCCTCGTAATACCTTCCCTTGACCATCAGCGGATAGGATATCTCCTCGCCGACCTTGGCGATCTGAGCTGGATCGGAAACAAGGATGCTCTGTGGGACCTGTATTCCTTTGGGCGGAAAATAGCTGCCCAGCTTGGTCTTGTCCCTGAGGATGAAGCATTCTTCCGTTGGAAGATAAGAATGTATTCCTCTCTTGGACAGTTCGTTTTGTAATCTGATATAAAGTATTACTTCGGCGTCGAGAGTGGGGATTATCACATCGATCTTGCATCTGGAAAGGATGTAGTCCATCCGGCTGATAAAGGCTTCCGCTCCGGCGGAGGGATATGGCATCTGGTATATCTCATCCGCAAAATCATCCAGATAGATGCCTGATTCCAGGGAATCATAAACTAGTCCTACGATCTTTCCTTTGAATCCGGCATTTTTGATGCTCCTGATGACTGGCACTCCCGGCTGAGGATTATCCCCGGTCTTGAGTCCGGTCACGGCGATAGTGATATCAAGAGAACTGAGATCAATTCCCATTATTAAGCGCCTCAAAATCGATCAGATCCAACGCGTCCAGCATCAGCATGAAGTGGTCGAAATCGCTGTTGAAGTGATCCACTGAACAATCGTACTCTTCGCAAAGTTCATTCATGATCTGTTCGCGGGTCTCACCCTGGGCGATCCTGCGCATGATGAACATGCCGGTCTCATTGGTCGTATAGCTGTATCCGGTGTTTGGGTCGAAGATGAAGCCGTTGTCGTTCATCGCCAAATTCTGTAGTTTTTCTGCTTTCATAACTGTCTCCTATTCGTAAGGAAATACTATAGTGCTATCAAATACCTTCATATTATTTCATATGTCGGTAAGGGCAGACTACGTTGCAAGTCTTGAGCCAAACCTCGGCAAAACGGAATCTTATCCGTATCATATCGGTATCAAGTCCTGTCCTGACAGGATATGATACCGGGATGATACCGAAATGATGCCGGCATTACTATGATATATTATGAGATGACTCAGAGCCAATTTTTACCGTGATCTAATCGGAAAGAACAGGCAGAGGCGTACATCCGGCAACGCGGCTCAGTTCTGGCTGATAAAATCGGGATGCTTGCTTTGATAATGCGGAGAATCGCCCCATTTGTTATAACCGACCGTCTCTCCGATAGATTCGATGCGCCGTTCCAGGCAGTGAACGCATTGGTCGGCATTTTCGTCCAGGCAGGGTTTTCCTTCGTAAAGCTGGTAGTTGGCGCGGTATTTGGTGTCTGTGATATTGGGCATGATGATATTGGCTCCGGCGAGCAAGCCCATCTCTCTACCGGTGGGATTCAGTGCTTGCAGGGCAGTCGTGGAGGCGATATTCACGTCCTTGAGTGCGATACGGCAGACCGCGATCATCTTCAGGGCTTTTTCCAGTGACGAATCCGGGTCATAGCTATTAACAAGGTCTTTCAGAGGCGTCTGTAAATGGGGAATGAATGGACCCATGCCCAGCATGTCTATGTCTTCATCATAGAAGAACAGAACATCGTCGGCGAGGTGCTCATAGGTCTGCCCGGGAAGGCCGATCATGACTCCCGTACCGGTCTGCCAGCCGAGTTTCTTCAGAGTTCGAAGCGTCTCGACGCGTCTTTGGAAGCTGTGGTCGAGAGGGTGAAGAGTTTGATAGAGACTGCTGTTCGAAGTTTCAATACGCAAGAGATAGCGATGGGCGCCGCTTTCCTGCCAGAGCCGGAAGACTTCTTCTTTCTGCTCACCCAGGGAGAGGGTAATTCCCAATTCGTCATCGGAGAGTTTCTTGATATCCAGCAGCAGCTCGTTCACGTAATTGATAAAAGAGCTGTCCTCACGCTCCCCGGCTTGGATCACGACAGAGCCATAGTTCTGCTCCCAAGCCCATTTAGCTGCGTCCAGAACCTCATCCTTTTCCATGAGGTAACGCACAGTGTGCAGGTTGTCTCTGCGGATGCCACAATAGTAGCAGTTCTTCGAGCAGATGTTGCTGAGCTCAATTATCCCACGGAAGTACACGATTTTTCCACTGTGCTCGGTCTTGATCTCATAGGCTTGCTTATAGAGGGCTTCGATCTCATCCTTGCCCTGCAGGCTGAGCATCTCTATCAGTTCTTGCTTATTCGGTCTCATCATTCCTCTTGTTTATAATTCAATAATTATCTTAGACATTGGGACAATATACAGTGAAGACGTTTTTCTGACAATAGGTTTCCCCAAGATATAGCGGAACATCTCAATCTCGAACGCTCCGGCAGACCCTGAAACCAAGATATTTACTCTTTCCTGAAGGTATTCCATTATCCCGGTTAGCGTGACGGATCTGACTTTCTTCACCCATCCAATACGATCCTCTGCCAGCTCGCAGGCTGCCGCTTGATGCTCCAGTCGGATTAGTAAAACTTACGGGCTGATAATCGCCTATCCAATCCCAACACCACTCCCAAACATTGCCGTTCATATCGTAAAGGCCTAGTTCATTGGCGACTTTCTGTCCCACAGGGTGTTTTTGTCCACCGGAATTGCTCTTTAGCCAGGCAATGTACTCAGAATTATTGCTGCCACTGTAGCGGTAACCTTTACTGAGTTTGCCGCCGCGGGAAGCGTATTCCCATTCAGCTTCGGTGGGCAGACGATAACCATTTGCCCACCAATCAGGAACTACAAGCCATTTGAAGCTTGCGTTCGGATTGGTATTATAAGGATCGACCTCATCCTTGTTTATTGTGTAACAGGGAGTAAGCCCCTCCATCATGCTACGAATGTTGCAATACTCCAATGCCTCGTACCAGGTGACGTTTTCCACGGGAAGATCATCACCCTTGATCACTGAAGGATTGTAATTCATCACCCGGTTCCATTCCGCCTGAGTTAGTTCGCATACACCGAGATAATAGCTGTTCAGAGTCACCTGATGCGCTGGTGCTTCATCCTTTTTCCCGATACCGCTGTCATCGCCCATGGTAAAGGTTCCCCCTTCGATCAATTGCATACCATATACTGGATACTCTGAATAGGGCTTGGGCGGGACGTAAACAGGAGCAGGCTCTGTCGAAACAGCATTAGTATCCGCAGGTGCGGTTGCGGATTCTTCTCCGGCAGACTCATCAACTTTCTTTTTCCCTGAAAGCAGAGATATAACAATTACTAGGGCGACGACCGCGATAACCGTGAATACAATGTTCTTGGGATTTCTGCGCTTCTCCTGATGATATGGCTGGGATTCGGGTATCAGAACCTCTTGCTGAACTTTGGGCGTTTTTGGGATATTGTTGACGGTCGCAGAAGTTTTCAGATCCTTACTCTGGAGCAAATACAAAGCCTCTGAGGCGGATAAGCGATGATTCTGGTCTTTTTGCGTCATGCCCTCCAGAAGAACCTTGGATTTTTCCCCGATACTCAGTGATTGATGTAGAAAGTCCGGCAGCGGCTTGTTCACGATCTGATCCATGATGGCATAATCGCTGGTTGTGCTGATGTCAAAAGGAAGACAACCGAAGAGCATTTCGTAGAACACAATACTCTTCGGTAGAACACAATACCCAGTGAATATACGTCTGTTTTGGGATCGATGTTCGAACTACCCCTGATCTGTTCAGGGCTCATGTAATAAAGAGTTCCCAATTTCGAACCCGTCTCAGTGACTCGTTCGAGGCTCGTCATGCGGGCAATGCCAAAATCCATGACCTTGATGGAATAGTCCGGCTGGATATAGATATTATCGGGTTTTATATCCCTATGTATCACGCCTTTGGACGAAGCATAATCCAAAGTGACAAGGAGTTTACCGACTATATCCAGCGCTTGCGGTTCGTTTAAACACCCATTACTGCGTAGCAAGCTTTTTAGAGTTTGACCCTGAAGAAAATCCATGACCAGGTAATACTGCTGATCTATCTGGAAAAAACTATGCACCTGCATGATCCCGGGATGGTTGAGCGCTGCCATGATCTTCGCTTCACGGATGAAGCGCTCCCGGAACTGCTCATTCTGAGTGTGATGTGGGAAGAGAGTCTTTAGCGCATAGCGGTTCTGGGTGAATTCTTCCTCGACCAGATAGACTTCGCCCATACCTCCGGAACCAATGAATGATATGACGCTATACTGATTGACCTTCTGACCCTGTGAGAGTATCATTCTTTCCCCTTCAAGATTGAAAAGCAAAACACTGATTTATCACGCAGTGATCGGGCATATCCCCGTAAACAAGTAATCTGAGTTAAAACAATATTCAATATCAATCCCCATTTCTATCATGAGGCTAGGATATTGATCATCAGAAGGATTGTCAAGCACAATTGTGGAAGTCTTTCCGGCAGAGGATAAAAGATACTGGGACGATCACCCATGCTTCACCAAGGGCCTCTTGGATCCCTCTTGGGTGCCTCTTGGGTGCCTCTTGGGTCGCGACCCAAGAACGACCTAAGAGATATCTAAGATATCTTTGGTGTAGATTACACTTTTCTATGGTGTCGCCTTAGGAAGCGATACTCCCGAGCTAAGACAAAATGGGATATTTTCGGCAGAACCTAAAAAAGTTCTTGCCAAGAATACGGGTTCAGAATATCATGTTAGTGAATGCTTACTTACATGAAGGATGAATGATGGAACTTACTGCCAGACAGATGAATATTATCGAAGCGGCGATTGAGATCATAGCTCAGATGGGTTATGAGAAGCTGACGACGAAGAATCTTGCCGCGA
>DAOPZE010000043.1:0-1904 GCA_035353255.1 Candidatus Cloacimonadota bacterium
TACTTCATCAGGATCATCTTGCGGGTAGAGCTGTATTTGCCTGCCAGCATCTTGTAGTAATACACTCCACTGGCGATGGGACGTCCGGTGCTGTCCGTTCCATCGAAGATGACGGTGTGCATACCCGCTGTTTTCTGTTCATCCACGAGCCGTTTGACTAGCTGTCCCCTGAGGTTGTAAATATACAGGGAGACAGGACCGTCCGTAGCTGTAGAGAAACTTATCTTCGTCTCAGGATTGAAGGGATTGGGATAATTACCCAGGAGAGCGTTCTGCTGTGCGGGAACGGTGGGATCGTCGTTATCGACTGAGCCGCCTACGGAGTGCAGAGAGAAATCATCCACGTAGAGCACGGATGTCTGATCTGAAACGTTTCTGATGCCGACATAGACAAGTTGGTTGTCATAGTTGGAGAGATCATAGACATATTCATGCCAGCCATACGGTGCTGAGATCAGATCCGTGCCTGTGACGTACTGGAATCCCTGAGGAATGATGTTGGCGAGTGTACAGACACCGACTCGGAACTTCGCCATGTTGAGTGTGTCCGCATGAGATCTGGCAAAGAACTTCAGCGCGCTGCCGGTGCCCAGATGCACTCTGGGAGTCACCATCCAGTCATTGCTGGGGGGAACCGTCGCGGAGAAGGAGGCAAGCATCTTTGATCCGCCATGCGGGTTCAGATCGGTCAGCGGTGGCGTCGTGGCAGAGGGATTGAAGACGATGAAGGATAGAGGTCCGCCTGAACCGGGGAAACTGATCCCGGGGATGCCCGCTGTCGTGGTTTGATCGACATCCCTCAAAGTCCAGGGACTGAAGGTCGTGGCAAAATCAGGATAGTTCTCAAATCCATCGCTAAAGAATACCGGCGCAAGCTGGAAATTCACCACGACTTCGATCGTCGAGGGAACCGATTCTCCCGTGGGAGCAACGCAGGTGACACCATAGAGATAAGTGGCATTGGGCAATCCCGGATCGAAAAAGGTGAAGATCTCAGAATCATTGATCGTCGCTTGTAGCACGCCATCCCGGTAAACTTTGTAGCCGGTGATGACCCGTTCAGGATTCGTGGGTTGATAGTGATCCAAAGCCAGGGCGTCAGTATCCAGATAGTAGCCTTCTGTATCACGGACGGGAGACAACGCTGTGATCCTTCCCGCAGGAGGTATCTGGGCAAAAGCACGGATCGACCAGTTGTAGGTTAGGGTCGGAGCTATGGCGGTCAGGGTCGTCCAGGTTCCTCCGAAGTACATCATGTTTCCTTTGCCTTCGATAGGAGGGCCATCATCGCATCCCGCCGGATAGCCACCCTGAGTATTACACTCGTAGCCATAGTAGAGATCGCCCGTGGCGGGGATCGGAACCTGAGTCGTCAGGAACACTGTGTTCCATTCGTTCAGGACAACCGAGGGTACGACCTGAGAGTGAACCAGAGTCCCCGCGCTTGTGGCAGACCCACCTGTCCATACCTTTACAGTATAAACGCAGTTTGCGAAGACAGGGATGAACTGGATCCTGGAGATGGAACGTCCCGCAAATGGCGCCAGATCTGCCTGTTCCCAGCGATGCGCGACGTCGAAGACTGCCGCTGCGCCTGTGCCGACTGAATTCCCCGTGGCGTTTGTGCACCAGGTGAACCAGTTGCCTTCAGGATTCGTCCAGTACAGATTTACGTCTCTGTCCACAACCTGAGATGTGAGATTCGATGGAGGCAGGATGACAGGATCGACATCCGCCAGAACGGGTCCCGCCGGAACAGATTCACCGGAAGTGTAATAGGCAGTGACTCCATAGCTGTAAAGGCCGGAGGTCAAGGCTGGATCATCATAAGAAAGAGTGTCCGGATTGGCGAGCGTGGCTATCAGAGACGTATTCCGATACACCTTGTAGCCGAGCAGGCTGCG
>DAOPZE010000043.1:2004-18496 GCA_035353255.1 Candidatus Cloacimonadota bacterium
CGAGCGTGGCTATCAGAGACGTATTCCGATACACCTTGTAGCCGAGCAGGCTGCGCGTGACGACCGGCGCTGTCCAGGCAAGATGAACGTCATGATTGTTCACAACGGCGGTCAGGTTGTTGGGCGGATTGAGGATCTCCACGTAAACTGAGATGGACACGGTATCGAGGTAAAGGTAATACATGTCCTGATCGCTGAAGCCCTTGAAGCCGAAGTAATACACACCACCGGTCGTGGCGGTCATGATCGCTTCCGCTGCGCTGTAGGTGATGTTGGCTATATTCTCGTTCACGTAGATCTGGTTGGTCATGCCATCAGCCGTGGGAGACGCGCCATAGTATAGAGCGAGCTTTTCCGGAAGAGTCGTGCTGGTCGCCCGATAGTAGAACCTTACCTTGTATGAAGTCCCCTGCGTCATTTGCATGGGTGGCATGATCAGCCAGTCGTTCATAGGTATGCCTTGGTTGTAGCGGATACGGACGCTATTGGGCTGCGATTGGGCAAGACCGGCATATGTCTCCCAAGTGTAGGCGTCGTTGTTGGCGTTGATCGTCGTCCATCCGGGCGGCAGAGCAATGGGCGTGACATTGTCGAAGTTCTCAGAGTAAGGGAAGGTGCTGACTGTCGGATCAGCAAGAGTCGTAAAGCTCCAGGTCGGACAGTCGAGGGCGTCGCCATGAGCATTGTAGGGCACGATCTTCCAATAGTATACCGTGCTGTAAACAAAATCTACAGGATCGTAGGTGGTCGTCGTTTGGGTCGTCCCATTCACGAGATTGGTGGGAGGATTGTCTGTCCCAAGATAGACCTTATATCCGTCCGTGGTGCCACCTCCGGCAGACCAACTGAGGTGTGCGGCGATGGCGACGCTGGTGGCGTTATTCGCCGGAGATGGGTTCTGCGCGGGAAGAGGCGGTTCACCAGTCGCGGGAGGAGTGAACAGGAAGGTCAGACCAGTTGCTGGGAAAACGGTGGCACTGAGAGTACAGCTATTGTTGTTGGCGGTTCCGGCAACGGTTGCCGCCCAATCCGTGGTGGTCGTACGGTTGTTGAAATCAGCATTGGTGTCTCCTCTGAGACCGACCTGGATCGTAGCTGCGGCTGCAGCAGTCACGGTGGAAAAGGAGCCATACACGAAGCTGACCTTGTTGCCGTTCTCCAGGAGTTGGATCTGAAAGGAGAAATCATCATTAGCCGTGCTGGTCGGAACCCGGCGATAGTGTTTCCATTGAACGGTGAATACTCTGTTTGGCTCAGTTCCGCTCAGTAGATACATCAGTTCGCCCGTGTCTCTACTCTTGATATCACGGTTCAGAGCGGCAACGATATTATTCGTTCCGGTGCCGGAGCTGATCGCCAGATTGCTGGTGAGAACAACCGGACCCATGGCTAGGAAACCGTTCGTCTGGATACTGACGTCAGTATAAGCTATGCCGTTGTAGGTAAAGGAAAAACCCAGAGGGATCGCGTTAAAGCTCTCGTTATCGTTTGTCGCGGTACCCAGAACGGTTCCTCCGGTGATTTCAGTGAAAGTGCCAAGTGAAGAAGCGAAAGAATACTCACTAACCGTTGCCATGGCTCCGAGCGTCATAACCATAAAGAGCAACAGGAGAGAATACAGCTTGATCTTTTGCATCGGTACTCCTTTTCTAAGGTCATATAACATTCATTACTTGCATATACATACAAATCCCCTCGTGTTGGGGACTAAAAAACCATCACTAATCAGTCTGACGAATTATTAAAATTGTGTCAAGGGAAATATACTGAGAATCTTCGTCATTTGGTGACTTACGCTGATAAAGGTCGACAACAGGTTGTTTTGGATATCTTCCCCGGTGTGATCAAAACCTTGCTGAGTCAACAACAGCCTGTCATAGTGTGAGATAATGAACTCAGCGTTTGCCTCTGGGATTCAGGCTCGATCGCCTCATAAGCCCGAGGATAAATCTTGACAAACTATATGCCATTCCAATACTTGAATTATCTCATTAATAGGAGTCTGGCTCATGGTTATACAACCCGGAATGATGATTCGTGATTATCGTATTGTATCTTTACTGGGAGAGGGTGGCATGGGAGAAGTTTGGCTGGCTGAAGACGTCAACGTCAACCGCAATCTTGCCCTGAAAATACTCTATCCTCAGCTCCTGAAAGATAACTCCCTGGCAGAAAGATTCCGTCAGGAAGCCCGCCTGATGGCAAACCTCCAGCATCCAGGGATCGCCAGTCTGCACGGAATGTTTCAGCATGAAGACACCTACGTGATCTGTATGGAGTATGTGCCCGGCACCAGCCTGAAGAACCTGATCTCCATGATCGGTCCCGTTCCGTTTCCACGAACCCTGAACATCCTGACGCAGATCCTCGAAGTCCTGAAATATATCCATGCTCAGGGTGTGGTTCACAGAGACATCAAACCAAGCAATATTATGATAGACGTCACCCATAATGATGCGATCAAACTGATGGATTTTGGCATTGCCAAAGCTGTCGCTGACCATACCGGAACCAGAACCGGATCCCAATTGGGCACTCTCTACTACATGAGCCCGGAGCAGATCCAGGATTCCAGCAAGGTGGACAAACGCACTGATATCTACAGCTTGGGGATAACTCTCTTCGAGATGCTCTCCGGCAGAGTTCCCTTCCTGGAAGATACTTCCAGCGACTATCAGATACAGAAGAAGATCATCGAGTCTGTGCTGCCGAACCCCAAATCCTTCTATCCTTACATCCCGGATTGGATCCTCCCGATCCTGAACAAGATGTGCCAGAAGAGCCCCGCTGAGCGTTATCAGGAAGTGGATGCCATCTTCAGGGATCTCAAAGCAGGGCAAGCGCAACCTGTGATGCCAGAGCTGGTCAATCCCATACCGGAAGTGATCCCCCCCACGCTTATTCCTCCGAAACAGCAAAGTTCAGGGAGCTCAAGATCGACCTTGATGATCATCCTGGGAGTGTTGATCGGACTGATCGCCGTCGGACTGATCATCAGCTTCAGCGTGAACCGCAAAGCCACCAAAGCCGGTACCGAGGCATCTGCCGATAGCCCTGGAGCCGGAGAGGAACTGCCCGGCAACCTTTTACGTATCGAGGGTGGCAGTTTCCAGATGGGAAGCAACAGCTCCAGATTCCCCGATGAGCGACCCGTTCATACAGTATCAGTCAGCACGTTCTACCTCGGCAAATATGAAGTCACTCTGGCTGAATGGCAGGAAGTACTGGGCTCAAATCCCTCCAATCACACCAATGCCAATGCTCCGGTCACCGGAGTTAACTGGAACGACGCCATAACCTACTGCAATATGCGCAGTATCAAGGAGAATCTCTCACCCTGCTACACCGTGAACGGATCGACGAGTCCCAGCCAATGGACGGATTTCTCCTCGGTCAGCTGCGATCTCAGCGCGAACGGCTACAGGCTGCCCACCGAAGCAGAATGGGAGTATGCGGCAAGGGGCGGAAGCAACCAGTCCAACACCAACTACAGCGGGAGCAATGACATCAACGAGGTCGGCTATTGCCTCGCACCCGGTCTGGACGACGTTCATCCTGATAAATACTATGATTTGAAGCCATATCCCGTAGGATCCAAACAGCCCAACAACGAGGGACTTTACGATATGAGCGGAAACGCCTGGGAATGGTGCTGGGATTACTACGGCGAGAAGTTCTACAGCAATTCACCAGCCCAGGATCCCCAGTGCACTGCCAACGGCGGCAAGAGAATACTCAGAGGCGGTTCCTACGACAGCGTGGACGGATTCTGCACCGTCTCGCTCAGAGGGTGCAAGCCTCCTGCTTTGCGACATCGCACCTACGGATTCAGGCTCTGCCGGACTAAGGCATAGGGTTTTTTGCCAGCAGGGGTGGCAGAATCTGTTTGCCACAATAGGTAGTGCCAGCTTCGTTGCGCAGCCCTTCTATGGAAAGAACGGCAGGATGCCGTTCCCACTGAGTTGCGTCCTCCGTGGCTACTTGCGTCTAGTTCAACCTCAGATTTTTATCCGTTGTTTTGTCGCTTTCCTTGATGATCAGCCAGCCTGAGGGATATTTCTTCAGTACAAGATATGCCTGGTAGGGCGTAGTCTCGCCCCGGACCGAGACCTGTTTGGTGAAGTCTGCCCGGACGGTGCCCTGCGCGTCATTGAAGTTATATACCGTATCATAGGGCAGGTTCTGCGCGAATTCCGGATACGTCTCATTGAGTAGTTCTGACTTGATGTCCACAACTTCGCTCCGGCTCAGGTTCTTACTATAGAAATCCACTCTATCGGCGAAGACCGAGTTGAATGCATTCATATCCTTTTGATTGTGCGCGTTGTTCCAAACTGTGATCACCGCATCGATATCATCTGTATTATGATCAGCCACCGGGGTATCCGTAACAGTTCTGACCTGGTCAGATATTGCTGAACGGCATACCCTGAAGCCGATGTTGTTATCGGTAAAAGCTGGACGTCTCCAGCTTCTGAATACGACTGTACAAAGCGCCGCTGCCTGGTTCGGATCATTATTGGGGAAGAACCAGCTTCCTCCTCTGAGGCAGCGTCCTTCGCCCTCAGCGGGACCGAGAGGATTGATCTGCTGATTGGAGCTGTAGCCACCATAGTAATCCCAGCACCATTCCCAGACGTTGCCGCTCATGTCGCATATTCCCAGGGAGTTTGGATTCTTCTGAGCAACGTCATGCGTGGAGCCGGAGGAGTTGCTCAGATACCAGGCAACTTCGTTAATGTTATTACTGCCACTATAACGATCGGACGTATTCTTGTCATTTCCAACCGCCGCATATTCCCATTCCGCTTCGGTGGGCAGCCGGTAACCGTCAGCATTGATATCGATACTGATCAGTCCTGATTCCCAGGAAACCGGAGTGTTGCTTCCCTGTATCGTATAACAGGGTTTAAGATTCTCTTTGAGGCTGCGTCTGTTACAATAATCGATCGCCTGATACCAGTTAACCTTGTCCACGGGGCGATTCGCGCCGGTAAATTCTGAGGGATTGGAGCCCATCACCGCTTGCCACTCAGCCTGGGTTATCTCTGTCTTGGAGATGTAATAGGAAGAAAGGGTGACCTGATGCACCGGCAAAGCGTCCGCGACGCCCAACCCCAGTCCGTCGCCCATGCTGAAAGTGCCTCCCTGAACCAGGATCATGCCGGGATACTCATCCCTGGCGAGCGATTCTTTCTTTCTACCGAGCACAGTCATTACCAGCATGATCGCGGCAAGGATCACGACTCCAGTGACAATGACGCTCCAGAGCGGGAGTTTCTTTCGCGGAGCCCTGGGAGCGACAGGTTCTCCCGGTACTTGCTGCTGAGGGATTTGCTTTGGGCTAATAGACTGATAGGCATCTTGTTTGGGTTCGCAGCGATCCAAGTCGTTAAGGATATCCTCAGCGGTCTGATATCTTTTCGCGGGATCTTTGGCATGCATCTTTTTCAGGATCGGCAGGATCCAATCTGGGATATGCGGATAGAAATTGGTCGGAGGTGGCGGGTCTTCCTCGATGATCCGTTTCTGAATATGGTAATCACTGGAAGTATCATCCGCAAAGGGCAATATGCCGGAAAGCATCTCGTAGAAAGTGATCCCCAGGCTATAGATATCCGTGCGGATATCTATATTCTTGGAATCCGTGATCTGCTCAGGACTCATATAGAGCACCGTTCCCAAGGCTGATCCGGTCTTGGTCATACCCTTCTCTTCCATCGCCTTAGCTATGCCGAAATCCATGACCTTGACAAACTCGTTATTTGCAGTATCGACCATGATGTTACTGGGTTTGATATCCCGGTGAATGATCTGTCGCTTGTGAGTAAACGCCAGTGTCTCAAGGATCTGCCTCAAAATATGGATCGCTCTGGGGAAGGGGATCGGGCCGATATGATTGATCAACTCTCTCAAGGTCACACCCTCAGCGAATTCCATGACCAGATAATAACGGTCTTCATGCTGGAAGAAGGCATAGACGCTGACGATATTGGGGTGCGTCAGATTTGCCTGAATGCGGGCTTCCTGACGGAATCTCTCCACCAGGTCAGGCTTGCTCGCCAGCAGGGGATTGAGAATCTTGATTGCCAGTTTCCGACCGATCTGCTCGTCTTCCGCCAGCCAGATCTCGCCCATACCGCCTTCACCGATCTTTCGTATAAACCTATACTGCATAACCTGTTGCATAAACGTCTCCTTGTTTATATAACAATATCTACTTACTCTTACTCGTATCCCGTCGCTTACTGCTCTGCAACGGCTGGACACAGACAAGATGTCCACGAGCCGGGGTTATGGCGACAGGATGTCGCCGCTACCTTGCTCAATTCATTATCTTACCCCTATCCTCTCTCTATCATCTTATGTCATGACGTAAGATGATAGAGAGAGGATAGAGAGATGATCACCTTATGAATCCAGTAAGAACAAAACCAAGGCGAGGGGATCAGTCTATCCTGATCAGGTCTTGCGCAGCCTGATCGCAAAGAAGCTCAGCAGGAAAAAGAGCAGGAGCATCCCCAGCAGAACGAGAATGTCGGTCGTCTGGTTCGCGCTGTTAAAACCCAGCCTCCCCGTCAGGCTGGTTGCGGCATCGGGATTGCCATCCTCGGAGATTGCCATGAATTCGAAAGCCCAGCGGCTGAGCATCGTTCCGGCAAGGATCTTGACGCCCTCACTCATGTGGACGAACCAAACGATCAATCCTCCCATAACCACTTGCGGTATCAGGGAAATAGGTACGATCGCCATGGCTGCTTCTCCGGTCTTGACCCAGGATGAGATGAGCAATCCCATCATGGTTGCCGTGAACGAGGTGAGCCAGAGGATGCCGAAGAGACTGCCGAAATCCGTGTTCAAACTCATCGAGGCGTAGCCGAATCCGGCAATGATCAGGCATTGCAAAGCGCAGAGCACACCCAGGATCGTCACCTTGGAAAAGAGATAGGCAGTGACGCTCAGAGCCGCTTTGTGTTCGCGTTTGAAGATAGTCTGTTCGTTGACGATCTCACGGGCAGAATTTGAAGTACCCAGCCAGATCGCAGCCACAAGCATCATAAAAAGCAATCCGGAGGTATAGTCCGCGACTGTGTTGTCCGCATAGCCGAAGACCAGGAGCATGAAGATGCCGATAATGGGAGCCTGTGCCAGCAGGATCGCGCTGGAGAAGGTGTCCCGCAGCTTGATCTGCAGATTGCGCCGGAGCAGGACGAGGTATTGATAGAAACCGTTTACGACAGGTTTCCGGTTCTCGACCCGTTCCTGAGCGGGCACCTGGCTGATGCCATCGACGACCATCTCGCGGAAACAAGGGCTCTGGAGATAGCGGTTCTTGAGCTGATCCGGGTTTTGAGTGCTGAGGGCGTCGAAGATCTGTTCCGGATGTTTCACTCCAAAGAATGCGGCAGCCCGGGCTGAAGGACCGTAATACGCCAGTTTTCCTCCGGGAGCGAGAACGATCACGTCAGTAAAATGAGCAAAGGTCGATTCATCCACCTTGTGAGTAGTGAGCAGGACGATGTGACCGCTGTCGGCGATCCCCTTGAGCAGAAGCATCACCTCGTTGTCGGTGCGGGGGTCGAGTCCGCTGGTGGGTTCGTCCAGAAAGTAGAGCAATGGCTCTGTGATCAGTTCCTGAGCCATGTTCACCCGCTTGCGCTGTCCGCCGCTGATGCCTTTCTTTTCGGGAGAGCCGATCAGGACGTCCTGCTGAGCCGTCAGTTCCACGGAACGGAGGATCTTGTCCACCTGCGCCTGACGTTCGGATTCGTTCAGGCTGGCGCCAAGGCGGAGCTGGCTCGTGTAGAGAAGTGATTCACGGACGGTCAGTTCCCGGTGGATGATGTCATCCTGAGGCACATAGCCGATCTGTCCCTGAAAAGCGGTGGGATTGTGATGCACGGAAAGCTTGTTCAGATGCGCGACTCCCCGGGTCGGTGCCAAATATCCGTTCAGCATCATCATCAGAGTGGTCTTGCCACAGCCGGAGGGTCCGATCAGTCCCACGAACTGACCCGGCTGAAAACAGAGCGAGACATCGTCGATGATGGTCTTGTCCGGCAGGGTATAGCTCAGCCGCTGGCCGATAAAGCGGAGATTTTGGTTCCAGTTGCGGTGTCCGGTTCCGCTCAGAATATCCTGGAGATTTAGAGGCACACCGGCAATGACGATCATATCAGAGAGCGAGATCGACAGCCGGGAGATCGGTTTTCCATTGACGATCGTGCCGTTCTTGCTGCCCAGATCCTCCAGCAACCAGCCTCCGGACTGACGCGTCAGCCGGGCGTGATGTCTGGAAACGCGGACATTATCCAGCAGGATATCGCAATCTTCTGCCCTGCCGATCAGATAGCTGTCTTTGGAAACAGGAGCCGAAGCGGCGAGTTTCGACCCGCAATAGCGGCAGAAACTGGCATCGGCTTCAAGGGTTTGTTTACATTTGGGACACTGCATGGCATTACCTACAATTGTAAAGTCTTCGAATAGGGGATCAGGAAGCTCATTCCCATGATCCGGACAGGGATCTCGGCGCTCACGCTAAGGTTTCCGCTTCCGATAAAGCTGGTGATCTTGGTCAGCAGAGAGGTCGAATTGTCCAGCTTGAAATCAAAGACCAGCTTCCCGGGTTTGTTTCTGCTCACAGTCACGGGGTTATCCGTGGCTATGGCGCTGGCGAGGATCGTTCCGCCGGCTTTCACCTGCAGATAGAAGGGGTCTATTTCATAGCTCAGGGGTAACTTGCTTTTGATCTGGATCTTGACGACGGCTCCATCGCTGCTGATACGCGGTTTTTCGGTGATGATCTCCGGCGTGATCCGTGCCCTGAACCACAGTAACGTGGTCACGATGAGAGCCAGAACCAATAGCCAGATCAGATGCCAGATACGCACTTTCCAGTAGAAATGTCGCTCTTTCATAACAGCTCCGAAGCTATCCTTTAGAATTGCTCAACTCTTGCTCTTCGACGTTGCGCAGTCGGGTGAGTCGAGAGAAAGTCGTTAACTTCCTCGAAAGTGGCGTTGGCATAGTGCGCTTCCCGCAGTTCCAGCTTGTTGAAGAAGCTCACCGCTCCGTGTTTATCGAACCCGGCTGCTTTCATTAGAGTCACACCTCTCTCGTCCGCTTCATTTTCCTGGGTCTGAGAGAAAGGATAGCTGTAGAGCTGGTATCCTACGGCGACGATCTCTCCCAGAACAGGATCGATCTGGCTCGCGCGGACGGATGCCTGGATCTTGCGGACGCAGTGCTTCAGCTCAATGTGCGCCACTTCGTGGGCAATGACGAAGGCAAGCTCATCGGGAGTCTCTAATCCTTCGAGCAGTCCCTGATTCAGGAAGATCTTTCCCCCCGCGATGGCAAAAGCGTTGAATTCGGGATCGGTCACCGGAGTGCATTCCCAAGCGATATCCGGTCGTCCGGCTTTGGCAGTGATCTTCTTGAATATAGCCTGGATATCGAACTTGGTGGTGCTGTAGGTGGTCTTGTCAGTCATGATCTCAGTCCTGACTCCCGCGCCGATCTCGTTCTCTTCGGCGTCGGTCAAAGCTGTCATGTCCAGCACCGTGTTGTTGAGCTCGTAAACAGTCTCCAGCCCGAGGTTCAGGAGATCATCCAGGGTTTGCCCCTGAAGCGGCAGCCCCGCCAGGATCAGAAAAAGAATTAGTTGAAGATATTTAAATATGTGCCCGGTTTTGCAGTGCTGTAAGTGCATCGCCATCCTCCCTGCTTCTCAAATACCATTCTTCCGGGAAACTTCACAACGTTGAATCCCCATACGGGTTTGTTAAGATCGAATCTGTAATCTACAGTGTATTGAGTCTTGTCGCCATTGTAACCTTCGCTGACGACTTCACGGTTGATCACCTTGAAATCCGCGCCAAGATTCTTGGTCACCAGATAGTCCAATTCCCTGAATTCTGCCCGTTTCAGCTTGGCGATCGTGAGGCTGTCGCAACCCCAGAGCGCGATCATCAGCATAATGAACAGACATATCCTGAATGCTGATCTCATGTGTTGCCCTCCTTATTCACCGGTTTTGGCGGTAGCCTCAGCTTGTTTGAGGCTGTCTTCGTGCGCCTTCTGCGCGGCCTTTCTTTGTGCTTCGGCGCGTTTCTTCCGATCGTCGATGATCTTCTGTTTCTCCGCCTTGGTTAGTTCGTTCTCCGCCTGGACGGATTTTGCGACGTCCTCGCTGTTTTCCAGATCCTCTGTGCTGAGGGATTCTTCACCGGAAGAGGGTTTAGCCTTTTTTGCCTTGGCTGAATCCTCTTCTATCTTTGCTTTGTCCTTCCGGCTTCTGTGATATAGAGATACGCCGATCCCAGTGACTGAGATCAGCAGAATGATGGTGATACCGATAAGGATCATGGAAGTAAGGTTATATCCCTGCGGATGGACGGATTTGGGGGCTTCTCCACCGACGTTGGATTTTACGATCTGGATGGTGATATTGTCGTCCCCGCCTCGCTGCTTCGCCATCTCCACGAGTTGGTTGCAGGCTTCCTGTGGTTCCTGGAGCATGCTTTGCAAGATTTCCTCATCGCTGAAATAGCCATAGAGCCCATCGCTGCAGAGCATGAGCTTATCCTCTTCATAGAGGCTGAAGGGTCCTGCGATGTCGGGTTGGCTGTCATTGGCTCCCAAGGCTTTGGTGATCACGTTCTTCTTGGGATGTTCCCGAGCTTGGTCTTCAGTGATGATCCCGTGATCGAGCAATCCCTGGACGTAGGAATGATCCCGCGAGAGCCTCTGGATCTTACCGGCACGCACCAGATACAGCCGGCTGTCACCCACCCAGGCGTACCAGAAACGGTTCTGCTTGATGAGGAGCAGCACCGCGGTCGTTCCCATATCGGCGACCTCCGGGTGCGATTCCTTATAATCGGCGATATTCTGCTCCGCGTAGAGCAGGCTTTGCCGGAGCTCTCCCTTCTCATCGTAGGTGGATCCCAGGTTGGCGAAATGCCCGGCAATGGTCTCGACGGCGATCTGAGAAGCGATCTCTCCGCCCTCATAGCCGCCCATTCCGTCACAGACAATGATCAGTTCGCCAAAGGCACCGCTATACTTGCCAAAGTAGTCCTGATTCTTCTCCCGGACCATACCGATGTCGCTACGATTGCCATAAATATAACGGGCATGACCAGTTTCATTTGTTACCGGCATTTCACCTTCCTATATCAGGGCGATCGCCCCTTCCGTTGTGCCAAATTTAAAGGTCACGCTGCCTTCGATGCGGTACAATTGGGCACGTGCTCCGTTTATGAATACTCCGTTCCGGGCAGCGACTTCCTCGATGAAGAAAACGCCGTCGCTGAAATAGATCCTGGCATGATGCGAAGAGACCGTGTCATCCCTGAGGACGATCTGGTTGTCCGAAGCTCTGCCGATAGTGGCGCCTTCACGTCCGATGGTAAAGACCTTGCCGGATTCCGGCCCCACCATTACTTCCAGCCTGAGAGCATTGGTTCCCGTCTTGACGGTCGATCCAGATCCGGAATTGAGGATCATGGTTCTCTCCCTGTCCGGCATGATGGGCGGTTTAGTAGGCACGGGAGGCTCTTTCCACTCACGCACAGGTTCATTGAAGCTCTTATCCGTGGGAGTTACTGGGGGCAGAGGTTCGAAGGGAGGGAAAGCCTGAAAGTCTTTCTTCTGAGCTGCTTTCTTCTTGTTTGCCCTGATGACGAAAAAGGCTGCCAGTCCTCCGACAACAAGCAGGACACCCAGGATGATCAGCAGAGTAGTGGTGCTGAGTTTGCTTTTCTTTTTGACAACCTGACTGTGAGCGGGACGCCCCGTGGGTAGCTTGATCTTCGCTTCCGTGCCGCCTTTACCCATATCGGTCGTGACGTTGATCACCAGAGTCTGTTCCTGTCCGTCTCCGGGCAGATCTATAGGGTAGTAATTGAGCACGTAGGAATTGAGCAACTGGCGACGCAGTTTGTTGTAATACTCGCTCAGCTCGGAGGCGTTCGTCGCGTAGTAATATATCCCGCCGGTCTCTTCCGAGAGATGTTCAAGAGCTTGAAGATACTGACGGTCGACATTGGTGTAGCCCACCGTGAAGACAGGGATCTGATTCTCAACCGCCAGCTTGATCACATCCTCTTCTTCATAGGCATCTGTCTGATTCTCGTCCTTGCCGTCTCCAAAGAGGATCAGAGACTGAGCTGCGTTACGGGCGGTCTTCTTGATCTGCTCCAGGCTCTTATACGCACCATAATACATGGCAGTAGCGCCGCTCTGTGCCTGGATCTCATCGATCTTTGCCATCAAAAGGCTTGTTTCCGTGGTGAAGTCGCTGACCAGCACCCAGGATCCGGCAAAGGTGGAGATAGCGATCTCGTCGTTGGCCCGCTTGTCGCCAATGAACTTCTTGATCGCGGCTTTGACGCTGCTAAGGGGTTCACCCGCCATGGAAGTCGAATTGTCGATGCAGAGCATGAGACTCATGCCCTGTCCTGTCTTCTCAAAGGTCTGAACACTGAGGGAATCCACTCCGTGCCCCCCCATGACCAGCTGGAAGTTCGAAGCTTCCAGATCTTTGATCGGTTCGTTGGAATTATCCACGACCAGTACGGAACTGAGTGTCTTGGGATAGAACTGGGTCTCTGTCTTCAGGTGACGAACCGTCACCGAGCAGAGCAGCACCGGCAGGGTCAGCAGCAATAGGATCGATAGCTTACGCATAGAGTCCTCCTTATACCATCTTGATCTTGAGATTGACGTTTGCGATGGTTATCACATCGTTCTCCTTGAGAACGCGCTTATCCTCGATCAATTCACCGTTTACGAATGTGCCGTTCGCGGAAAGATTATCCTGGATGATGAACTTGCCGTCCCGATTGAGCAGAATTGCGTGCTCTTCCGAGACTCCGGGTACGGTGAGAACTATGTCACACCGAGCGGAACGGCCAATGATGTGTCTGCCCTGATAGAGCCGGTAGTCGATGCCACCCTGCTGAATATCGAAGGTGACAAGCCAGCCGACCAATTGGCGCACGGGCAGGGAGGGCTTGGCAATACCTTCGTTGAGCCCGGGTTTTCCGGCTCCGATGATCACGGTTTTCTCACGTGGATCGCCGGCTGTCGCCATCCCGATCGGCTTCATCTGAGGAGTGCCTGTATCGATCCTGGTACGCTCGAGGTTATCCGCCGCGGGAACAATGCGGGAAGAATCAGACATCATGACAGTGCTTTGATTTCTGTTCGAGGGGCAGTGTGGACACATATCCAGACTTGCCTCATAATTATGTCCATTGGGGCAGACCTTATATTGGGGTTGAAGTGGAGTCCCGCATTTCTTGCAGAATTGACTGCCTGCGGGATTTTCGACATTACACTGAGGGCATTTCATATGAAACTCCTTAAAGACTGATTATTTGAGAAAACCTTAAATTGCTTTGATCTGAAGGGCGCTTTCCGCCTGCCGGCAATCTTTTGTTCGAAACGTATCCTTCCGGTATGTGAACAATAACTGATGCTACGCGAAACAACCACGTAAGCCTCCATACTACATGTCAATAGATATCATCTCACAGTTACTGAAACAACAGTCTGTATAAAATAACACTTTTTGCATGGTATAGACGTGGCTTTTATCTGTCAAGAACAATATCAGCAATAACCTCAGAAATAGATGTTTTCTACTGCCTGACCGGCAGCTTAAATCCTCCTCAGGATCGGTGCCAAACAAACAGCCCTTCCGGTAATTTTCCCATTGTTGCCTAAGATTCGCCCGGCGGTCATCTCGTGATGATCAGGGCTTGGCACCAAGCGCCAATAAACTCCCGGATATACTGAGATATCCGCTTAAAATAGTTCTGAATGACCTTGTTCACAGTTTATCATACCCTTTAGCAGAGGAACGTGATTATTTATGTTGACATAAAAACCGCTATTCCCAAGCTTAGAGAACGTCGTATCGGGACCTCTAACGTACTTAGAAGCTCCTGGTCCCAAAATGGTGATCAACTTACAAGCTAAGAGGAGAAATAATGAAAAGAATGGTTTTGGCAGTGACGCTCTTGTTGCTGTGTTCTATGGTCTTTGGCTGGGATCTGGTACGTCAGACTGCCTTCCCGGCAAATTTCTACGGAATGGACGTCGTCGGAAATACCATCTGGGCATGCGGAAGCGGCGGCGCGGTAGTAAAATCCACCGATAGCGGCATGACCTGGTCGTTTGTTCCCACACCTTTCTTTAACGCGACAACAGCGACTTACAGAACAGTCGAGGACATTGACTTTATGGATCAGGCGCATGGTGTTGCCGTTGGTGGGATGGGTATTGTGGCGATCACCGCCGATGGCGGAGATTCATGGACCTATCCTGCGTCGGTTCAGGCATTGATCGGCACGACAGAGCTGAAAAGCACTGTTTACCTTACTGACGGAAAGATCTGGGTTTGCGGATCAGCCGGAATGATCGCCTATTCTTCTGATTATGGAGTTTCTTGGAGCCTTCAGAGCGCGGGAATTTCGACAATTCTCTACGGGATGTCCATGAACGAAGCGGGAACAGGATTTATTGTGCTGAACAAGGGTACTCCGGATCAGTCAAAGATTCTGAAGACATATAATTACGGAACAAACTGGACTTTGGAGAACTTGCCGGTAACCGGTAATCCTTCTATCTTCAATGTCCGGCAGTTTGGCAGTAAAGTCGTTCTTGTCGGTGACTGGGGCTATCTCGGTTTTAGCAATGATAACGGCGCGACCTGGACTCATTATCCTTACGCGGCAGGCCCGACCACCTCTGACGAGCTACATGATGTGGTCATGAACGGCGATGTCGGATACGCTGTGGGCTGGAACTATCGCATCATCAAAACTACCGATGGCTGGGCTACTTATTCTCCTGTCTCGCACAATTTCTCGGCATCTTACATGGAGGGCGTCGTCCAAAACAGTAATGGCGATCTAGTAGGTTGCGGCTGGCAGGGAACACTGGCGGTTTCGACGGATGAAGCAATCACCTGGGACGATAAAGTCCCCAATGCCATAGATTTGAATCAAGCCAGCATCGTGGATGCCAACACTTGGTTTATCGCCGGGGACAAGGGCAATGTCCTGAGGACTTATGACGGCGGTCAGACTTTGGTCAAGAAGAAGATCCCGGGCTTTGATGACATGCTCTACGCCTGCTACTTCAAGAACGCCAATGAGGGCTTTGTCTCCGGTAAAACCGTGGGGAATATCTATAGAACGGTAAATGCCGGCGACACCTGGACGGCGATTACCATACCCGGGTTTCCCTCTTCCAAGTCTTATTACGAGTTCTTCTTTATCAATGAGAATGTCGGCTACGTCCTGGGAATAGGCGGAAAAGTCGCCAAAACGACTGACGGTGGAGTGACCTGGAATCTGACCGGGGATAATATCGGAACCGCCAATGTTCTGTATTGTAACTACTGGAAAAGCGAGGCCAACGGTTATGCCGGAAGCGGAGGCGGAGCCTTGTTTATCACCACCAATGGCGGAGTGACCTGGTCATCAATAACAGTCGGTGCCAGCTCCAATATCCGGGACATCTGGTTTAGAGATTCCAATAATGGCGTTTTAGTCAAAGAGAACGGCGAGATCTTTTACACCACGACCGGTGGTAATACTGCAGGTAGCTGGATCGCGGCGACGGAATCCGCGACCTCACAGGTCAATGGCGTCATTTGTGACCATAATGGTGTTTACTGGACTGCAGGATATAGCTCCAACGCGAGTCAAATGGGAAACAACTGGGCATTGTTGAAATCTCTGGACAATGGCGCGACCTGGACGGAAGAATCGTTTCCGGCGCTGACTTTCAACTCTACCCGCTTCATGAATATTGCGGCAGGTGGCGGTAAGATCGTGGCTGTCGGCAGAAACAACCTGATCGTGGCACAGCTGGAGGTTCCGGAGCATGTGAGCCTAAACAGCCCCGCCGACAACAGCACCGGACTCAATCCTGATACCGTGACGCTAAGCTGGACTCCCTCGCCTTATGGCTCAGTTGCCGCTTTCTATCAGGTCTATGTGAGTTCATCGCTGGAGACTATCTTTGATGAGTTTTATTTTGAGTCGATAGCAACGAGCTTTGACCTCAGCGAGCATCTGGCACTGGGTTTAAGTACCGACTGGTATTGGGCTGTTCTGCCGGTTAATGAACTGATGGATTCTCCCGATATTGGCTCGGATGAATTCCAGATCTGGCGTTTTACGACCATGGCGCCCTTGAACGTTCCCGTGGTAGCTATTGCCAATAGTTCGGGTGAGATGATCCTGAGCTGGGATGCTGTTCCTAATGCTGTGTCCTATAAGGTTTATGGTGCCGATACTCCCGAGGGTGGATATTCCTATATCACCTTGACTACGTCTCTGCAGTATATCTATCCTGATCCGGGAACTAAAAAATTCTTCAAAGTGATCGCCACGACTCAGACTCCCTGAGCCGGAGATAATCGTCTTAACCTCGAAAAGGCACCCATTTCGGGTGCCTTTCTTTTTCTTCC
>DAOPZE010000044.1:0-17782 GCA_035353255.1 Candidatus Cloacimonadota bacterium
ATGGATTCCGTGATCCCCACCAGCAAACTGACTATGAACATGCTGGGGATGAAAACGAGGATCTGGTAGATAAGGTTATCCAGGCGGAAAGGAAGGATAAGATTGATAAGGAGACCTCCAAAGATCCAGAGTTTCAGAGAGGATGCGTATTCCAACAGGGCAAGATCGGGACCGCTGTTATCCAGGATCATGACTTCATGGATCATGGTAAGTTCCAGATGAGTGTTGGGATCATCCACGGGGATGCGGGAGTTTTCGCAGAGAAGCAAAAAGAACCAAGCCATGGCGATCATAAGCAGAACCGGCGCCGAGCTTTGCCAGTCGTTAAAACCAATGCCGGAGGCGATCCCGGACAGTCCGGTGCTCCCGGTATGCAGAATCAAAACCAGAAAGCCAAGCATCAGAGATGGTTCTGCCATAGCGGAGAATAGGACTTCCCGGCTCGCACCCATACCCTCGAAAGCAGAGGCTGTATCCAGCGCTGAGATCACCAGAAAGAAGCGTGCCAGAGCCAGCAGATAGAGCAGGAGGATAAAATCACCGGCGAAAGAGACCGGCGCGGACATCCCGCCCCAGGGCAGGAGCAATAGCGCCACAGCCGTGCAGGCAAGGATCAGGGGAGCGGCGATCCTGAAGATCAATGTGGTGCTGTGGCTATAGACCGAGCCTTTGCGCAAGAGTTTCGCCAGATCGTAATATAACTGGAAGGATGAAGGGCCGCGTCTTCCGGCAAAGAACGCTTTGACTTTATTTATAACCCCGGGTAAGAGCGGAGCAAGGATCAGAGCCGCGAGAGGAAAAAGCCAGTTCCAACCGGTCATTGCAGTATCCCCGTTTTCCAGACGAGCAGCAAGACCAGCACAAGGGCAATGTAGAGCAGATAGCCATTCAGATTGCCGTGCTGAACTCTGCGGATCGGAGAAACCAAGCGGTCAACGAGACGGAACAGCGGTTCAAAGAACTTCTCTGTCGCAATATCGGGAGTTTCGGAGTGGTAGGAGGCAGATTCGGGGAAGTAGCCGCTCACTTCCTTGCCCTTGATCCTTGTACCTAATTCTGAGGCGATCAGGGAAGTGATCGGAGATGCGAAGGACGAAGCTGTATATTGCATGCGGGCTGTGGGAGCGGCATAACCGCAATCCCAGGTTCCCGCAGTGGTATCGGGACGCGCTTTGCGAAGCCTGTGACGCACCAGGTATCCGAGCGCAAAAAGGAAGATGAACAAAGAAAGGGTCAGTGCTACGATGGCAAGGGTTCTGACCAGGCCTCCAACCGGCGCAGCGAGAGACATCTCACTGCCCGTCAATAGCTTCACCGCGGGGCTGATCAAACAAACCGTGAGAGGCGCTAGCATCCCGATCAGAATACAGAGAAAACTGAGGATTAGCATGGGAATGCGCATCTGAAACGAGCTTTCAACAGCCCTGGCAGCCTGCTCCGTACGCGATTCTCCCAGGAAGACGATCCCGAAAGCCTTGGCAAAACAGGCAAGCGCAAGTCCTCCGATCAAAGCAAGGCTCGCCATCAGTAGTGCAGCGAGGATGACCGGACCAGGCGCGCCGCTGCTGATGCTGCTGATCCCACCGAAGTAGATATAGAATTCGCTGATAAAACCATTGAAGGGTGGCAGACCGCTGATCGCGGCAGCACCGATCAGGAAGCAGATACCGGTGACCCGGGCAGTTTTGAACAGCCCTCCCAGTGCCTCAATGTTTCTGGTTCCACTACCGTGAACGACGGAGCCCGCGCCGAAGAACAGCAGACTTTTGAAGATTGCATGATTCAGGACATGCAGCAAACCACCGCCAAAACCCAACAGCGCCAGAGCGGGTTGCTTCCAGACAATGCCCAGGACTCCGGAACCGAGACCGAGGGTGATGATGCCGATGTTTTCCACGCTATGATACGCCAAAAGCCGCTTCAGATCGTGCTGTGCAAGAGCGTAGAGAACTCCGCCGATCCCGGAGATGATACCGATCACCACGAGTATCCAGCCCATATACGCGGCAGGCTCACCGATCAGGATCAGTGCCCGCAGGATGCCATAAATGCCGGTTTTGATCATCACACCGGACATCAGAGCGGAAACATGACTAGGCGCGGCAGGATGCGCCTCCGGCAGCCAGACATGAAGGGGAATGAAGCCCGCTTTAGCGCCAAAACCGAATACAGCCAGCATGAAGAGCACGACCGTCGTTATCCCCCTGGAATGCGATCCGCTCATGACTGAGAAATCCAGACTTCCCGAAAGAGAGCCAAGCACGGCAAAGAAGATCAGCAGTGCCACCGTTCCGATGTGTGTGGCTATCAGATAGATCCAGGCTGCCCGGCGCACTTCCGCCTGATCGTCTTCCCAGATGACCAGGAAGAAAGAGCTTAGCGCCATCAATTCCCAAACCAAGAGGAAAGCCAGACCATTCCGCGCGCTTATGACGAGCAACATGCTGGCACACAGGATATTGTAGAATAACCAGTGTTTACCCAAGACCCTGGTTTCGTGAGCAAAATATGCCCCACCATAGATCATAGCCAGGGGAGCGATCAGGATAACCGGGAGGCAGAAAAAGGCAGAAAGAGCATCCAAGCCGAAGCTGAAACTTCCGCCGGGAACTGACCAATTGAACGAAATAGTTTGTGAAGCTCCGCCTATGAGAACTTGCAAAACTGGATATGCCGTCAGTGCGATGCCTGTCCACAGGCCCAGATTCGCCATCCACCAGGAGCCCCGGTTACTATGAGTATTCAGAGCGATCCAACCGCTAAGGACGATCAGGAGGCATCCGACAATAAACAGATCCATAAGCTACCTGCGGACACCAAAACGCTGTTCAGCTTCGGCGACCGAGCTGATGATCCGCTCTGCCGGAGCTTTATCGAGGATCAGCCCACGGCAATCAGTATCCTGCAGCAGGAACGACAACTTGGCAAGAATGCGCAGATGTGTCTGCATATTTGGCGAGATGAGCATAAAGAGGATATTAACCGGTACACCGTCCAGGGCATCAAATTCAATTGGCGCTGCGAGGTAGGACAGAGACAGCAGAGGTTCGCTCGTAAAACCGA
This sequence comes from Candidatus Cloacimonadota bacterium, assembly GCA_035353255.1. Lineage (GTDB taxonomy): Bacteria > Cloacimonadota > Cloacimonadia > Cloacimonadales > Cloacimonadaceae > PHBP01. Next base: position 3,064 of record DAOPZE010000044.1, read on the forward strand.
CCAGAGGACTCCGCGAATGAGGTATGGCGATGCCATCGCCGATACCGGTGGAGGCAAGTTCTTCGCGGGAGAGGAACATCCGAAAGATCGGATCCATCGCTTTGGCATCGATGGCTTTGATCTGGGAGAGGGCATTGTAGAGCGCGCTCTGTTTACTATCAGCGGGCACATCATAGTGAATCCCGCCGAGCTGTAGCATCATGTTGATCAGGGGATCATTATCCTGTGCCGGATTGAACTCCGTTCCGCCCAGTTCGGCAAGTTTTGCAAGGACGACATCACGCTCCAGATAGTAGTGATTTCCCAGACGCTGACAGGGGATATAACCCTCACTGATCCACAAATATACCTTCTTTGTGGAAACCTTAAGAATATCAGCTGCTTCCTTCACGGAGATCATCCCGCGCTCCATCGTTTTTATTTTCACAGACAGTTTTGAATTTCTTCGCTCTCGTGTCAATGAAAAAACCTCCCTGGCACTATAATGGATAGCGGATTTGCCCGATAAGTAAAAAAGATTGACATTCAGGGGGTATGTCAGATCGTGGAAATTCACGAGAATTAACTGGAGATACTAATAGATGGAAGCTTTGTTTCAGGGCTTGATGCTCTTTGATTACCGACAAGTGATCATGATCGGGGTCGGACTGGTGCTGATCTGGTTGGCTATCCAAAAGAAATATGAACCTGCATTGTTATTACCGATCGGATTCGGGACTATCCTGACCAATGTCCCGCTTTCAGCGGCTGTGGGATCGCATGGTCCCCTTACAGTGCTCTTTCAAGCCGGGATCCAGACTGAGCTCTTCCCCCTGCTGATCTTCATCGCCATCGGCGCGATGATCGATTTTACGCCGCTGCTGAAGAATCCTTTTATGTTGCTGTTCGGCGCTGCGGCTCAGCTTGGTATTTTTGTGACCATTGCCGGAGCAACTCTGATGGGCTTCGATCTCAAGGAAGCAGCCTCGATCGGCATTATCGGCGCTGCGGACGGTCCCACTTCCATCTACGTAGCAAATCGCTTCGCTCCGGGCCTACTTGGTCCGATCTCCGTCGCAGCCTATTCCTACATGGCATTGGTACCGATCATTCAGCCTCCCGTGATTCGTTTGCTGACATCTAGAAAAGAACGCCAGATACATATGGATTACCATGCGGGGGACGTCCCCAAGATCGTGAAGATCGTCTTCCCCATCGCCATAACCCTGATAACCGGTATCTTCGTGCCCTCCGCCATTGCTTTGATCGGATTCCTGATGTTCGGCAATCTCATACGAGAATCCGGTGTGCTGGAAAGTCTTTCCAAATCAGCCCAGAACGAGCTGGGCAATATCGTGACGATCCTGCTGGGCATCACCATCGCCTCGACCATGCAAGGTTCCGCTTTTCTCAAGCCGCAGACGCTCTTCATCCTGCTTCTGGGTTTGGTCGCTTTCATCTTCGATACCGCAGGCGGTGTCCTCTTTGCCAAGCTGCTTAATCTATTCATGAAGAAGAAGATAAACCCTATGATCGGTGCTTGTGGCATCTCCGCCTTCCCCATGTCCGCGAGGGTTATCCACGGTATGGCGCAGAAGGAGGATCCTTTTAACTTCCTGTTGATGCCTGCTGTTAGCGTGAACGTCGGCGGACAGATCGGTTCGGTCATCGCCGGCGGTCTGATCCTGGCTTTAGTTGGTGGAGGATTGTAAGATGCCTAAGCCTGATCTGAAACTTCTCCTGGAGCGGGCGAAGGAAGCAGCTCTGGGCGCGTATGCCCCATATTCCGGCTATCACGTCGGAGCGGCGATCATGACTGGAGAGGGAGAGATCTTCACCGGTGCGAATATCGAGAACGCATCTTATTCTCTGACCATCTGTGCTGAACGAACTGCCCTTTTCACCGCTATTAACCAAGGAAAGAGGGATTTCGTGGGCATCGGCATCTATGTCGATTCCGAAGAGAATTTCCCCCCTTGTGGTGCCTGTAGACAAGTCTTGGCGGAGTTTGCTCCGAACCTGCCGATCATCTATGGGAACCGTCTGAGCTCCACAGAGACGGATCTGGCAAAACTCCTTCCCGGCGCATTCAATCTCAAGAAGAATAGATGACCATTCTTTCCTTACGTGAATGCAGGATCTGCCCCAGAAATTGCGGTGTCGACCGTAGTTCCAGTGTCGGATTCTGTGGAGCCGGAGAACTGATAAGGATCAATCTCGCCCAGATCCACAGAGGCGAAGAACCCCAGATCAGCGGATCGAGAGGTAGCGGAACGATCTTCTTTTCACATTGTAACCTAAAATGCGTTTTTTGTCAGAATCATGAGATCTCCGTCGATGGCTGGGGCAAGGACCATAGCCCGGAAGAATGCGCCGAAATTATGCTTCAACTGCAGGATCAGGGTGTTCACAATATCAATTTAGTCACTCCAACCCATTATAGCCTGCAACTTCTGGAATCCCTTACAATCGCCAAGAACAACGGTCTCAGCATTCCTGTTGTCTGGAACAGCAACGCCTACGAGAACGTCGAAACGCTCCAGCTTCTGGAAGGATTGGTCGATATCTACCTTCCGGATTGCAAGTATGCGCATGGTGTTTATGCCAGGAAGTACTCTCACGCTTCTGATTATCCCGGGATAGCTCTGAAGGCCATCGAAGAGATGTACAGACAGGTTTGTGATCTGGAGGTGGATAGCGAGGGCATAGCCACCCGTGGATTGATAATCCGTTTGCTTGTCTTACCTAACGGACTTGCCGGAATCTCCGCGAGTCTGGACAGGATCGCTGAAAGACTCGGCGCTCAAGTCAGGATCAGCCTTATGGCGCAATATTACCCCACTCACAAGGCACGGGAATACCCTGAGCTCAGCCGGGGAATCACCCAAAAAGAATATGACGTCGCGGTGGAAGCCGCCATCAGCCGGGGATTCTCCCATGTGCTGGTTCAAGAGCTTTCTTGCTCCTCAGAATGGACTCCGGACTTCGTGGATTATCCACGGGAGTCGCTTAACAGGAACGATCACCATGAAAATATCAGATAGACTTTGCAGTACGACGATTTATCTCAGACTGAGTATCCTGACCGCTCTGCTACTGATCTCGACTTTTAGTTTTGCGGATATTACCCTGCAGATCAAAGGGGCAACCGGAACGAAAACCCTGACCACCCGAAACATTGACGGGATCGAATATGTAGATTTTGACGATTTCAATCAGGTCTTCAAGTCGATAATCAAACAAGAATATTCGGAGAATCGGGTTTATCTTTATCTCTACGGCGAGCAATTCATCTTTTTATTGGATACTCCATACTATTCTTTCGCCAATGCCGACCATAACATGCATTACCCACTCCTGACCCGTGCCTCGCGGTTGTATGTGCCGGCTATCTTCGTCAGAGAGCATCTGGCGATGAGGCTCAAGGGAAAGATCAGCGTCTCGGGCAGGACGATAATCATTGAGAAGCCTGTGGACAGATCTGTCACGACGATCGTGCTGGATCCCGGACATGGAGGAAAAGACCCCGGAGCAGTAGGGAAAACCCTGAGAGCCAATGAAAAAGATATAAATCTGTCCGTAGCCCTCAAACTCAAAGGGATGCTGGAGAGAGAATTGGGGTTAAAGGTGCTGATGACCCGCAGTGACGACCGTTTCGTCTCTCTGGGATCGAGAACCAGATTTGCCAACGAGAATAAAGCCGATCTTTTCGTCTCGCTCCATACGAACGCCGCGACCAGCCGAAGTGGATACGGGATCGAGACCTATTACCTCGCAACCTCGGTTAATTCCAGTTCCCGTGCCGTGGAGGCCCTGGAAAACAACGTCGTTGACCTTTACGAGGAAGAAGGAGCCAAACAGAAATATAACGCTCTTGCCTTTATCCTCTCCGATCTGAGTCAGGCAGAGCATCTTGAGAACAGCAATATCCTGGCAACCTTGGTTCAGCAGAACCTTGTCTTTGGGACAAAGACCTATGACCGGGGCGTTAATCAAGCTGATTTCTTTGTCCTGCGGGGAGCGTTCATGCCCGCGATCCTGGCGGAGCTTGGCTTCATAACCAATGAAGCGGAAGAGAGCAAACTGGTCACTGCGCAGTACCAGGAACGCCTCGCTCGTACGATCTTTGAAGGGATCAAACGCTTCAAATACCGCTATGACCGGATCCGCAACATCTAAGGCTGATTAAAATGGCATTGACGATATCTCATATCCTGCCCCGATCCACGGCATCCAAATACAGCTTGAAAGCTGGAGATGAGATCATCGGCATCAATGGTCACGAGATCAGAGATTTTCTAGATTTGCAGTTTTATACCAACGACCTGATCCTGGAGGTTCAGCTCAGAGACCAATCGGGCATGATCCGTGAGATCAGTATCCAGCGGGAAAACGCTAAGGCTCTGGGAATCGAGCCTGTACCCTATGAATGCAGATCCTGCCGGAACAAATGCGTATTTTGCTTTATTGATCAGATGCCGCCAAAACTGAGAGAGAGCCTCTATCTCAAGGACGATGATTTCGTTTATTCCTTCGTTTTTGGTAATTACATAACCCTGACTAATCTCTCCGAGGCTGACTTCGCCCGGATCCTGGAACAACATATCAGCCCCATCTACGTTTCCGTTCACGCGACCTCGAACCGGCTCCGTAAAGATATTATGGGGTATCGCCGCAACTTCGACATCATGGCATCCCTGCGGCGTCTTAGTGACGCTGGGATAAGCATGCACGTCCAGATCGTCTGCGTTCCGCTCTGGAATGATGGTGAAGAGCTGGATAACACACTCACCGAACTGGTAAACAGCGGTCTTGATATCATCTCGATCGGGATCGTGCCCGTCGGGCTGACTAAATACCGCCGGAACCTGCCTCTGCTACAGCCATATAACAAACGTCTCGCTCTTGAGACCATCAGGAAGATAGACGAGCACAGGGAGCAATGCGACCTGATCTATGCCGCCGACGAGTTTTTTGTGCTCGCCGGACTCCCGGTTCCACCACTTGAGTACTATCGAGATTTCCCCCAGACGGAAAACGGCATCGGCATGCTGAGACTCCTTCTGGATGGATTTCAATCCCGCAAGCGCTCATTTCTCAAGGAACTGCGCAAGCGTGAACGCAACTACCTTTTTATCACATCAAAATCAGCTCACGGAAGTATCTCCAGTATTGCCACCTATCTGAATCGTAAACTGGAAAACCAGTCCGTGCGTGTTCAGACAGTGAAGAATCGGTTTTTCGGGGCAAGGATTACTGTGGCAGGGCTTTTAACTTTCAAGGACATCAAAAATCAAGTCAGACCAGAACCCGGTGAGATCGTGATCCTGCCGGCAAGCATTTTTAACTATGAAGGGAAAACCCTGGACGGAGCCGGATATGAAGACTTCCACAGGATTTTCGGTAACGATATCCTCTGTGTTGACCAGTTTTTCGAGGACTGGGACTGGATTTGATCACGAACCCGATAGAACAGGTTTTCTTGATGACCGCTCAGAGTGGTGCCGGAAAACTACTTGACTGGAACGCTGAGCACAATAATGAGTAGCACTTTATGGATGGAGTGAACATGAAACTAAGGTATTTTTTAGTCGCCCTACTGGCTTTGACGCTTTTTGCCTGCGGCAGTGAGAAATCCCGCCTGGACAAGGCAAACCGGGGTCTTGGCAGCAAAAAGAACCCGATCAAGATGTATTTCGTCCCCTCTCTAGAGGCAGGAAAGGTCGTTTCCAGCGGAGAAGCGATCGCCAAATACCTGCAGGAAGAGACCGGCTATTACTTCAAAGTCGCTGTTCCGACCAGCTATGCCGCGGTGATCGAGGCTCTGGGAAGCAACCGGGCTGATATCGCCTGGCTTCCGACCTTTGCCTATATCATTGCCAAGGAACGTTATGACGCCCAGGTCAAATTCATGACCAAGCGAAACGGACTCAACAAATACCGCGGGCAATTCATCACCCGCACGGACAGCAATATCAAGACTCTGGAAGATATTCAGGGTAAGATCATTGCCTACACGGACGCTTCCTCGACCTCAGGCTATATCTACCCCTCTGCCCTGTTGAAGCAGAAAGGGATCAAGCCAAAGGATATGATCCTCACCGGAGGCCATTCATCCGCGATCCAGGCAGTTTACGACCGCAGAGCTGACGTCGCTTGCTCATACTGGTCACCCGATGATAGCACCGGAAGGCATAAAGACGCACGCGAAAAGCTCCTGGAAACGATACCTGACATCTTCGACAAGACCATGATCATCGGATTTACGGATTGGATCCCCAACGATACCGTCACCTATCGTAAAGAACTTCCTAAGGAGATCGATGCCAAAGTCACGGCGGCTCTGGTTAAATTCACCAAATCCAAACGTGGAGTTGAGACCTTGATGAGCCTCTACGACATCGACGATCTGACTCCCGCAACGGATAAGGATTATGATGTGGTGCGCCAGGCTCTGAAGATCATGAATATCGATCCCGAGACACTCCAGAAATAAGCAAAACATGAATCAACTAGACGTTGTATCTTTAAAAAAGACCTACGACCAGAAATACTGGGCGGTCAATGACGTCTCGCTCGAAGTGAAACAGGGAGATTTCATCATCCTGCTGGGACTCTCCGGCTCCGGAAAATCAACCCTGCTCCGGTGTATCAACCGCCTGATCGAGCCAAGCGGAGGCGATATCCTCTATCAGGATAAGTCCATTATTCCTCTCTCTGGGCTGGAGCTCCGTCAATACCGCCGGAAGATCGCCATGGTGTTCCAGCAGTTCAATCTCGTGAAGAATCTTTCAGTTCAGACCAATGTCCTGACCGGCAGATTGGGGTATCACGGTGTACTGGGGAAATTCACCAAGACCGATCTCGAACTGGCTCAGCACAATCTGGAACGCGTCGGACTTGCCAATTTCGGCAAGAGGGTAGTCAAGCAGTTATCCGGTGGTCAACAGCAGAGAGTGGCGATCGCGAGAGCGCTGATGCAGGAACCGGAAGTGATCCTCGCGGATGAGCCGGTTGCCAGCCTCGATCCCGCCACGGCGGATTCGATCATGCAATATCTGGGCGAGATCAACCGTCGGGATGGCATCTCCGTCATCTGCAGCCTGCATTTTCTTTCCCTGGCACGCCGTTATGGAAATCGTGTCTATGCCCTTAAGGAAGGGAGATCTGTCTTCGAAGGGATGCCTCAGGATATTGACGAACAAAGATTCAAACAGATCTACGGCGAGGACGCGCAGATCATTTGATAGTTAACAGGTTAATGGGTTAACGGACGCTAGAACTACCGGATCAAGGCGATCTTACCCCGCTTGGTCACACCTGAACTATCCGTCACCACAAAGAAATATATCCCGCTGGAAACAGGTTTTCCCGCGTCGTTGTTCCCATCCCAGGCAAACCGGGCAAATTCATTCTCCGACAATTCAATAACAAACGCCCCACCGCTGTTATAGATCTTGCAGCGGTTCTTCCCCTGCGGCATGCTGTCCACGGGCAGGTTCGCGATCTGAACCCTTCCGTCTGTACCGGGATGGAAGGGATTGGGAAAGGCTTGTACCTGGTCAAGCGAGGTCATGGGTTTAATGTAACGTCCGATCTTAAGGGTATTCAGCCCGTCCGGAGTCCCGATCCAAAGAAGACCGTTCACAGGTTCATAGGACAAACTTGAGATATAGTTTGAGAGGAGCGGGTCTTTAGGCAGGAAATAATTCGTAAACCTGTCCTTATCAGGATCATACATGGTGATCCCGTTCTCCAGGCATCCTATCCAGACACGACCGAAAGGATCAAGATAGATCGCTGTGGGGGTAGTGCGAACACTGCCAAACAATCTCTCTTCATCGGCATAATACAGCTGGTCATTATCCCAGGTGTGCGTACTGCTGTTATAGATGAAGCGCTTGATCGACGTATCGTATTTGTACCAATTAGTCTCGTCCCACATGAATAGACCATTACTGGCGGCGACCCAATGTTGCCACCCGACCGGATACTGCGTCTGGATGCTCACCACCCCATAGATCAGGCAGTTAGACAGCTCCGAGGGCTGTGGGGTGACCCAATGCGTCCCTTCCGTGGTGGGGATGCTGTTGTCGTTCCATATCACCAGTCCGTTGTCATTATTCGTTCCAAAGAAATACTGCCTGCCATTATGATAGGTATATACCACTCTCTGACGGGTGCTGTTGGGGATCGTAAAACTTCCCAGAAGCGTGTCGTCAGGTCCGATGACCGTATATCCCCGGTCGTAGCAGGCAACGAACACATTCCCGTTGAGGTCGGTATTTATCCCACCGATCGTACTACCGATGAGGGCTGCCTTGCCCGGCAACAATGGCCCCCAATCCTGGATCTCAGGAAGCCAGTCACGCATCCCGCTCGTATTCAGATATTTCCAGTTATCAGTTGCCCGGTCGAAGATGGTTACGCCGTTTTTCCAGCCGGTCGGGGAGGCTGAGTTCACATCCCAGGCTCCGAACCAGACCCGGTCAAGCGAGTCAACCGTGAGGCAGTGCGCTGAATCATTATGTAGAGGGCTGTTGTGCATATTCTTGGTCGTCCAGCTCTGCCCGTCAAAATAACTTATCCCCAAGCTGCCCTTCTTCACGGGTTCTGCGTCAATATAGCCGCTGACAAACCACATGATGTGATCGTTATCAGCCGCAGAAGCGGAGATCTTGGGAAAGCCTATGCTTTCGGTCTTGTACTGTGAAAAATCTTCATAATTCTTGATGTAGTAACCATCTCCCCAGGATGCAAGCATGAGCCCCTGCAAACTATCTATGATCCGGGTTATGGTATTGACCGCCAGTCCAAGCTGATTCTTGAGATAATCCGTTCTGTTCCCCTCGGCATCTATCATCGCCAGGAGAATATCGCCGGAAGTGGTAAAGGAGACTAGATCTTCATCCCAGTTCCCGAAAGCGATCCAGAGCCTGTTCAGATGATCGATCTGTATGGCTGTGATCCCATCAGTGCCTGTGCTGATCTGGACCTGCTCCCAATCATTGATCCAGGGATCGATCCCACGCCGATAGATCCTGTTCCCGTTCCTGATCATCATGTACGAGCCATTACCTTCGATCAGGGGCTCATACCCTGTCTGAACGGGGGAGTTCATCTGAGTCCAGGTATGCCAGGCACTATCGACGGACAAGGAATCACTATGCACCCAGCTGATCCCCTGGTGGGTTCCAAAATAAAGATAATCCCCACCTCCAAGGAACATGGAGCGGACATCGTTTGAAGCAAGCCCCCCGCTGGTATTCTCATATCTGTACTGATGCAGCAGAAGCGGGAAGCTCACTCCCGGAAGATAATAATACTCAGCGATCCCGTTTGACGTAGCGACCAGGATCTGAGATCCCTTTTTTCGAATGGCGCGAACGCTCAATGAGGGAAGCCCAAGATCCACATCGAGATTCTGGATCCCCGCCGGACTGATGATGCTGATCCCATCATTGGAACTGCCCAGCCAGAGGTTATCCCCCACCAGTTCCAGAGTCCGGATATCGTTGGAAACCAATCCTTCACCAGTGGTAAAGATCCCATACTCCAGCAAGGGGTTGAACTTCGTGTTCCTGGTTTTATCACCATTCATCTCCATCTGGCTGATGACGCCACCCCAGGTGGAATAGGCCGTCAGGCCATTTGAAAAGATAACGTCAAAAACATGGTCTGTATTGGTGATCGTCTGCCAGTTTCCCGCACCAAGAATTATACTGAAGCTGATGAACAGCATTATGATCGAGAGTTTTCTCATTTTTTCTGCTCCTGTCGCATGAGGATATATGCCAAGATCACCATCAGGGATAACAGCCCAAGCAGGACGAGAAATAGAACCCGCTTACCGGAAAAGGAAAATCCGATGGCGATCATCCCAAAAAGAAGTGTCACTATATATACTATAATCGCGATCGTCCTCTGGGAAAGCCCCAATCCCAGCATCATGTGGTGAATATGAGCTCTGTCCGCGGTGAATATCTTCCCCAGTCTGAGACGGCGAAACACTGCCAGCACGACATCCAGCAGCGGTAAGGCGAGGACGGACATGGGGATGATCAGGGTCAGGGAGGTGATCCCCTTGAATTGAGCCGCCCCTGCCGTGGAAATTGCCGCCAGATTCAAGCCAATGAAAGTGGCGCCCGTGTCTCCCATAAAAATACTCGCCGGATGAAAATTATACTTGAGAAATGCCAAATTGCCCGTCAACAACAACGCCGAAAGCCAGACAACAGGATAGTTTCCGTCCTTGGCGCCGACGACGATCAGAACTCCTGAAACGATGACCGTGATTCCCGCGGCAAGTCCATCGATCCCATCGATCAGGTTGATCGCGTTTATAACGGCAAGATACCAGATGATAGTCATGGGAAAGGCAAACCAACCCAGCTGAAAATCTCCGCCCATGGGATTGGTGAGCGAATCCACCCGAAATCCCAGCCAATACATGATCAAGCCCAGTGCCAGATATCCGATCAGCTTGGGAAAGGGTTTTGCCTCAAAGCGGTCGTCATAAGCGCCCAACAATAGTGCCAAAAGACCAGCGCCTGCCAGCCCGAACATCATGCCCCGCCCGGCGGGATAAAACCAAATTCCACCGATGATCTGCATGAAGACGATCGTCAATCCGAAAGACAATCCTCCCGCTTCAGGAATAACCTTCTTGTGCACTCTCCGGTCATCCGGCAACGCGACCAGCTTCAGCTTGTTGGAGATCCTGATATTCGTGGGCAGGAGCAAGAGGGTCACGATCCCTGTGATCAATGCCGAAGCGATGATAAAGACTAGATTCATCCTAACCCCTTATAAATAGAATCATATGCGTCCACCATCTGCCGATAATCACAGATCGAGGCGATCCGTTCAGCCCCCTTCATACCTTTAGCGAATGCTTCGCTGAACTCACTACCCAGATCTACTATCAATTCCTCCAGCTTCTTCGGTTCACTCAGCGGTACAATATAGCCCGTTTCTTCATCGACCAATTCTCCGATGGAACTGATGTCGCTGCCGATCACGGGTAACCCCGCGTACATCGCTTCGATGATACTGAAAGGCTGCGCTTCCCATCTGGAGTACAGGATGAAAGCGTCAAAGACCTCCAACCAGGGGATGACATCATTGTCCCATCCCGGCAGAAGAATCCGCTCGTTCAAACCCAGGCTCTTCACCATCTGCCGGCAGAGCCCGAAGTGTTCGCCATCGCCCACAATGATGAATTTCATTTGCTCGGTGCGACGGCAAACTCTGCATATCGTGCCGACTAATTCGACCGCGTTCTTCTGATCCGAGAACCGCATGGTGGAACCCACAACGATTTCTTTGCCCTGCTGATATTTGCGCCGTTTTCTAAGTTTTTCGAGATCTGCTCTCAGAGTATCCGGGATAGCATTGTAAACCGTTGTCGCCTTACGCTCTGGGATCAATCCCCCTTTCACGGAATAGATCCTATCCGAGTTATTGACGAAAACGCTGATATCTCCCAGACTCTGGGAGATCTTTTCCATCAGGGAAAATGCTCTGCGGGAATACCAGGGCTGATCCTGACGGAAGGGCAGACCATGACAGGTGTGAACGATCCGGGGAACCTTGCAGATCCTCGCCGCGAGCCTGCCTAACATTCCGGGTTTGGAGCTGTTTGTATGAACAAGATCGAATTTTTCCCTCCGCAAAAGCAGGATCAATTCGATCAGCCCGAAAAGGTCTGTGATCCCGATCTCTCTGGTAAGAAATCTCAAAGAATGATATTGCCAGCCCCTGTCCCTGGTTGCGGGCCCGAGGAATCCTTCTCCTGCCCCGGCAATATGGATCTCATATTGATTCGGATCGAGCCCCTCGAGCAGGCGTAGGCTGAAATTCTGAACCCCGCTGAGTATCGGTAGCAGCTGGAGATGCAATATCTTCATCAGGTGTTTTTTTGCAGGCGAACGATCGAAACCGTCTCCGCCTTGACTCCTGTGTAACGTATGTGATTGCCGTCCACTTTGACGGAAGGCCCGTCTGTTTCGACGATCTTGTAGTCGCCGTTCAGTGTCAATGTAAAGCTGTCCATATCAACTGGAAAGAATACTGAGAATTCATATTCGCCTTCGTCGATGACGACCTTGGATCTGGCTTGCCACCATTTGCTCAATTCCATCGCCGTGGCAACCCAGGTTTTATTGGTCTTGGTCATCGCCAGGATATAGGGATAAAGCTTGGCGCAGTGGTGCAGATCGGTGAAGGAGGCGATCCTGAAATCCTGAGAAAAGATCCCGCGGGTTCGCAAAGCTGCTTGGTAGAATTTCTTGATCAGCGTCTTGGCATCGTCCAATTGCACGATTTTATGTTTGCTGACCTTGAGAAAGCTATCCCTGAAAAGAGTCGGGATTTCCTGATATTCAGCCTTTCCGGTCTTGAGCCAGGGGAAATATGGTATTCCTATCCCGCGCGGGTAGCCTGGATTTTCCTGTCTGGCGGTGCTCATGCTGTACAGAGGGGATATGGTCTGCCTGATCTCCTGTAGCTCATCATCCGGCTCATAGCCAAATTGCCGGACTCCGACGCTGTCCTGCTTCAATTGATGGAGCAAAACCTGCTTGCGGGTAAGCTGGATGTCTCTGTTCCGCTTATCCGAAGTCATCAGGAACCCTACTTCGTTTCCGCTCGCCAGAGTTGATCTGATCTCTTCCTGAAGATCAGCGTCGTCCAGATTATAATCGATGTCATCACAGCTGTGAGTGGCAATGAAGAAAGTGCTCTTCATGCCCGCGTCATGTTCCAGACGCCTGAATTCATCGAAATTCCAGTTCAATTCATAGTTCGTGAAGAGATACTTGAATTTCCCGACAGTCGTATGCCAGAGTTGCTGCCAGTTCATGCTGATCAACATCAGGAAATCATCCGCGATGGAGAGGATCATTGAGGCAAGATCCCATTTCTGCAGATCGTCCACGCTATGCGTGAGAATGACCGCGGCTTCCTGACCCTGAGGCCAATACTGCTTCTGTACGATGTATTGCCCTCTCGCCCGGCTGTGTTCCTTGATCATGGAATCCATCAGCCAGAGAAGGTTGTCCACGTAGGGTGTTTCCCGGTATTTGAAGAACACACTGCCTGCTTCACGGCTCTCAGTGGATTGAGCTCTGCTGACCTTCTCCTCCAATCCTGCCAGATGAAAGAACACGTTCCCGACCAGATCGAAGCTGATCTTTCCGGCATTGGTCTCCTCATCGGAGATGTTGTGTGCCGCGTAATCGAATTTACGCGCCGATAGAACGGGTGTAAGCGACAGCAGTTTCACTTCCCGGAGGTTCTTCCTCAGCTTATCCGCGCTGAGCACTTTAGGATCAAACAGCTCCGCGTCGGCAGGGATAAACAGCGTGACGAAGCGCCTGGCGAGAGTACGCAGATCCTCCACGGTGGGCTCGTTGAACCCGTAGATCACCAGGATGTCCGAAGTTCTCAGCTTCTCCAGATCGTCTATGAACTTATGCTCGTAGCCCAGGCTACCAAAGATAAACTCAAAAGTAAATCGGATCTCTTTTTGAAGGTGTTCCAGTTTTTGGTCTGTCAATATCGCGATCATGCTTCCTGCTGTCTGATTATTATTTTAATTCCCTTGTTGTATTAAGGTTTTCAGGTGTCAAGCAAAATCCTCTTTTTGATGCTTTTCCCGTCATTGTGCCGACCATATTCTCCGGCCTCATGTTCGCCAAAAACTTGACGCACCGGCAATGCCCTCGCGAGTGGCACCCATTTCTAGCTCCATATAAATGGATCCTCTCCACCCCGTTTCCGGGTATGGAGAGGATCACGTTGCCCTCCGGTCAGTTCCTGTTCAGGCAGTGACTACAGGATCTCTTCGAGTTGGCTCGTGAATAGCTGCAGCGCTTTCAGGATCACCAGTTCAAAGACGAATTGCTCTTCCTCTTCCGAAACGAAAGGGACGTTGACCAGTTTGTTCACGAAGGTCGCCAGTTCTTTTGCCAGTACGGCGATGTTCTCTGTATTCATCATTCTCTCCTTACATCTCGTCGGTTAATGCTTCATAGTCCGTGACAGTAGGAAGGAGCCCGGCTTCAACGGTATCCTTGATCGTGACCACAGGCGCGGAAAGCGTACTCAGATCGCTCTTGGTGAGGGTTGCGAGGTTGACGGTCAATCCGGCAGACTTCTGATACGCGTACATTATCTTGATGAAGATTGCATAGCAGGTGGGAGGCAGTTCGCTCAGGGGAACATGCTCAGCGCCATACCTGAGCGCGTAGGTCTTGAGATTCGCTTTGTACTCCAGGGAGAGGGATTTGTACAATACCGAGAGATTCTTGGCGACATCTACAAGAGCCGTCTGTTGTGGGGTAACCGCGGGAACTACCCATTTGCGACCGATGCAGACCATACCATCACGGTATCTGCCATAGGTCATTTCGTTGAGGGTACCGGAATAGGTTCCGATGTTGTACTTGAATGTGACTTTCATGTGTCCTCCAGTTTAGTTTGTTTTGCTGTTTCCGGAAATTCAGCTCTCACTAATATAAGGAGGGACAGTTTCCCCTTTTCAGGGACAGTTTTGAGGATAATTTTTGCCGCATTCGCCTATCAGCCTGCCTTGCAAGAGATTATAGTTCTTTGATTTTTTCACCCCGGGGAATACTACCCTGGCAGATTACCCTTTACTGTATGATAAACGCCTACTTTACTTTCGTGATGTAGTTTACTGAATCGTTGGAACTGGATCTTATGATATATACTCCAT
>DAOPZE010000045.1:0-17513 GCA_035353255.1 Candidatus Cloacimonadota bacterium
CCGCCGCAGATGATAACGTCCGAGGCATTTGCTTCCCGCAGGACCTGATCATAGGCATCCCGCACGCTGGCGCAGGGGATATAGGGCGTGTTGTGCAGGGCGATCTCGCGGGATTGCTCTTCGACAGTCGCCGCGCGATCGGACTTATTTTGGGCAACGTAGATGCGGGAGGCGTTCTCACAGACCAGCCGGATCATCTCGCTGTAGTTCTTGTCCGCCAGGATGGAAAGGATAAAGATGGGCCTGACCGCAGGGTAGATGCGGCGGAGGCTGTTCATCAAAGCCGTGATGCCCTGAACGTTGTGCGCTCCATCGACAATGATGGTCGGATCACGATGCACGAGCTGCATCCTGCCCCGCCAGTTGATATGCTGAACAGCTTCTCTGATAAGCTCTTCCGAAGGGGTGAGCTGAAGCTTGCGCAGATACAGAATGAAAGCCGTGATAGCGGTCGCGACGTTGACCGCCTGGTGTTCTCCGAGGAGGTTTACATGCAATCCTTCGAGCTGAACATCCTGGAAACGATAGTCGAATTCCAGTCCGTCGAGGCGCACGGAAACGTTTTCCACAAAGAAATCCTCATCGCAGATATAGACTTGGACGTGCTGTTCAATCGCCTTATTCAGGATCACCATCCGGGGTGAAGCTTCGATGCGTCCCAGAACGAGGGGAACTCCGGGCTTGATGATCCCGGCTTTCTCGCCCGCGATGATCTCCAGGGTCGGTCCCAGGGTCTTGATATGATCCAGGCCGATGGTCGTGATCACGCTGATATCGGGAGTCCAGAGGTTGGTGGCGTCCAGCCTTCCGCCCAAGCCGACTTCGATGACGGAGGTCTGGATCTTCTGTTCGGCGAAGATCGAGAAGGCGATCGCGGTCGTGATCTCGAAGAAGGAAGCGTCCCACTTTTCAAACAAGGCTTCGTGTTTGAGGAAGGTCTCCAGGATCATGTCAAAGGGGAGGTCACTACCTGCGACGCGGAAACGCTCCGTATAGTCGATCAGATGCGGAGAGGTGTTTAGCCCCGTCCGATGTCCCAGCGCGAGGCTAAGGGCCTCCAGAGAGGCGCAGACGCTGCCCTTGCCGTTGGTTCCGCCGACGTGAAATCCGTGCAGAGTGGCTTCGGGATGACCGAGTTCCTCCAGGATGTGCTCCATGCGGTCGAGCTCCAGCTTGACGTTGCCGGAGTATTTCTGATAGATATGGTCTAAAAACTCTTTGTATTGCATCGTTTCTCCAGGACAAAGAAAAAGCCGTCCAGAGACGACTTTTTACAAGATTTATATGCTGATGGTCAGGTTACTATTCAGGGATCTGATCTTCGGTCTGGGTGGGCTGGACCTTGTCCGGGAAGATCATGGCTTTGAGGGCATTGGAATCGGCTCTGCGAAGCTCATAAGCCTTGGGATTGGTCTTCCAGATATTGATGTATTGGAGCATGGCATCCATTTTTTGTTTGCCGTTGGATTTGGTCATGGTGTCGATAAAATCGATATCCTCGGTCATCATATTCTGCAGGGGCGAGGGATCCATGTTCTCATAGAAGCTCTTGGGCAGGAAGTGCTTGGGATAGCCGGCAAGATTGGGGCAAATGACGATCACGCCGATGTTCTTCTTGATCTCGGTTCCGCTCACGCCGGCGATATATTTGCCATAGACCAGATAGGGGGTCTTTTCCCTTGAGGTCTCCGGGCAAAAACCCTGGGACTGCAGATAGGGAGTTTTGGGGTCGCTGAGTTTTTTGGTGCGGAGCAGCAAGCCCAGATCACCGTTAAAATCCGTTCCGGTATCTTTGATATAGTCCGTGGCGGCGACCCAGATGGACTTCATGTAATTGGTGCAGTCGTCTATATTCTTGTTCTTGTCCAGATTGTAGAAGTTTGGCAGTGCCAGGATGGTCACCAAGGCTATGGCCAGTATTACGCTAAGAACAGTATAAACTGAGAGTCCGTTCTGGTTACGCAACATAATATACTCCTGGATAGTTTTTTGCTATTATGGATTCTGAGATGCCGTTTCTCGTCAAGTCTTTTTTGCTGGGCCGAGGATTTTTCCTATATACCCATAGGTTTCCGGGATATCGCGGAAGCGATTGCGATAGTCCTCCGCGGGATCAATCTCGAGATCTCCGATCCTGCGGGAGACATGCGTCTCTCCCCAGTTGTAGGCAGCCAGGACGAGGCTCCAGTTGTTGTGGAACCGCTTGCGCAGGTAGATGAGGTATTTGGCGGAGACCTTGAGGTTGTAGAGCGGAGAATAGAGCATCTTCGGCTCGTGATCCTCGTTCAGATAATGCGCGGTGGATTGGCGCACCTGCCCCAGCCCGACCGCCTCACGATGGGAAACCGCAAGGCTGCGGAAAGAACTTTCCACCCGGATCAGACGGTAGAAGATCACCGGATTCAAGCGATAATACACCGCGACTCCGACGGTCATGAGCCTCACGCTGATGGGATTGTAAACCAGAGAGATGGTCATCAGGATCACGGCAAGCACAAAGTAGAAGGTGCGGGTCGCTCTCCTGCGGGCGGAACGTGAACGTCTCATCCGAAAACGCAAAGCCGGGACTATTCAAGCCCCGGCTCGGCTCCAATATAGATTATTTGAGGGTCTTCTTGTAGTCGTTCAGACGGAGGACATGGGAAACTTCCTCGTTGATGATCCGAACGAGGGATTTCTTGGCTTTCTCATTGGTGATGGCATCGTTGATCGCGTGGAAGAAGAGCAGAGTGTCTTTTTCAAAGGTGATGGCATTGTTGACGATGCTGAGGATATCCTTCGCCTCCGTGGCGCTCTTGATCGCCGAGGACTCGCTGTCGAAGATCCGGGAATCGACGATGGTCTTGAGGTAAGAGGCGACCAATTCCCAATCCTGGCTGAGTTCAAGGATCATGGTGTCCATCTCGTCCCTCAGGGACAGGAATGTCTTCTCATGATTGAGCTCCTGATCACGCAGGAAAGCAATAAACTCCCGGGATTTGTCATCCAGGTCTCTTCTCTTGGTCGCTTCGTTGTAGAAGGCATAACCATTGCGTTCGATCTGAACCGCAAGCTCGATAATTTCATTAACGGAATATGCTGCCATTATTTCCTCCTAATGGTGAGTAGCTGAATTTCAATGATTTTCATTGTCCCGGCATAGTGATGATTCTGTCAAGAAAAAACCGTTGAACAGGGAACAGGGAACAGGGATCAGGGAACAGGGATCAGGGATCAGGGAACAGGGATCAGGGAACAGGGAACAGGGAACAGGGATCAGGGATCAGGGAACAGGGATCAGGGAACAGGGATCAGGGATCAGGGATCAGGGATCAGGTTTTCGGGTGGTGGGGAGTACAGGCGCTCGACGTAGCCAATCTAAGCCTGGAGTTCAACCGCCGTAGCCAATCTCAAGCTGACCACCGTTCTTGAAGGGCGGCTTGGACTTCAGGGCGACACATGCGATTGAGTTGTTGGTGATCGTCCAGCCAAGGCATCGATACTGATCGTCTAGAAGTCCAAGTCGGCGCTGAGAAGAGACCTAAATCTAAATAATTGTTAGCCGCCTTGAACTCCTAGCCTCAAACACGTCACCACGTCACCACGTCACCACGACAAAAAGGCGCTACGGCGAGCGCCTGTACCACCACGACACCACAAAATAAGCCATTGACATACAGCGCTGCTTACTTAGATTTACAAGTAGAATGAGGTGAAATATGGAACACAACGAATTGACGAAACAGATATCCGCTCTGGAACAGGAGATAATCGCCAAAAAGGCTGAGCTTTACAAACTGAAGAAACAGATGCCTCGCTTCGGGGTGGAGGATTACCTGCTGCATGACCGCAAGGGCAAGCCGATCAGACTCTCAGAGCTCTTCGGCGATCACGAGGAAATGATCCTGGTGCACAACATGGGGAAATCCTGTCCCTATTGCACCCTCTGGGCGGATGGCTTTATAGGTGTGAAAAAGCACCTTGAGGACAGGGCAGCTTTCGTGATCTCGACGCCGGATCCCTTTGCTGAAATGGATGCTTTTGCCTCTGAGCGGGGCTGGGATTTTAACCTGGTGACGACAGAGGGCAGCAGTCTCAAGCCTGATCTGGGGTTTCAACTCAAAGATGGCAGCTACTATCCGGGAGTATCGACCCTGATCAAGGACGAGAAAGGAAAGATCTGGCATGTAGCCAAGGCGTACTTTGGCCCCGGCGATGATTTCTGCGCTGTTTGGTATCTGTTTGATCTGCTGGCGAAAGAGGATCCGGACTGGGAACCTAAGTTCCGGTATTAAGGGAACAGGGAGTAGGGAACAGATTTTCGGGATATCGTGTACAGGCGCTCGCCGTAGCGCCTTTCTGGGTGGGCATGGTGTTTTTTATAGGCGCTACGGCGAGCGCCTGTACTATTAGCGGCGTTTCCTCTTGCGCTGAGCTTCCACGACGGTGGCAGTGAGCGGGACTCCGCGATACTTATTCCGGTTGAAGGCTTTGAGAAGCTGAGCTTCGAAATCTCCGTCCAGCTCTACCAGAGTGTAATCCGGGTAGAGGTCGATCTGGCCGATCTCGATGCCGCGCGTCACCTTAAGCTGGTTGATATAGCGCATCAATTCCCGCTTGGTGACTTGCTGGTTGTAACCGATGGTCAGCCTGAAGGTCTTGAAGGAATATTCCTTTTTAACTTCGCGCACTGCGGTCTCGCTCAGATTGGTCAGATCCTGGGTGTCTTTATAGTAATTGAGGAAACGGTTGAATTCGACCGAGACGAAGCGCTGGATAAGCTCTTCGCGGCTGAGCCAGCTCAGTTTTTTATAGACGGTGGGCAGGAAGGTTTCGATCTTCTCTTCGTCCACTTCGACACGTTCGACTGTGTCGATGAAGTGGAATAGCTGTTTTTCACAGATCTCCCTGCCTTCGGGAACCTTGGCAAGGACGATATCTCTGCCGAGACGTTTTTCCGCGGCTTTGAGATCGGGCAATTCCTTGACATGCACGATCGTGATCGAGATCCCGCTTTTACCGGCTCTGCCGGTTCTGCCGGAACGATGGATATAGACGTCCGGATCACTCGGTGGGCTGAAATTGATGATATGTGTGAGGTCATCGACATCGAGTCCGCGAGCCGCGACATCGGTGGCGATCAGAAGCTTTACATACTTGGAACGGAAGCGGTTCATGGTGAGTTCACGCTGTCCCTGGGAAAGATCACCATGCAGAGCGTCGGCGTTGTATCCGTCTTTCTGGAGTTTGTTGGCGATCTCCTGAGTCTCGATCCTGGTGCGGCAGAAGACGATACCGTAGATGTTCGGACTCATGTCGGCTATTCTTTTGAGCGCGAGATATTTGTCTCTTGCCTGGACTTTGTAGTAGAAGTGCTGGATGTTGGCGGCGCCTTTATGTTCGTCACCCACCGTGATCCGGTGCGGATCCCGCATGAATGATTTTGCGAGGTTGGCGACTTCCTTGGGCATGGTCGCGGAGAAAAGCAGGGTTTGCTTCCAGACCGGTGTGAAGCCCATGATCTCGAAAAGCTCTTCCTTGAAGCCCATATTGAGCATTTCGTCGGCTTCATCGAGGATCAGGCGGCGAACTTCGCCGAGCCTGAGGACTTTCTGGCGGATCATGTCATTGACTCGTCCCGGGGTTCCGACCACGATATGGACGCCGGCTTTGAGAGCGTCTTTCTGTTTCTGCACGGAAGCTCCGCCATAGACGGCGGTGATGCGGATGCGGGGCATGTATTTGGCGTAGGACTGGAGATCTTTGGCGATCTGCAGACACAATTCGCGGGTGGGGCAGAGAATGATCGTCTGCACGACGAGTTTTTCTATATCAGTCTGACTGAGCACGGGAAAGCCGAAAGAGGCTGTCTTGCCTGTGCCCGTCTGAGCAAGAGCGATGAGATCGGAGTCATTTTCCAGCAGCCAGGGGATGGATTTTTCCTGGATAGAAGTCGGTACCTCATAGTTGAGGTCATTGGCGGCACGGAGAAGAGGTTCCGGCAAGGTGAAATCTGTGAATTTTGTCACTAAAATGGTCCTTATGTTGGATTTTGAAGCCAGTGAATCTGAAGTGCCATATCTGTAAAGAAATAAGTTCAAAAAGCTCTCTTTCAAATAGAGAAGATGGGAATCCCCAGGTGGCAGCATTGGGGTGGCAAATTCTGTTCGCCACAGAAGCTTGATTCCTTTTGAACAGGCTCTAACACCGCCTCCGCCGATCAGAAATCGGCAGCCCCTTCAGCTTGGCAGTTTATCTGGGACTAGCCAGGTCTGCTTTGTACTGAGCAAATCTGGCGGCTAGCTCGGGTGATGCCGTGGCGAGGATCTGGATCGCCAGGAGGGCGGCGTTTTTGGCATTATTGATGCCCACGCAGGCGACCGGAACGCCGGGAGGCATCTGGACTATGGAATAGAGGGAATCCACGCCATTCAGGCTACCCGAAGCGATGGGCAGACCGATGACCGGCAGAGGGGTGTGAGCGGCGATAACTCCCGGAAGGTGAGCTGCCATACCGGCTGCGGCGATGATGACCCCAATTCCTGCGGCAACAGCTCCTTGGGCAAGCTCTGCCGTCTGAACTGGGTTTCTGTGAGCCGATGAGATATGGTAATTATATTCGACCCCAAACTCCGTCAGGAGATCCAGAGCCGGTTTGCATATCGCTTCGTCAGATCTGGATCCCAGGATCACAAGTACTTTTTTCATCAAACTAAGGGGATTATTTGGTTTGGGTTTCCGGAATCACGGTAAGGGCTTTATGGATCTCGGCGGGAGTCGCGGCTTCAGTGAACGAGGCGAGGATCTCCGGATTCATGATCAGCTTGGAAATGTAGGACAGGGAGAACAGGTGCTGCTTGTCATTGTGCAGGAGCAGCATGAAGAAGATGTTCACCGGCTTGTTGTCCGGAGCGTCGAAATCCACGCCTTCCGCGGAACGACCAAAGAGGATGCTGGGCATCTTGATCTTGGAAGGATGCAGGTGACGGGGATGGAGCAGGGCGACTCCGTTGCCGATGGCGGTGGAGATCAGTTCTTCACGGGCAACGACAACTTCATAGAGCCAGCGGGCATCGCGCACGAGCTTCAGATCTTTGGCTTTCTCGCTGAGGACACGGATGGAATCGTACTTGTTTTCCGCGTGAAAATCGAGGAAGATGTTCTCGGGGCGCATATACTCCTCAAAGTGGCAGATCACACGCTTGAGAGCGAGCATTTTCTCTTCGTTTTCGCTGAGGTTCTCCAGCCATTCGTTCATGGAGTCTTCATCAACTTTAACGTTTTTTCCCACGAGCTTGCTTTCAAAGACGTTGGTATTGATCATCTCCTGGATGACGTTCTCAGAGACCTTAAGTTTCTTTGCTGCATCAGCTTTGGACAAAAACTTCTTGGCCATTTTATACCTCCATAAGTGTATAAAGAATTTGTTTGAACACGGTTCAGTCAAGGTTTAACTTGACAAAGATATATGATATTTCTGAAGGTTGTTTTATGGTCAAGAGAATTATTTATATGCTATGTCTGACGGCACTCCTCTCAGGATGTGCATATTCTGTCTATTCAAACGCTTACCCGCATTTAAAAAAAATTCGGGTGACTCCGTTTGAGAATAAAAGTTCGGACTACACGATCGGGGATTTTGTCCTGAATCGGCTCACCACGGAATTCCGTGATGATGGCAGGCTAAAGCTCGTCACACAGGCACCGGATTGCACTCTGGAAGGCAGTATCCTGAGTTTCACGGAGAAGATCTACAGCTATGATTCTGCCAATCAGGTTCAGGATTACCAGCTGAATCTGACAGTCGCGGTCGTGTTTACCGATCTGATCTCAAACCAGGCGATTTATGAGAACAAAAACCTCACCGTGTCGGAGCTTTACGCCGTGGGAACCGAGAGCAGCGCCAGATTCAAGACCAAAGAAGAGGCTCAAATCGAGCTGATCAGAACACTATTTAAGACAGTAATCCAAAACAGCCTGGAGGCTTGGTAAATGGTTAGATTGAACAGGTTTCTCGCGGAAGCGGGGCTCGGTAGCAGACGCAAGGTCGAATCCCTGATAACTGAAGGCAAGATCAGCGTGAACGGCAAGGTCTGCCAGGATCTGGCGACACAGGTCGATCCTGACAAGGATGAGGTCATCTTCGAAGGCAAGCCGGTCGCTCCCCGCCTGGAGTTCTATTACCTCGTACTGAATAAGCCCACCGGGATCGTCGTGACCCGCTCCGACGAGCAGGGACGCGCCACAGTCTATTCACTCCTCCCGAACTTTGCCCGAAATGCAGTTTATGCCGGCAGACTGGATAAAAACTCCGAAGGCTTGCTGCTCTTTACCAACGACGGTGACATGGTCAACCGGCTCACACATCCGACCTTCCATGTGGAGAAGGTCTATAAAGCCGAGGTCAGCGGGAAACTGAACAAGTTCCAGCTGGATCAGCTCCGCGGCGGAGTTGAGATCGAAGGCGGAAAGACACGTCCCGCGGGGATTTTCGTAAACGCGCAGACAGACAGTTCCACAACGCTGAAGATCGTGATCACGGAAGGAAAGAAACGCCAGATCAGGCTGATGGTCGAGGCGGTGGGCAGCAAGGTGCGCCATCTCAAGCGGCTGCAATTCGGTCCGCTCAAACTCAAAGATCTGCCCACGGGGAGCTGGAGAATGCTCACCCCGGGAGAGATAAAAGCACTCAAGGTCAGTATTGATAAAGGATTTAAACGCCAATGAAAATAGGTATCATCGGATTACCCAAGACAGGCAAGACCACGATATTCAACGCGCTTACCGGGGGTGAACACCCTACGGATAAGTATCTCCCCCCCGCGGACGAACCAAATATTGGCGTCGTTCAGGTCATGGACGAGCGGATCACCCGGCTCTCGGAGATCTACAAACCCAAGAAGACCATCTATGCCACGATCGAGTATCATGACTATCCGGGGATATTCTCGGCCCACGCTGAGAACCCGGAGAACGCGCTCTTCTCGGAGATCAAGACCAACGAGGGATTCGTTCTGGTGCTGCGTTCTTTTGCGGATGGAGAGCTTGATGAACTCTATGGCAAGGCAAGTCCCGCGGAGCAATTGGACGGTTTTGAGCAGGAGATGATCCTCGCGGATATGATCGTTGCGGAAAAGCGGCTCGAGAAGATCGAACTGGGCTACAAACGTGGAGTCCGCACTCCCGCCATTCAGATCGAGGAACACGCTCTCAGGAGCATCTGCGAAGGTTTGCAGTCCGGCACTCCGATCCGCAGGATGGAGCTCAAGCCCGAGGAAGAGAAATCCATCCGGGGATTTCAGTTCTTCTCCCAGAAACCGGTGCTATTGCTACTGAACTGCGCGGAGGACGAACTCCCGCGACAGGCGGAATTATTAAGCTATTTCACGGAGCGTGGCTATCTCGTCGAAGCCATCGCGGGAAGATTCGAAGAAGAACTCTCCCGCCTGGACAGAGAAGAAGCCGGGCTTTTCATGGCAGACATGGGGATCAGCGAATCCGTGCGGGACAAGCTAACGCATCTCTGCTACCGGCTTCTGGGCTATATCTCCTTCTTCACCGTGGGTGAGGATGAAGTTCGTGCCTGGACGATCACCGAGGGTGATAATGCAGTCACCGCCGCGGGGAAGATCCATTCCGATCTGGCGCGTGGCTTTATTCGCGCGGAATGCTTCAAGTACGGCGATCTGATCGCGCATGGGTCTGAGAAGATCCTCAAAGAGAAGGGTCTCTTCCGTCTGGAAGGCAAGGATTACCTGGTCAAGGACGGAGATATCATCTCTGTCCGCTTCAACGTTTAGGACAAGCCTGATGAATAAAAGCAGGAAGAAGCCCACCGCCAAAGCCAAGCTGAAACCACGCAGCAAGGGACTCAGTCCGCTGAAGAAGCGGCTCATCAGCGGCGCGATCAGTATTCTGAGCCTCCTGATCATCATCTCCCTGATCATGGGATTTAGCTCCATCAAGAGCGATATGGATACCCTCAAGGGCGAAGGAAACATCGTCAGCTGGTTCAGCGCGGATCACGCGGAGACCCAGAATCCCATCGGAGTGTTCGGCATCCTCTTTGGCTATGTTTTCAGCTATCTCTTCGGCTATTGGCTCTCCCTGCTAGGATTTATCATCATCGCTGTCATGAGTTTCCAGTTCTTTCTCGAGCCTGACCTCCAGCGAAGCAGACAAAAGGGGTACTTGCTGGTTCTGGTCGCCTTCGTCCTGCAGATCCTTTTAGTGAGCAAGGTCGAAGGATATCCTCATTCGATCCTCCCGCTCTTCGTTTGGCATCTTTTAGAAGGTGTCTTCAAAACGACCGGTTCCTGGATCATCCTGATCGGAGGATTGCTCCTGACCCTTATCCTGATCATTGAATACCGCAGGATCAAGAGTTGGTTCGCCGGAACCGCGGAAAACCTCGCGCGCTGGCAGGAAGCCAGGGAGGAAAGCGCTAAAGCCGAACCCAAGCCCACGATCAGCACGGATAATGGCTCTAAGACTCAGGACATTCCGCCTGCGCAGCCAAACCCGGTGATCAACGATCATACTCTGGCGATCAACGATGAGGTTCCCCTGCCGCCAGAACCCGCACCACGCAAGAAATCACTCGTCCAGGAAGAAAAGCCTCCCGTCCCGGTCAACAGGGATGAAGACGATGACGAGCGTGAATATATCATGCCATCCATCTCGGACTTCCTGGAGAGTCCGGTCAAGCTTTCGGACAAAGACCGCAAGGAGATCGAGAATCAGATCCTTGCCACCAGCAAGATACTTCAGGATAAACTCGCTGAATTCGGAATTGAGGCAGAAGTCCGCAACGTCAACATCGGCCCCATCATAACCCAGTATGAGCTTGAACCCGCCAAGGGCATCAAGGTCAACAAGTTCGTCTCTCTCGCCGATGATCTGGCACTGGCGATCAAAGCGAAATCCATCCGTGTCCAGGCACCCATCCCGGGAAGGGGACTGATCGGCATCGAGATCCCCAACCTCACGAGGGATATGATCTATCTGCGGGATATCCTCCTGGCGGACGAGATGCGCAATCATCCATCCAAGCTCGCTTTCGGACTTGGTAAGGACATCGCCGGCAAGCCCGTCATCACCGATCTTGCCAAGATGCCCCATCTGCTCATCGCCGGAGCTACAGGCAGCGGTAAAAGCGTCTGCATCAATACAATTATCATGAGCCTTATCATGCGCACCAAGCCCGATGACCTGCGTCTGGTGCTGATCGACCCAAAACGCGTGGAACTCGCGGGATACAACGACCTTCCTCATCTGATCGGCAACGTGGTCACCGATCCCGATACAGCTCTGGAGACCATGTATTGGGCGGTCAAGGAGATGGAACGGCGCTATGAACTCCTGCAGGAAGCCAAGGTTCGGGACATCCTCGGCTACAACGAAAAGACCACTGAGGGCGAAGATCTGGAAAAGCTTCCTTATATCGTGATCATCGTGGACGAATTTGCCGATCTGATCATGACCTCAGGTAAAGATATCGAGCTCCCCATCACCCGTCTGGCACAGATGTCCCGCGCCGTCGGGATCCATCTCATCCTCGCCACGCAAAGACCATCCATCAAGGTCATCACCGGTATCATCAAGGCAAACTTCCCCGCCCGGATCGCCTTCCAGGTTTCTTCCCGGGTGGATTCCCGCGTGATCCTGGATCAGATCGGCGCGGAACGGCTTCTCGGGCAAGGTGATATGCTCTTCCTGCCTCCGGGCAAAGCAATCTCCGAACGCATCCACGGCACCTACGTCTCCGATCACGAGATCGCACGCACCAACGACTTCCTGGCGATGCAACCCAAACCTAAACAAGACTTTTCCATCACCTCGACCATTACTGGCGAGGTCGGTCACATAGACTACGACGACGATCTTTTCCCCGAAGCGGCGAGAGTGATCGTGCGCAGCGGAACCGCTTCTGTCTCTATGCTGCAGCGTCATTTCAAGATCGGCTATGCCCGTGCGGGAAGGCTGATCGACCTGCTGGAGCAAGCCCGGATCATCGGTCCGCATCTGGGGAGCAAATCCCGGGACGTCCTTGCTGATCGTGAATATCTGGTGCAGATGGGGCTGGAAGAAGATTGAAGGATAGTTCCCGGTCATGAGTAATGATTCAAGAGAGCGGTTGCCTTCCGCCATGGACTGAACACTACCCCGAAACAAAAAGCTTTTCTGAGGAATTATGAAACGATATATACTGATCACTGCCATACTGCTCCTGATCCTGAGCCTCGGCTCGGTCACCGCGCCTAAGGCTATCTACACGAAGCTCCAGAGCGCCTATAAGGGCATTTCCAGCTTCCAGGCAGCTGTGAGCCAAACCAACTATTATACCCAAATGAAGAAAAGCATCACCTATAGCGGAAACCTCTATTTCACTCCGGGCAGAATGCTGATGATGTTCACCAAACCCCAGATCCAGCGTCTGCAGATCGAAAGCGGTAAGATAACCCTTTATGACGGGATGTCCAACACCATCATCAAATCAGTCGTCCAGCCTCAATTCGGCAGGATGAATCCAGTCGAAGTCCTGCAGATCTATTGGGGTAAATCAACAGTATCAGTCACCAAAGAGGACACAAAAACCGTCAGCGTCAGCCTCAAGCCCAATAAAGACCCAATGCTGAAAAGTCTCTCCGCGGTGATCAACAAATCCAGCGGTCTGGTTCAAAACCTCTCCTACATAGATTTCTCGGGAAACAGCGTCAGCTACGCCTTCAGCGGAATCAAGCTCAATAGCGGCATTGCCGCGAGCGTCTGGAACTACAGCTATCCCAAGAACGCCCAGACCCTGCAGCGATAAAGGAGAAGATAAACATGATAGCTCTGATCATGGCAGGCGGATTCGGCACCAGATTCTGGCCCGAAAGCCGGGCAACCATGCCCAAACAGTTCCTGCGCGTTGTCGGTGACAGATCTATGCTCCAGCTAACCGTGGAGCGCCTCTTGCCACTCATCCCTATGGAAGATATCTTTATCGTCACTGCCGCCTCGCAGACCGCTCTGGTGAGAGAGCATCTTCCCCGGCTGCCTGAGGAGAACATCATCATCGAACCGTTCGGGATGAATACCGCTCCCTGCATCGCGCTCTCTGTGGCTTATCTTAAGCGCAAATACCCTCAAGACACATCCATGGTCGTCTTACCCGCCGATCACGTTATAAATGACCGTTCTGCCTTCCTGGAGAGCCTTAAGCTGGCAGACACTGTCGCCGCGGCGGGAAAGCTCGTCACTTTTGGCATCGTTCCAGAATATCCTGCCACGGGTTATGGCTATATCGAAGCCGGCGAAATGATCTCCGGAGGAGTTTTCCGGGTCGAACGGTTCAAGGAGAAGCCGGATCAGCAGACTGCTGCAGCTTTTCTGGAACAGGGCAATTTCTACTGGAACAGCGGGATGTTCGTCTGGAGGCTGGGAATCATCGCGAACGCTTTTACCTGTCTGATGCCGGATCTGAATATGCTTCTCGGACAGATCATTAAGCGCTGGGACTCCGGTTCCACGGAGATCGGCGATATCTATGCCTCAATGCCCAAGACACCCATAGATATTGGGATCATGGAACCCGCCCAAAACCGCGCCATCATCCCCGTAAAGCTCGGCTGGAGCGACGTCGGCAGCTGGAAAGCTCTGGCGGATCTGACTCCCACTGACGCCGAAGGCAACACTTTTCCCCGAGGTGGAATAGCCTTTGCATCACATGATAATTACGTTTATTCTCAGAAGTTCATCGCTCTTGTCGGAGTGCAGGATCTTTGTGTGATCGAAACCCCTGACGCCATTCTGGTCACGACCAAAGAACGCGCCGAAGACGTCAAGAAGATTGTGGACTATCTGAAGGACAAAGGAGAAACTAGTCTGTTATGAAGAAGATTTTAGGAATTGTGATCCTGGCGCTGCTGGGATTTATGCTCTTTGCCGTGGTCACCGATGAGGACATTATGGCATACCGCGGGCATTACCTGTTTGAGAATGGAAAACACTATATCAAGACCGATGAAGGCAAGTTCCATCTCCTCCTTGCCCCACCCGAAGCTATGGATAGCCTCGGTATTCACCTCGTTTCCGGAGACAGCCTCTACGTGGAAGCGCCCAAAGCGAAGAATTCCCTCTATGTGACCAAGATCATGTACAAGGATGAATTCTATACCCTGCGTATCGGCGACGGCATGTACAAGGCCTATGACGAGAAATCTACCTACGCCGTCGATCCGAAAAAGTGCATCGGCTGCAGACTCTGCGTGACGAACTGCCCCGTCGAAGCAATCACCATGGTCAAGGGTAAAGCAGTCATCGATCAGTCTGAATGCGTCTCCTGCGGAATCTGCGCGGACGGCAACAACGCCAACTATAAAGGCTGCCCGACCAGGGCAATCACCAAATAACCATAGATTATGCCCGGGAGTCTGTTATGGACATGAAAACCTTCAGCTACCTTTTTTACAAGACCAGAGGTGCGTCCCGTGAAGAGATCATCGCAGAAGCCAAGATCAGCCACGAGGAATACACTCTGTTTGAGCAGACCTTGCGTCCCCTTCTGAACCAGATCAACGATGAACGTTCCAAGGCTGAGACCATCGGACCCGATTTCCTGCGTCTGACCCGCTACCTCTATGAGGGTAACAGCGATCAGGAACGCGGTATAACCCGTCCGGACGCCATCAAAGCCCGCGCCGGTGAACTGGTCTCCCTCCCTGCCATCGGAGTGATCGATATCCCTGTGATAAGCCTCTATCGCGCCATGGAACAGCGCCGCAGTCTGCGTAAATATTCGGATCAGGCACTCACGATGGACGAACTTTCCTACCTGCTTTGGTCTTGTTCCTGGGCGCGCGACTTCCGTTCCAATGAGAAGATCGAGATCACCATGCGCAACGTCCCTTCCGCCGGTTCCCGCCATCCTTTGGAGACTTATCTGTACATCCGCCGGGTGCAGGGGCTCAAGAGCGGACTCTATTATTACCACCCGATCAAGCATTGTCTCGTACTCATGGACACCACATCCGAGAAAGAAGCTGAGATCTTCGAAGGCTGCTTCCGCCAGGAAATGGCGGCAACCTCCGCGGTCACCTTCATCTGGACTGCTGTGCCCTACCGCACCGTCTGGCGTTACGGACAGCGGGCTTACCGTTATCTCTACCTCGATGCCGGTCACGCCGCGCAGAATCTCCATCTTGCCGCTGAAGCCATCGATGGTGGCGCTTGCATGATCGGAGCTTTCCTGGACGAATTGATGAACGAATCTCTTGGCTTGGACGGCATTGATGAGTATGTTATCTATATCGCGACAGTAGGTAAGAAGAGTCGGGACAACAAGTAATGCATAGCGGGGCTTAGCCCCGGGACATAGACACAGAATAATCGGGGAGAGGAGATCCCCGGATGAGGAGGCAGCGATGCGCAACGCTGTTCTATTTCTATTGGTTTTGGCAATGCTCCTCGGCAGGGTTTCTGCCGAGGTCGAACTGGTCGATTATCTTTACGGCCCTTCAGCCGTGAACGCGATCCTTGAGGAAGGCGACTATATCTATGCCGGTACTGATGTTGGGCTCTTCCGCATCAGTCTCTCAGACCTTTCCCGTGAACTTTTCCATATCGCCAATTCCGGCTTGCAGGCTCAAAGAGTTCTCTGTCTGGGCAGCCGGAGCGATGGATCTATCTGGATCGGTACGAGTTCCGGGCTCTTCAAATTGGTCGATGGAGTGATCAGCCATGTCCAATCCACCCAGCCGATCTTCTGCCTGAGCGTGGATTCACAAGACAGGGTGTGGTTTGGCATTGATGAATCTTACTCCGGCACTGCTTTATCGAGCGTTGGCATGATCACCGCCGCGGATGAATTCGTCCACCTGACCAATCTTCCGTCGCCAAACTGCATCTATTGTGACGATCAGAACCGCCTCTATCTCGGCTATCCCAGCGGACTTGAGGTGCGCCTCGTTGGGGGCACCGGCCCGGGGATCTACCACTATAACACCAATAATACTCCCTTGCCGGACAACAACATCCGCGATATCAAAGCCGACGCTGCCGGAGGGATCTGGCTGATCACCAACTACGGTCTGAGCAGGTTTTATCAATATAACTGGACTGTCTGGAGCCAGCCGAGCAATTCATACATCCTGGCAAACGCCAGGCAACTTTCCATCAGCGGAACCACCGTCTGGATCGCTTCGCCCAAGGGTCTGCTCAGCTTCGACGGGACGAACATAACTACCTACCCCAGCGCAACCTATGGCTATCCTGATGTCCCTATCACCTCTGTCTATGCGGGATCGAGCACCTGGTTCGGACTCACAGGGCACCTACTGTCCCAGACCAATGGTTCGACCACGAATACACCTCTTTTCAATACCGATCTCAAATCCAACCAGCTATCCTCTTGCTATATAGATCCCTGGGATAATGCCTGGCTGAGTTACTATGACAGCCCCTGGATCAGTAAGATCACCAATGATGGAATTGATCACATCCCCGCTCCTGACGATGGTCCGTATGACTATGATCTCTGTGGAAATTCCGCCCGGGGACTTTATCTCTCGACCCAGTCCGGAAGGCTCTATCACTGGATTAACGAACAGTGGGTACAGCTCGGGCTAAGTCTCTCCTTCTCAAGCATCCGGGGTACACCCTGGCAGGATAAGCTCCTCTACACCTCCCGGGGACTGGGTATTATCGTGGTGGATAATGAAGCCGTTTCCTACATCAATACGACCACACCTGATTACACGATAAACAACAGCTACAATATCGCTGTTGACCCCCAGCTCCGGATCTGGTTTGACAACCGGGCGCTATATTCGATCGACGACGGCGTCATCACTCAGCAGCCACCCTTCATAGATAACCTCATGACCCGCTGCATGGCTGCCGCGCCGGATGGTTCGATCTGGATAGGTGTCCTGAATAGCGACTATGACCTCGTGCGCTATGATCCTCAGACCACGCTATATTCGCCCTTGGCGCTGCCGGGAGATAGCTACGGCGCCAGGCATCTGGTCATCGATTCTGAGGGATATCTCTGGATCACCGGCGACAGATCCATGTATATTTACAGACAGGATCGAAACTTCAGCACAGTCTTCGAATACCCGAATCATGACTATGACCTGGTCGATCTGGTTTTGGATAACGACAATAGAGTCTGGGTTCTCACCGAACAGGGCGTATTTATCTTTGAGAACAGTCCCACCGCGAGCGATGACCCGATCACCGTCCCACCGGCGGATCTCATTCAGGATCTTTTCTGCTATCCCAATCCCTTCCTGGGAACGATGAGCATCTCTCTGGAGCTCAGGGACAATGCGTTCACGACGATCGAGGTTTACAATCTGCGGGGACAACTTGTCAGAACCCTATCGGCAGATACATTTATCAAAGGGAAAAACTCCTTGCAATGGGATGGCAGAGACAATGCCGGCGCTTCCTGCCCCACAGGAGTTTATCTGATCAAAGCCTCCAGCGGAAAGGAGACCCTCAACCGTAAGATCCTTATCCCCTGACCTCAAAGGACCTTGCGCGTT
>DAOPZE010000046.1:0-17451 GCA_035353255.1 Candidatus Cloacimonadota bacterium
CTCGATCTCAACGGTCATCTCTACCGCACGACTGGAAATATCACCATTGGAAATGGCGGGAAGATCTCTGTTGATGCCGATGCGACCCTGCAGCTCTCTAATGGCAAACTGCTCGATGTTCTGAGCGGTGGCACGCTGGAGTTCGCTGGAACTTCCGGTCATCCCGCAACGCTTGGCCCTCAATCCGGATATTACAACTGCTACGTCGAAAGTGGCGGAACGATCTCCGCCTCCTATGCGGTATTTGAATACGTCGGAACCAACGGCGTGTACGTCAAGTCCGGCGCAACCGTCGATCCTGCTAATGCCTTCAATTACTGCACCTTCAAAAACGGAGTCTCCGGTGGAAGATTGCTGATGATAAACACGAATCAGGATCTGACCATAACCGGCGCGGTCTTCCCCACCAACACCTGGAGTGGATCATGGAACGTCGCGAAAACAGCGAATCAGGGAACTCTGACCTTTATTGGCTATTCAGGAGGCTTCGCCGGCGAAGCTTATGAGAATGATGCCTATGGTCGTGTGAACTGGACGGCTCTGCCACCAGTTCCGACACCTACGATCACGCATCTGACTTCCCCGGATAGGATCAGCTTAAGCTGGACATATCCCATAACGGTCACACAATTCAAGATCTATCATTGCCTTACGCCAAACGGAACCTTCACTCTTTGCGGTACTTCAGCCACCACGACCTGGGCTGAAAGCACCCCGGGGCTTCGTTATTTCTACAAGGTGACCGCCGAACAATAGACCATCCGCCAATAGTAGAAGCGAAGGATCGGAGCCCGTCTCCGATCCTTCATTTTCTATCGCGTCAACCCGATCATCATCAAATTCCTCTCCCAGATCTCTCCATCATTCCTTAAAGGTATGTGATATGACACTGCCGCACAGACGCCGCGACCACGCCGCATTGCGGCGTGGTCGCGGCGTGGTCTCGGCAATATTGCCATACAAACCTTTAAGGGATGAGAGAGTAGGGTTAAGAGGACGTATAGTGATATCCTTATGTGTCCTATGTCTTTCTGTGCTTAGATCAGTGACGCTTTCGGAAGATCTGTCAATACTCCTTGAGGTAGGGAGAAAGTCTCCTGATATCGGCTGGCAGATCTGAACTGGCAACCACTCTGAAGAACTTCGTGGAATCAGCCGTGCTGCAAGTGTAGCTCAAGGTTGTGGCTGGGATGATCGTCAGCAGGGACCAGGAAGCGGATGAGCCAGGCATGTCGGAAGTATAGATTTTGTAAGAACTGGCATTGGCAACCCCTGTCCAGCTGATAACCGGAGATCCCGCTGAGGTTGATATCGAGACCGACGGAGCGGATAGGACAACAGGATTGGCAACATAGTACACTGTGACTTTCCAGGTGCTGTTTCTTACGAACCCGAGACTATAAGCAGTATCTTTGAATATATGGAGCTCAAGGGTCACCAAGCCAGTTAGTCCGTTTGCAATGGTCACATCACTACGGGAGAAGTTAGTAATAGCGGAGGTATCTTCGTCCAAACTATATAGCTGAGGCTCTGTGACTCCATTGGTGCTGCAGACCATGAAGTGAAACAGGTTACTTTGATAGCATTGAGTGCCTGCGAGTACAGAGTATTGAACATCCATTTTCAATATTGACCTGTTTTCCGGTACAACAAATGATAATATCCCTGGATGATCGGAACGGCTTGCGGTAGTGGGATCTATAACATAGGGTGCCATTATTTCGCCCATACTGTAAGTAAGGGTTGGTCCGATTTCAAGAGGAGTCATGAATGAACATGGTCCACTCCAATCGCTAGCGCCATAGGCATTCGTGACTGAGCGCACATACCAGCTATAGCTTGAATATCCGACTAATCCATTCAAAATATAGGGATTTGAAGTAATATTACTGATCAAAGTACCTTCGGTAACAGGATCAAAACCGACACCGCCATAGATGATATCCCATCTGGTGGCAGGAGGATAACAGTTGTCGATCCAGCTGAGTTCCGCATTTTCCATACTTATGTTCGTGGTATTCAAGAGATAGGGCTGAGTCACGGTTAGAGCATCTCCATAATGCACCACCAGCCTCCAGGTGTTATTATTGACGAAGTTGTACGTACAATCTGAGGTGCCGGTCACCCCTCCGGAAATCATAAACACATGCAGTTCAAAACTGACTGTCCCGATTAGGTCATTGGCAAGGGTCAGCCCGGTTCTGCTATAAGGTTGGGTTCCAGACCCATAGTTTTGAACAGAATAAACCTGTGGTTCAGTGATATTGTTCGTGCTGCAAAGCAAAAAAGACCTTTGAAAGTTTATCCTGCCATAAACACCCCGCCCGGTCAAGGAATATTCGATGTCAACGCTGACAATGCGTTTCCCCTCAGGAACGGTTAGAGATAGTAACCCCGGTTCCAAAGCACGGTCATTGGTTGTAGGGTTATGAAGATAAGTAGAAGGAATGTCTCCCGCGGTATAGACCAGGAGAGCGCCATTCTCGGAAAGAGTGATAAACGAGATCGGTCCTGCCCATTCGCTGCAACCCAGAGAGTCTTTGTTGGAACGGACATACCAGCTATAGTAGTAACTATCAGTTAGCCCGGAGAGGGAATAGGGATTGGAGCTTACTCCACTGATCAGAGTTCCGCAGATATTTGGATCAAAACCGTTTGCACCATATTTGATATCCCATGATGTGGCGAGAGGATAGCAATTCTCTGTCCAGCAAAGATCAGCAGAATAGTAGCCGATATTAACCGTTGCCAGTTCTGAGGGTGTTTCCAGCAACAAACGATCTTCGCAAGAAATGATCAGGCGCCAAGATCCATTCTCAACATAGTTGTAATCTTCATTCGTGCCACTTCCACCTGTGATCCTGAAGGCATGCAGTTCAAAATCTACATTTCCGAATAAGCCATTGGCAAGAGTCAGTCCGGAACGGCTATAGGCACATGTTCCGGAGCTGTTTCCAGTTCCGTTATAAACTTGGGACTCTGTGACTCCATTAGTGCTGCAGAGCAGGAATGATCTCTGGTCAGACATAAATGATCCGTTTCCTGTGGTCATGTAGTACTGCAGTTCCACAGATACGATCTTTTTGTCAGAAGGTATCGTCACAGATAGTAGACCCGGAGTTTCGGCTCTATCGCTCAGGGAAGGATCTGCTACCAGAGTTGTGGGTATCTGCCCTTGATTATAAACCAGAGAATATCCATTGTCCGGCGGAGTCGTAAAGACGATTGGACCAGCCCAATCACTGAGCCCAACAGTTCCCCGGTCAGAACGGATATACACGTTGTAAGTAGTAAACGAAGATAATCCGGTCAAGATATAATGACAATCCGGCAAACCGGAGATAAGCGTGCCGGTCACAGAGGGATCAAAGCTACCTGCATTGTAGATAACATCCCAAGAGTATGCAGGTGGATCGCAGTTTTCCGTCCAGTCAAGCACTGCCGAGTTATTGAGTATCTGACTGACAAGTAGATCCGTGGGGGGATTTAGCTGGGCATAATGAACGGTCAGACAAAAAGTGTTATTCTCAATGAAGTTGTAATCTGTGTTTGACCCTGAGCCTCCGCTGGTACGGAAAGCGTGGATCTGAAACTCTACCAAGCCGGTGAGTCCATTTGCCAGGGTCAGTCCATTTCTGCTGTAATTGCATCTGCCTTCGGGTATGGGCGCCTCTCCTGCATATACCAGATCCTCGGTTGTATTATTGGTCAGGCAGCACAAGAACGATCTTTGGTCCGCAATGGAACTCCCGCTTCTGGCGATCATTGAGTAACTTATATCAACAGAATTGATCTTCTTTCCATCAGGGATTTCTAGCAACACCGAGCCATATTCCATAGCCCGGCTGGAAGTAGAGGGATCTGTCTCCAACGTTGTGGGGATATCGCCAATATTGTATAAGTAGTACTCTCCGTTTGCCATAAGAGTTGTGAACGATAGTGGACTTGACCACAATCCGATAACCCCATCCGCAAAGACTGAACGAAGGTAATAGGTGTAGGTGGTGGAAGGCTGAAGACCGGTCAAGGAATAGTCGTTTATAGAAATACCAGTTATCAGAGTTCCTTGGCTGGCTGGATCGAAGCCTGCCTCACCCCAGATCAGATCCCAGCTCTGAGGTTGAGGATAACTGTGATCTACCCAGCCAAGTGATACAGAATTCATGCCAATGTTATAACTGAACAAGTCGATCATTGTGGTGCCTGGAGGAGTTTCTTCTGAATATACAGTCAGTGACCAGGAGCCATCGTTCACAAAGCTATGCTCAGTGCCAGATCCTGTGCCACCACTCGAGCGGAAGGCATGTAACTCGAAAGTGATCTCACCTATAAGGTTATTAGCAATGTTTAGCCCGGTTCTGGTGTATTCATAAGCACCGGAATCTGTACCGGAACCGCTATAAATCTGACTTTCACTGATATTGCTTGTGGTACACAGCAGGAACGATCGTTGTTCACTAGTCGTGCAAGGGCTCACGGCTGTCATGGTATAATGCAGATCTACGGAGGTTACTCTCTCACCATGGGGTACACACATTGTTAACTGCCCCGGTTCCAAAGCCCTGCTGGTTGTGGTGGGCAAGTTATACAAGGTTGTGGAGATGTTGCCGCTATCGTGGGTGACTGTAGTGGCGGTAGTTCCCCATAAACCTGAGCCAAAACACAATATAATATAGATGACAAGCACAAAGACCTGACGACCTCCTTTATACCCAAAAAAGGGATTGAGGGAGTTGGGAAATAGCTTCGCTAACATATTGGTTTCCTCTCAAATAGGTAAGATTTGGCGACTTGTGAAGGAAAACAGACTATCGTCATTTCACAGCATTCAGCAACAGGGAATCCGTGTCAAGTATATTTACTATTATTTTGTTTACTTATAAACTCTGCGTGGTTGGGATTATTTAGCCGTAGTAGTGTGAAACAGGGATTATGATTATCCTGAGAGAATGCTGCGCAAATGGATAAATGATTTGGTCTTGCAGGCTTGATTTGCCTATATTGTTATTGTGATCCGGCGGGTATCGAGATGCCCGCTGAGAAAAAAGGAGACAGCAAG
The DNA here is from genome assembly GCA_035353255.1 of Candidatus Cloacimonadota bacterium. GTDB lineage: Bacteria > Cloacimonadota > Cloacimonadia > Cloacimonadales > Cloacimonadaceae > PHBP01. The sequence goes on from DAOPZE010000046.1 coordinate 5,060, forward strand.
ATGAAGAAGATCAAGAAAATAGTGATCCTTACCCTGATCAGTACTGCTTTGAGTATTATTGGTTCAATAGTTGCGAAAATGCTCCTGAGGGATAAACCTGAGGAGGAAACTCCCGAAACAGAGCCGGTGGAAGAGGAAGCCTGATAAAATAAACAACCGGAGAGCCATTGTCCCTCCGGTATATTACTATTCTATCTTCGGATTGAATCCGCTAGGGTGAGCGGAGCTACATTCTGATCTTCTGGATGACTTTTGTGAGCCGGGTGATGAGTCCGGTCAGTTTTGTCAACTGAGCGGGAGTCAGGCTCTGGTCTTTCTGTTTGTCGCTCAGGTCAGCCATTTTCTTGTTGATCTCTGCCATGTCCTGCTTACTGAGTTTGCCGTCCGCGGCATTCTTTTCATAAGCGACGACGACTTTCTCATAACCGGCGATCCATTCATCCATGGAGTTTTTGCCGACCGTTCCCTGGGCTGTAGGTTCTTCGATTGGCTCATCAGTCGGAGCGTCATTCAGAGCTCTGAGACTGTCAGACATGACCGCGATGGTATCCGGCTTGGCAGCGTCCTGTTTTTTGCCGCAACCAACCAGGATCAGAGCGGAAAGCAGGGCAATGATTAGTATAAGTTTGTAGTTCATGTTGATCTCCTTAAAGGGTATTCGTTCAAATCAGTTCAGGTTTATTCTAAACTATATTCAGCAATGGCTTTGCTGAGGTCATAGAAATAGTATTCATCTGCCATCTGGACCAGTTGGTCCGGAGCGGTCAGCGAGATCTTATAATCCTTCATATTATCCAGCGCGCCGAGGAGGTCTTGTTCCCAATCCCAGGCGATCTCGTCAATTTCATCCTCGGAATAATAGTAATAGTAGTAATAGTCGTCGATCTCGATCCCGGCATTCTCGATATCAGCGAGAAGTTTATCGCTGAGATAGGCAGAATAGTCATTGGGCACGAACCCGGAAGCCACCAGGCTATCGCAAAAAGCCTTGTCACTCTGGTATGCCATGACCTTCCAGAAATTATCCAGAGTGGCTTTGAGTTCATCTGTGAGAACAGGCTGGGCGGTGTCATCGTCGGCTTCCTGAGCGGAAAGTCCGGTGGCGAAAGGCAACGCCAGGGCAAAGATAAGAATGGCTATCAGAAATACAGGTTTCATTAATATCTCCAGCTAATTATTTTGCTGGATGCAGGATATTCAGGGGTTTGCGGACTTGTCAACAGAAAAAACCGGAGCTAAGTCAAAATAGTTCTTGACATAATTAGGCATTCGGCTAATTAGGTATTTAGTTAATCACCGTTGCCTATCCAAGCAAGGCAGCAAAGGAGAAATGGATGTCGGATTCCTTTTTTAAGGCTATTGCCGATGCGAACCGAAGAAAGATCCTGTTTCTGCTGAAGAAACACGGAGTCATGACCGCGGGTGAGATCGCGGAGCACTTTGAGATCTCGAAGCCCGCATTGAGCGAGCATCTTAAGATACTCAGGAACGCCGATCTGATCTTCGCGGACAAGAGACAGAATTTTATCAATTACAGCCTCAATACCACCGTGTTTGAGGATGTCATCAGTTGGATAACAGGACTTATAAGCAAAAGTGAGGTATAAAATGCAAAGGTTACTCAAGTACAAATGGTCATTGATCGTGATCGTGATTCAGTTCATCGTCACCATGTTCTTTGTGGCGCAGATCCCAGCGGGAACGAAGATCCCTTCACATTGGAACATACAGAATGAGATAGACGGATGGATGAGCCTGAATGGAGCTCTGGCGTTTGGTTTGGGACTGGGCATCGGGATGTTCTTGCTCATGTTTCTCATGCCCTGGTATTCTCCCTGGTACAAGAAGTACGAGGAGCGGTTCGAGCGGGTCTTACCGGGACTGACCTTCATTTTGGTGCTGTTCTTCGCCCTGCTGAACATCTATAGCCTCTATCTTGCCTGGGCAGGGATCAAGACAGCCGCTTTCCGGATCGTCTTTGTGATGATCGGAGGACTCTTCATCATGTTGGGGAATATTTTGCCCAAGATCCCAAAGAACTTCTTCATAGGCATCAAAACGCCATGGACACTTGCCAGTGATGATATCTGGCAAAAGACACACAGATTGGGCGGATTGCTCTTCGTGATCAGTGGACTTGTCATGATCGTCAAAGGCTTCATCGCCAGCGGACAGCGAGAGATACACAACCTCCTGGCTGTAATCGCCTTCGGGATGCTCCTCTATCCTCTGGTCTATTCCTTTATCCTCTTCCGCAAGCAAGACAAATAACTTCCCGCCATCAATCCCTTATCATCCCGGTATCATTTCCTGTCATGACAGGAAATGATACCGGGATGATGTTTTTATGATGGCAAAAAGAATCCGGGGGCAGAAGGAACCTGGATAGGATAGTAGACATCTTGCTTGCATAATGCCTGAGTTGATCGACGAATCCTGATCTGTATCTTAATGAAAACTGGCTCAGTTAGCGACAGGATGTCGATGCTACTTGAGAAGTAGCAACGGCTTCCAGCCGTTGATATTGCAACTGATATCACAAGACATCCTGCGACAGGATGTCGCAGCTACCGGGATTAGTCATTGCTATTCCCGGCAGCTGGTTTATTATTTACAGAGGGGAATATTGCGTAATCGCGACTTGAGGATTGAAGCATCAACAATTGGCAAAAAGACCTGAGCCTGCTTAGAACCCCGAAGGAGTATTGATGAAGAAGCTGGAAAAGTGCACACTGAAGGAAATGATCGATCGCACCTGCGAGACATTTCCTGAACGACCCGCGCTGGCAATGGTGGATGGCGAGCCTATAAATTACGGAGAATTGAGACAACTGATCGATGAGGTGATCGCGATCCTCGTCAATCACGGCATCGTTCCCGGAGACAAGGTCGTGATCCTCAGCCAAAACATGCCGAATTGGGGCATAGCTTATCTGGCGATCACTTCAATGGGCGCAGTAGTCGTCCCGATACTTTGTGACTTTCACAACAATGAGATCCTGCAGATAATCAAGCATAGCGGTGCCAAGCTGGTCTTTGTCTCGACCATGCATTATGACAAGATCGGCTACGCGGATATCGAGCCCTATCCGATGATGATCAATATCGACACCTTTACAGACATGACTCCCAGGCTGGGGAAAGAAACGCTCGGCGAGATCATCCGTGATGGTGGCTTGACCCTCGCCAAACTGCGCAATAAAGCTCTGAAGGCGGTAGGCCTGATCAAGAGCGAAGTTGGCGAAGACGATCTGGCGGCGATCATCTATACCTCAGGCACGACGGGAAGCTCCAAGGGCGTGATGCTGTCGCACCGCAACCTGGTCATGGACGCGATCCTGACTTTGGGTATCCAACACGTGGACGAAAAAGACAGGCTGATCTCGATCCTTCCCCTCTCGCACACCTATGAGTGCACACTCGGCTTTATCATTCCCATGATGCAGGGTTCTTCTGTCTACTATCTGGACAAACCTCCCACAGCACGGATCCTCATCCCCGCGATGCAAAAGATCAAGCCTACGATGATCCTGACCGTGCCGCTGATCATCGAGAAGATCTTCAAGATGCAGGTGCATCCCCAGCTTACCGGAAATATCGTTTTCAAAGAGCTGTATAAATTACCGGTGACCCGTAAGCTCCTGCACAAGGTCGCAGGAAAGAAACTGATGAAGACTTTTGGCGGGCAAATCCACTTCTTTGGGATCGGAGGCGCGCTGCTCTCCCACGACGTTGAACGCTTCCTCTATGAAGCCGGTTTCCCTTATGCCATCGGCTATGGATTGACGGAAACCTCACCCCTGATCGCCGGTTGCACGCCCGCAGTCGTGAAATTCCGTTCCACCGGGACGATCCTCGATACCTTGAAAGTTCGCATCGCCAATCCTGACCCCAAGACCGGGATCGGAGAGATCCAGATCAAAGGCCAGACCGTCATGAAGGGTTATTACAAGGACAAGGAACGGACTGAGGAAGCCTATACCGAGGACGGTTATTTCAAGACTGGTGATCTGGGCATCATCAAGCGACACAACTATCTCTATATCAAGGGCAGGATCAAAAACGTCATTATCGCTGCCTGCGGTGAGAACATCTATCCGGAAGAGATCGAAGCCAAACTCAATGAAGACGAGATGGTTTTGGAATCCCTGGTTTATGAATCGGGTGGAAACATCATTGCAAGGGTGTTCCTGAACTATGAGATGCTGGAAAAACATCACAATATCAATAAAGTCGGCAGCGCTCAAGCAGAGAGGATCGTGGAAAAGATCCTTATGGATCTGAAGAACCACGTCAATCAGAACGTGGCGTCATTTTCCCGCATACACAAGATCGTGGAGCAGAGAGAACCTTTCGAGAAGACTCCGACTCAGAAGATCAAACGCTTCCTGTATCAATAAGATAAGCGAGGCTATAGCTCAGATCAGACGCTCGATCTCGCCGCTGGCGGAATCGAAACGGATGAGCTCGACGCCGGCTTCTTCAAAGAGCTGTTCTGCCAGTTCGTCGGGATAAGCTTGGGCGCAATAGACTGTTTTGATCTCTGCATTGATGATCAGACGAGCGCAGATGCTGCAAGGCTGATGCGTACAATAGAGAACTCCCCCACGCGTGCTGCTACCGTTGATGGCAGCCTGGATCAAAGCGTTCTGCTCGGCATGGACGCCCCTGCAAAGCTCATGCTGCTGCCCTGATGGAACTCCTTTCCGCTCCCGCAGACAACCGATCTCGGCACAGTGACGCACTCCCTTGGGACTGCCGTTGTAACCGGTGGAAAGGATCTGGTTGTCCCGCACTAAAACAGCGCCGACCTGACGCCTCAGGCAGGTGCTCCGCTTTGCCGCGAGATATGCCATCTCCATGAAATACTGTTGCCAGGAAGGACGTTTATCCATTTGTTCCCCTAATCTCTGAACTGTGCTGTTCACCCTCGGAAGGTGATGATTTTTGTCAAGCGGGAATGCGTCCTTGGAACTCAGGGCTTGACACAAAACAGAGTCAGGAAAAAAATCGACGTCATCAAAAAGACCGGAGAAACTAGATGAAGCTGCAATATCTGTCACACTCGGCATTCATGCTCACAACGGTGGAGAATGTCCGCATACTTATAGACCCTTTCTTACTGAGAAATGAGCTGGCGCCTCTCAAACCGGGTGAGCTCAAGGTGGAATACATCATTCTTACTCACGCTCATGGTGATCACCTTGGGGATACGGTCGAGATCGCCAAACAGAACGACGCGACGGTCATCTGCGTCTCAGAGCTGGCGAATTATCTGAGCAAGAAAGGCATCAGGACGCACGCCATGCAGATCGGTGGAGCGTTTAGGTTCAGCTTTGGCAGGGTGAAGCTGGTGACAGCCCTGCATGGCAGCATGACCCCGGACGGAGTCTATGGCGGACTGGCAGCCGGGGTCGTTATCGCCATCGGTGATAAAACTATCTACCACTGCGGCGATACAGGGATCTTTGGCGATCTGCGACTTATCGGAGAGTTGGATTCTATCGACTATATGCTGGTGCCGATCGGCGGGAACTACACTATGGACATCGCTGATGCCATTGTGGCAGTGGAGATGGTCAAGCCCAGGATCGCCATCCCTATGCACTACAATACCTTCCCGGTAATAGTCGCTGACCCGGAAGTCTTTGCCGAAGGGATCAGGAAAGCCGGACGTGAGTGCGTTATCATGAAGCCCGGAGAGACGATCGAGATCTGAACAGGCAAGAGCTTATGTCGTCCCGAGAGGACTCAAACAGAGTTTCGGGACTTATGAATGCTATCTAAAATGACGTCCCTATGGGACTTATATCGAAACAAGATGATATTAAACAAATAGGAGCGACTCTGATGAGTCGCTCCTATGTCTATTATAAGTTATCTTCTCTTTTTACACTTCGTCGTTCTGGATCACTTCCGTAAACTTCTTGTGTTCCTTGAATCTGGTCATGTGGAACCTGCCAAAGAAACTATCCACCATCGAGTAGATCACGGGGATGATGAACAGAGTCAGGAAGGTGGCAAAGATCAAACCGAAGGTAAAGCTCACCGCGAGAGGTCTCCATGCCTGTGAAGAGGGATCGCTGGAAAAGACCAGCGGCAGCATTCCGGCGACCGTTGTGGCGGTGGTGAGAATGATCGGACGCAACCTGGCAGAGCCGCTGTCAATGATGGCATGCCAGCGGTCGGCACCATTCTCTCTCTCGGTATTGATAAAATCGATCAGCAGGATGGCGTTGTTCACGACCACACCCGCCAGAGCGACAACTGAGATGAGAGTATTCAGTCCAAAGGACAATCCGGTGACCAGGAGTCCAATGATCACGCCTATGAAAGCAAAGGGGATCGTCATCATCACGATGAGCGGCTGGACGTAGCTGCGGAACTGCGAGGCGAGGATGGTAAATATCGCCAGCAGCGCAATGATAAAGGCAAATCCCAGAGAGGAATAGGACTTGCGTTGTTCTTCACGCACTCCGCCAAATTCCATGCTGTAGCCGGGAAATCTCTGTTCGAAATTCGAGAGAGTTCCCTTCGTTCCGCGAAGCTTGTCGCCGGTGAGGATCGCGGTCACTTCAGCAGGCGTACGCTTGGATTTCCTTCCACCTTTATCATAGTCTGTAACTGAGGCGTTCACTGTGATGACCCGATCGCCATCACGATGCTGTATCCTGGAAATGCTGTTGCTGATCTCGAAATCGCCAAGGTCGCGTATCGCAATGAGATCACCTGTGCGGGAACGGATCTTGAGGTTCTTGAGGATCTCCAGATCCTGAGTATAGATATCCGCCAGTTTGACCAGAACGGGGAATTCTTCTTCACCGTTACCCCGGTATTGGGTGACTTCGCTGCCGGTGCTCGCCATGCGGATCGTGGAAGCGATCTGGGCGACGGTCAATCCCATCATGGAGAGTTTCTCCTGATTTGGGATGATCTTCACTTCCAGCTTTCCTTTGTCGTTGCTGTCATCAACATCGGTCACGCCGGGGATCTCTTTGAGCTTGGATTTGACCACATCGCTGATATAGGCGAGTCTATCCAGGTTTTCGCCCTTGATGCGGATCTCGACGTCACCACCCACGGGCGGACCAGACCTGTTCTGGGTAAACTTGTAAGTATAGAGTCCGGGAAGGGTATCGAGATAGTCACGGATCTCTTTCTTGATCTGCTCGTGCGTATATTTCATCTCTTTGAGCGGAACAAGATCAATGCTGATCTGGGCATTGGAAGTTTTGACCTCACGCATCGATTCTCCGCCAATGGAGCCAACGTTGCTGACAACAAATTCGATATCTGACTTCTGTTTCATGTTCATGATGAATTTCTCGGTCAAGCCTACGATCCTGTCAGTCTCGTCCAGAGTACTTCCTGTGGGAGTATGCAGCTCCAGAACGATCGTCTGAGAAAGGGATGAGGGGAAGAACTCAAACTTGATCGCACCGCTTGCCAGGATACCCAGCGAGATCAGGAACAGGATGATCACCGACCAGATGGTTATGGCTCTGTGATGCAGAGCTTTGGTCACGATCTTGCGATAGACTTTGATGATAGGCTTGATCAATCGCGTAGTCCGGTCATCGCCGGAAGGTATCTTGTGCCCGAACTGGTAAACGTTGGTCGGCAGGATGATCATACTCTGGAACCACGAACCCAGCAGAGCGATGGAGACCACGATCGGGAAGACAGAGAGGAACTGCCCCATGATCCCCGTCATCAGTAGCAGGGGAGTAAATGCTGCGACAGTCGTCAAGGTCGAAGAGAATACAGGAGAGATGACCTGATCCACTCCCATAATGATAGAACTTTGGTGATCTTGCCCTAGTTCCCGGTATCGATGGATATTCTCCAGGACAACGATGGAATTATCGACGACCATGCCCACCACGATGATCAGACCAAAGATCGTCAGGTTATTCAGAGTGATCCCGAACAGGGGTACGACGATGAAAGTGATCAGGATTGACAATGGTATGCCAAAGGAGGCAAACAGGGCATTACGCCAACCCAGGAAGATCAACAGCGCAAGGAAGACCAGAATGATGCCCTGCAATGCGCTGGAACCGAGGGCATTGATCCCGTTCCGGACGTCCACAGAACCATCATTGCGTACGCTGATCTTGACGCCGGGGACTTTCTTCTCATAGGCAGAAATATAGTTCCGGACATCCTGCATAACCTTGATGATATTGCCGTCACCTTTTTTGTAGACCAGAATGCTCGTTCCCGAAGCTCCATTGAGCTTCGCCAGGGTCTCTGCTCTGGAGAGGGTATCTTTGACCGTGGCAACGTCCGAGATGCGGATCGCACGGCCTGTATCATCGGATTGAACGATCATTGAGCCAAGTTCATCCAGAGATTGGAACTGCCCGAGGGTACGCACGAGGAATTCCGTCTTACCAAATCTGGTCGTACCACCGGGTATATTGAGATTACGCCCCTGCAATAGCCCGGAAATATCCGAAAGGCTGATCCCATAGGCATCGATCTTGGCTTGATCCACGTCCACCCAGATCTGACGGTCACGCGCTCCAACAAGATCGACTTTGGAGATATCATCCAGTTCCAGGATGCCATCCTTGACCTCATCAGCGATCTCGCGCAGCGCCAGAGGACTGAAATCACCACTCACGACGATCTGGGCGATGGGATTGACTTCACGCATGTTCAGGCGTAGAATCGTCGGGTCGATCGCGTCTGAAGGCAGATCGGATATCTTGTTCACTTCCCGGACGACGTTGTCATACGCCTCTTCCGGATCGGTTTTAGGAGTGAAACGCAGCATGATGATAGCTTTGCCTTCCTCAGAATTACTGGTGATATAATCCAGTCCGTCGAGGTCGGAAACCTCTTTTTCGATCTTACTGGTGATAAGCTGTTCGATCTCAGCCGAGGAAGCTCCCGGATAGGGAACTACTACGACCACGGAACCAAAATCCACTGCGGGGTATTCTTCCCGGGGCATGGTGGCCATGGAGATCAAACCTCCCAGCAGGATCGCCAGAGTCAGCATATTTATCAATACTGAATAGCGAATTGATGTTTCGGCAACTTTCATTACAGAGCCCCTTACTTTCTGATCTCGACGAGGCTGCCCTCTTCCAGATTTTCAGCGCCGCTGGTCACGATCTTGTCCCCTACCTCGAGACCGGAGGTGATCACTACGTATTCGCCGATGACCTGACCCAGCACCACTTCACGCTTCTCGGCTTTGTTCTGCTGATCGATCACGTAGGCGTAGTTCTTGCCGTATTCTTTACTGATATTGGTGATGTCCGTATAGAGGAGATCAGAGTAGTGCTCGGAGAGGATCTTGGCACTGACGACCATACCGGGCAACAGGGATTTGGGATTGCTGAGCTCGATCTCGACAGGATAGGCAGAGCTTCCAGTCAGAGGACGGATGCCAAAGCCTCTGACCCTGCCGGAGAGCTTTTCGCTCAATCCTGGATAGGTGACCTCGACCGCCTGACCCTTCTTAATCCTGGAGATCTGGCTCTCGCCCACACCCGTCTTGATGATCAGGGTGCTGGCATCGGTTATAGAAGCGACTGGCGCGCCTGCCGCGATGAACTGACCCTGTGTAATGTTCAGGTTTGAGATCATCCCTGAGGCGGGGGCTGTGAAATAGGAACCATTGACACCGCTACGTGAGGATTCTAAGCCCGCGCGTGCTCCGTCCAGACCAGCTTTTGCACCTTTGTAAGCAGACAGCGCTGTGTTATATTCCGCCGTGGAGATGAGTCCCCGCTTGAGGGATTCTTCGGCGTAATTCAGGTTCTTCTGGGCGTTGTCAAAGGCTGCCTGAGCCGAACCCAGAGCCGCTTCCGACTGGTCGTAACGATATTGATAGACGTCGTTATCGACTCTGCCGATACGCTCGCCTTGTTTGACATAGTCTCCCAGCTTCTTGTAAACCTGCATGATCCTTCCGGAAGTCTCACTGGACATAGTGATATCGGTTATCCCTGTCAATTTGCCGGATACGCTGATGTAGTCGTCCAGTCCTCTCAGGGAAAGCTCTTCGACTGTGACAGGCTGTTTCTCGTCTTTGCCTTTGAACTGCTCCTTTTTGCCTTTGGCGCAGGCAGAGAAGAGAAGCAGAGCGGATAGAACGGGGATGATTATTCTTGTAGATCTCATTTATTTTCTCCGGATATAAGCATTTCATTTAAGGTTTGGATATCTTCAAGGTTAAGAGCTTGCATAAGCGCCGCTCTGGCTTTCAGATAGCTGTAGATGCTGTTCGTATATGAAGTTCTGGCTGCGGAAAGCATCAGCTCCGCGTCCAGCAGTTCGGTACTGGAGATCATGTTCATGACATAGCGTTGCTGCAATTGCTCATAACTCTGCTGGGTGTAATCCAGAGCCAGCTTCGCCGCGCGAACCTGCTTTGCCGAATTCACCAGGTTCAGAACCGAAGCCTCTGTTCCCAGCTTGATGCCCTGAGACGCCGTTTCCGCACTGAGCACCGTCTTCTGGTATTCTGCCCTGCTCTTGCGCATGGCGGCATAGTTCCCTAATTGCGGCAGGATAGGCAGGGAAGCGGTCAGCATGATCTGATTTGAGGGAGTGAAATCCCAGCGATCGATCCCATTTTCTTCATATTGTCTGCTGCCGGTGAGCATCAGAGTCGGAAGGAAGCTGCCCTTGCTGATCTGATATGCCCGCTTGGAGAGCTCGACGCCTCTCTGAGTCAGGTGGAGCGGGATACTGCCGGATTCTGCACGTGCCAAAGCTCTCGTTGTAAACTCCTGCGTCTTAAACTTATCAAAGCCATCCAGGAGCAGCATGCCGGGATCATCATCGATCCCTTCAAGAGCTTCGGGAAGAGGCATATATTCAATACCCAGATAGTTACGCAGATTAAGCTGTGCGAGTTGCATCGCCGCTTGTGCCTGAAGCAGGCTTACTTCTTTTGAAGCTTGACGGCTCTGAAACTTGAGATAATCAGCCTTGGAGATCAGGCTGCTGTCAAACTTCAGCTGGGCGATCTCAAGATTCTTCCGGGCTGACTGATAGTCGATCTCGGTCATTTCCAGCAGAGACTTGGTCTGGAGAAGCGCCAGATAGCGATTGTCAACTTCCGCCAGAAGGGTCAGTTTCTGGTTCTGGAGGCTCAGTTCCGCCATCTCAAAGGAGATCTTGGCGATCTGATAACCCTGCCAGATCTTGCCACCAAGAAATATGGGCTGGGAAAGGCTCAATCCGAAGGTGCGGAAATCATGATTGAGGGTGATCGAACCCGCACCGGTCGTCACTGTCTGCGCCGGATCCATATAGAGATAGGCAGCGCTCAGACTCAACGAAGGCAGAAAACTGCTCAGAGCCTGAGTCTTTGCCCATTTTGCCGATTCCACCGCCTGAAGCTGTGCCTGATAATCGCTGTTGTTCTGCAGGGCAATGGATCTGGAATCGGTCAGACTCAGAGTCTGTTCCGCCGTTTCCGCTCCCAGGATCAGGCATCCCAGAAGGGTAATAATCAGGATTATTCTTTTCAAACTACTCTCCTTCTCTGATAAAGAAATCATCGTGTCCACCGCTGAGAATATCATCTATCAGCTCTTGCAGGGTCTTGAGTTCAGCGCTGTGATGCCGTTTCCCCAGCTCGAAAATATGATTCATAATGAAGGGAAGCTCCTTGTCCTCGACGCGAGTCTGGCAGATCCCCGCCTTCTCACGATTGCTGATCGACTTGACCATATCAATGCGCTGGTTCAAGGCTCTCAACATCTCGGACTTGGTCACCGCCTTCAGGCTGAAAGAGACCACCATCCACCAATCCATCGGAGTAAGATCCGTGTTCATCAGCTCTTCCAGGATCATCTTGTGCAGCAGTTCTGTACCTTTGGGGTTCACGTGAAATACCGTCCTGGGCGGATTATTGCCTTCGGTCACCTGCTCGCCTCTGATATAGCCTTCGCTTTCCAGAGTCTGCAGCGCTTTGTATATGGACGGCAGCTTGATCCCGGCCCAGACGTGCAACTTCATCTCTTCCACGATCTGTCCGATCTGATAACCATACATTGGTCTTTTGGTCAAGAATCCAAGCACCACCAGTTGTGGCTTAGCCATATGACTACTCCTTTATCTACTATTGGTTTAGATACTATTCTACGATATAATAGTCAAAACTATAATATGCGCAAATTCATGCAAGGATTATTTTGCTTTTTGAGAGGATTTCTGGTTAAATACCCTGTATGGTTCTACTTGATGCAAGTCATCAGTCTGGCTAGTATCTTATCTGCGCCCCTGAGGTCCGACCCTTTATATCCCCAAGATCCACCTTACTCATCTCTAGTCTTTCGCTAATCATTCCCTAATCATTCCCTAATCCGATTAGGGAATGATTAGGGAATGATTAGGGGATCATTAGAGATGTGTCCGATATA
>DAOPZE010000047.1:0-17256 GCA_035353255.1 Candidatus Cloacimonadota bacterium
TTCCTCCTTCCTCTTTAGCTTCTTAACTCTTTGTTGATCTGATATTTATTAAACTCTCTGTGTCTCTGTGCCTCGGTGTCTCTGTGTTAAGATAGCAATACCACATCTTATCTGAAAACCTCATCTTACCGGCATCCTCTCTCTATCATCTTACGTCATGACGTAAGATGATAGAGAGAGGATAGAGAGATGATGCCTGTCAAACACTATGGAATCAGAGCAGAAATTAACCCAGAGGCAGCGGGAACGCCTTTCCCCGCATGAGGTTCCATTATACTAAAGACGCAGTATCCCGGCGGCGCGTGTTACTTCTGTCTCACGTGCCAAAAGTGATCAGTTCAGGACCTTCCCGATCTGGTCAGCATATTTCAGAAGCAACTCGTCCTGAGTGAATCCGGCTATCAACTGGATCCCGTAAGGTAATCCCAGAGTAGAAGTTCCGTGCGGAATACTTAGGGTGGGCATGCCAATATTGGTCCAGGGCAAGCTCATCAAGGGCGTGCCTGTGGTTTGTAGTCCCCGTGGCGCGGTACTGATCGTGGATGGGGTCAACCAGAGATCGATGCCCTTGTCCCACATGGAGCTATGCACCTTCTCACGCAGAGTCAATTGCTTCTGACGCAAGTCATTAAGTTCGCCCTCCCCGATCTTCTCGCCTTCCTGATAGAGACTGATGGATTGGGTCGAGTACAAATCCTTATAATCCCTGAATAGAGCGAGATGATTGCGGTAGAACTCCCCGGCGATCAGGGCACGATGAGTTCTGTTCACAACCTCGATGTCGCCAAAAAGGTCAAATTCGCAGATGCTGAAGCCGCTTTTACGCAGGAGGATCATTGCCTTGTAAAACACCGCCTGAGTCTTGCTTTCAGACTGCCTGAGATAGGTTCCCGCGGGGACGCCGATAGTCGGCTTGGCAGGTTCCGGAGCATCTTTCCAATCAGGGATCAGGATAGGAGCAGTGAACCCGATGTCGCTGAGGGAGTTGCATAGGTATCCCACGTGATCGGCAGACTGGGAAAAGGGAAATACTCCCGCGGTGGAGATGCGGCCGTAGGAGGGTTTGAAGCCATACACGCCGCAGAAAGAGGCAGGACGAACGATCGAGGCGATCGTCTGAGTTCCCAGGGCTAGGGGAACAAATCCCGCGGCAACGGCTGCGGCAGATCCGCTGGAAGATCCGCCGGGACTGTGTTCAGGGTTGTGTGGATTGCGGGTCGGGCCGGGGCTGAAATAGGCAAATTCCGTCGAGACTGTCTTACCCAGGATCAACGCTCCGGCACGCTTGAGTAGGGTGACGCTTTCGGCTTCCGGCCCGGCGAAGACCTCCGGGGGAAGCTGAGATCCCGCCCGGGTCGGCATTCCCTGAACGTTGAAGAGGTCTTTGATGCCCACCAGGATGCCAAAGAGAGGCGGACGTCCTGCGGGTTCGGGATATTGGCGCAGAAGAGCTTTAGCTTCCGCGTGGAGACGCTCCGCGCGTCCGGTTTCGGGAAGCAGGGTCTGCAGCAGGGGTTCTTTCTTTTCCAGTAGTTCCAGAGCTGCAGAGAGGTAATCTTCGACTTCCAACTCACCGGAGCGGAGCTTTTCGCTAAGGACAGTAAGGGTCAGATCCGGGCTGAAATTGCTCATATTACTCCTTGAGCCTCAAGCTCTTTCAGGTCTTCAGCGCTGATGCCTAGCATCCCGCCGTAGATCAATTGGTTGTGTTCTCCGATCCCGGGTACTTTGCCCCGGGTCGAACTTTCGGGGACGTTGGTCATTTTGATCGGATTTCCGGCGATCTTGACCGGTCCGGCAAGCTCGTCCTCGACTTCGACGATCATGTTTCGGGATAGCACTTGTTTGTCGCACAGAACGTGCTCAATATCGTTGATCGGTGCGCAGGGTATCCCGTTCCCATCGATGATGGCGAGCCATTCCTGGACGGTTTTGGCGGGGAAGAGCGGATCGAGGATCAGATTCAATTGGTCGATGTTTTCCGTGCGCAGGCGGTTGGACAGGAAGCGTGGATCGTCTGCCAGATCCGGTACCTCGAGGGTGTTGCATAAGTTCCTGAAGAGATTGTCGTTACCGGCGGCAAGAACAAAATAGCCATCCTTGGCGTGATACGCCTGGAAGGGAGAGATGGTGGGATGTCTGTTGCCCAGAGGTTTAGGCGAGACTCCCTCCGCCTGGTAGCGCGAGAGGGCGTTCTCCAGGATCGCGACCTGACAATCCAGCATGGAGACGTCTATCTTTTGCCCCTTGCCGGTGCTTTCCCGCTGGTAAAGAGCAGCGTTGATCCCGATCGCGGTGAATAGCGAAGCGGTGATGTCGCCCAGGGACATACCAACCCGGGTAGGCGCGTATGACTCGTAGCCGGTGATGCTCATGATCCCACTTCTGGCTTGTGCCAGGATGTCATAAGCGGGTTTCTGGGAATCGGGACCGGTGTGTCCGAACCCCGTCGAAGCAGCATAGATCAGCCTGGGATTCACCTGAGAGAGGTTCTCATAACCCAAGCCAAGTTTATCCATGACCCCGGGACGGTAGTTTTCCACGAGGATGTCGCAATGCCTGACCAGATCACGCAGGATCTCTTTACCTCGCTCTGCCTTTAGATTCAGGGAAACGCTCTGTTTTCCGCGGTTTATACTGAGGAAATAGAGAGAACGGTTGTTCAGGAAGGGACCGAACGCGCGGGAATCATCGCCCGTGCCGGGGATCTCGACCTTGATCACTTCCGCGCCCAGATCGCTGAGGATCATTGTGCAGAAAGGACCGGCGAGGACACGGGTCAGATCCAGGACGCGGATGCCGGCGAGTGGCAGGCTCATGGTTTATCCTTTGCCAGAACTGCCATGGCGACCTTCTCGGCAGTGATGGGCATGGATTTGATCCTGATCCCCAGGGCATCCTCGACGGCGTTTCCCACCATCGGAGCGGCAGGAAGCATCGTATGTTCGCCTATCCCTCTGGCACCGAAAGGTCCGTCCGGCTGAGGCACTTCGATGATGATGGGGATGATCTCATCCGGGACGTCCATGGCGGTGGGGATCTTGTAATCAGTAAAATTGGGATTGAGCAGCCTGCCTTTGGCATCGTAACGCATATCCTCATAGAGAACCGTGGCGAGCCCCTGAAGCAATCCACCGGTGATCTGACCGCGAACCAGTTCGGGATTCAGAGCCTTACCGGCATCGATCGCCAAAGCGGCACGCAGGACACGCATCTTGCCCGTCTCTTTGTCTATCTCAAGATCGAGCGCTCCCGCGCCGACCGTGTAATGCACATTGGGGTGTCCTCCCTGGCTGGTCTCCGGATCACCGTTGGTGGAAGAGAATTCCGGCATGAACATGCCGCGCGCGTTGATCGGACCACCCTTGAAGGTTCCGTCCTCCGTCATGATGCCATTGACCACAAAGTCCTTGAGCGGAAGGCAGAACGACTTGTCAGTAAAGCACTTGACGGCTTCATCTTCCAGATAGAGCTGATCCGCGGGAAGGTGATAGACGCGCTCCACCAAGCCGATGATCTGGTCACGAGCGTCCAGGGCAGCGTTCTTCACAGCATTGCCGCTGCTCCAGGTGATGTGAGAGGCAACGGTCTGCCATTCATAGGGATTACGATCCGTGTCAGGCGTCTCGACTCTGATCTTGGAAGGGGGAACGGAAAGGATCTCCGCGGCGATCTGCGCCATGACGGTCTGATAGCCCTGGCCAATATCCATCCCTGAGATGATCAGGTTGATGCTGGCATCCTCGTTGAACTTAAGGAATGCGGATGAGGAAGCATTGGGCGGCATCGCGGGAGCTTTCCAGAAGAGAGAAAATCCCTTGCCGATGACCTTCGTCGGGTCCTGAGAGACCTGTTGCTCTCCCCAGTTGATCGCCTTGGCAACCTTGTCTATCGCCTCAAGCAAACCGTTGGGATTCATCTTTGCGCCATAAGCGGTGGTGTCACCCTCACGGATGGCGTTCAGACGGCGGAATTCGACCTGATCCATACCCAGTTTCTTTGCAGCTTGAGTTATGTGCGATTCCAGGCCAAAGAGCATCTCGGAATATCCGAAACCACGGTAAGCTCCGCCGGGCGGAAGATTGGTATACACACAGACGGAATCGATCGAAACGTTATCTATACGGTAAGGACCGATGGCGGAGAGACCTACGGCATTGACGACATTCGCGCCATATTCTACATAAGCTCCGGCATCCCAATAGATCTTGTGATCCAGAGCAGTGATGCGTCCGTCCCTCCTGACTCCGAGCCGCAACTTCGCGACCACGCCCAGACGCTGATAAGTGTTGATGAATTCCTGTTCCCTGCTGTAGCGCAGCTTGACGGCATAGCCTTTCAGCCTTGTTGCCAGCGCCGCGGGGATGATCTCCATGGTGACTCCTGCCTTGCCACCAAAACCGCCTCCTACATGTGGCGCGATGACCCGGACGTCTTTGTGACCGAGCCCCAGAGCCTCCGCGAAGAGGTTTCGCTGTGTGTGAGGAGATTGCGAGGAACTCCACACCGTAAGTCTGCCGGAATGGTCAAACTTCCCAACAGCTACGTGCGTCTCGATCGCGCAGTGAGCATAGCGGGGCACTGTGTAGGTGTCCTCGAGGATATAGTCAGCCTCGGCAAAGCCTTTGTCCAGATCGCCTTTGCGGGTCTTGCGCCAGTGAGCGACGTTGGTGCCGGGCTTGGGGAAGAACCAGGGAACGTGAGGATAATTCTCCAGGTCGGGATGTAGCAGCGTCGCTCCCTCCGCCAAAGCCTGCATCTGGTCGAGTACAGCCGGAAGCGGTTCGTAATCTACTTTGACGAGAGCAGCAGCCTTCTTTGCGGCCTGCGGCGTCCGAGCCACGACAGCAGCGACCTGTTCACCCACAAAGCGTACTTTATCCTGAGCAAAGACGTAGCGGTCTTTCATATATAGCCCGAACTTGAAGGGGAAATCCTTGCCTGTGAATATCTTATATACTCCGGGAACCTTCAGCGCCTCGGAGATGTCTATGCCTTTGATGATGGCGTGCGCCTCGGTGCTGGAGACCAATTCCGCGTGCAGCAGGTTCGGTCCGAACTCAATGTCGTCACCATAGATAGCCGCTCCGCTGATCTTCTCCCTGCCGTCGATACGCACGACCGGCTTGCCGATATAGCGATATTCCTTCATTTATCCTCCATGCCAGTGAGTGCCATGATCGCGTCGAAGATCGGGGTATAACCCGTGCAACGACAGAGGTTTCCGGCGATGGATTCCTTGATATCAGCCAGACTGGGGTGTGGTTCACGCCCAAGCAGTTCCGTGATAGCCAAAATGATACCCGGGGCGCAGTAACCGCACTGGAAGGAGTTGTATTCGATGAAGGCTTCCTGAATGGCGGTGAGCCGATCCGGCGAGAGCCCTTCGACCGTCAGGATGGAGTGGTTTTCCACTTCCACGGCGAGTACGAGACAGCTTCGTACGACCTTTCCGTCCAGCAGAACGGTGCAAGCGCCGCAATCACCTCTTTCGCAGCCGCACTTGGGACTCTTCACTCCAAGTTTATCCCGCAGGACGTCGAGAAGCACCTCGTTGGGCTCGACCCAGACGCTGCGTTCTTCATGATTAACGATCAGTTTGATCTCTTTCATGCCAAACCTCCAAGCAATTCCCGTGGCTCGATGTCTTTGCCAAGTAGCCGTTCCCGCACTGATTTAAGACCACGTTTCAGCATCACTCCGGAGACGTGAACACGATACTCCTTCGAAGCCCGGATGTCCGTGATGGGGTTGATCTCCCTTTCCACGAGAGCAACGGCTTCAGCGATCAATTCTTCGCTGAGTTCCTTGCCCTGAAGCAGAGCTTCGATGAGCAGTGCCCGGGCGGGAACAGGCGCCAAAGCGCAATGCCCGATCCGGTAGTTACCACGCTTGTCGCACAGGATGCCCCAGCCAGCCTGAGCCAGGTCTTCGCCGTTGTAGCGTCCCAGCTTGAGGTAGATCCCGGCAGAATCCTCATCCGGCAAGGGAATACTGATCCCGGTGACCAGTTCGTTATCCTTCAGCGCCGTCTTACGCGGAGCTAGAAACCAATCTCCGATAGGAACGTCTCTGCCCCCGGCAAGGCTCTCGCAATGCACCAAAGCTCCATAGCAGAGGAGCGGAGGTGCTGAATCCAGCGAGGGCACAGCGCTGCAGATATTTCCCGCGAGGGTAGCGCGTGTGCGTACTCCCGTCGAAGCAACCGTTCTCGCGGCATCCAGCAGCATAGGCAAATGCTCTTTGATCAGGGGCGAATCGATCAGCTCGGCAAAGCTGACTGCCGCGCCTATAAACAGCTTACCCTCAATGAGTTCCAGCTGACGCAGAGCGGCAATATCTTTGATGTCTATGAGCAGTTCCGGTTTTGCCAGTCCTTCCTTGATATGAACGATCAGATCAGTCCCGCCGGCAAGAATTCTGGCGGAAGAGCGATGCTCGTCCAGCAACGCCAAAGCCCCGGATAGAGTCCCGGGGCGTTCATAGGCAAAGTCATGAGCTATAGCCATATATGGTCTCCTTGGAGAGAATTATGGTTCAAAGGCAATGATCCTGCACATGGATGATTCCAGCTCGATGCCGCGCAGGGGGAAAAGCCCGATCCAGGCTCTTTTGTTGGAAAGCTTATCGATCTCACCGCCGAGATTTTCGGCATGAACCAGCTTCTTGGGGAAGAGTTTCAGGTGCATGACCTGATAATACTCTTCGGGAGGATACATCTCGTCCCAGGTCTTGCCATATCTGGCGATGAGCTTCTGTTCCGCCTCGATGAAGGACTTGGGATGCCAGTTGCGGATAATGGTGTTCATCGGGTGATCCGCGCTGCCGCAATCCACTCCGATCCACTTTATCTTCATCTCCAGCGCCCACTTATGAAACGCAGCGTCCGGTCCGGGATGCTTGACGAAATAGCGCAGTTCGTCTGATTCAGGCTGATCCCAGGCATATTTATGATAGCCGGTATTGATGATCAGGATATCCCCGGGGCGGATCTCAGCTTTCTTCATTAAAAGCTCAGGACTGTAGAGATCGTAATCCCCGACCTCGTCTGAAATGTCCACCACGACCCCGGGTCCAACCCATTCAGCCATTGGAACTTCACCTATAGTGCGTCCGCTGGCATGGAAGTGGATCTCGCCGTCGATATGCGTGCCGACGTGGTTACTGGTCGTGATGATCTGTCCGTTCGCGCCTTGTCCCATGTGGGCTCCGGCGATGCGCTTGAAATACTGTATCCCGAGGGGCATATAGCTTGGCCAGGGGGGTGTATGGATGCTCAGCCTCTGCGTGAGGTCATACATCTTCAGGTTTTGCATAAAGTCAAAGAACGTGTTTGTATCCATGTTTATCTCCTTAATCTATAATCATTTGCGCCAAAGCTTCATAGGCTTTGACAAAGGGTTCCGTGGGTGCCTTAACGACTCCGGCACCGACTTGCCCCACACCCGGGTTCTTATGCGCGACTCCGGTATCAATGATCGGAGCGATGTTCTTCTCCACGACCCCGGTGACGTCGATACCCAGCGGAGTTCCGCGAAAATCCAGAGCCGGGATCTGATACGCCCCGCTCTCTCCATAGGTGATCTCATACATCAGATTTGTATAATTTAAAGCGTCCGAGGCGTTTCCGCCAACGAATTGCACGATCGCCGGTGCCGCCGCAATGGCAAAACCACCCAAACCGCCGGTTTCGGTGATGGCGCTGTCACCGATATCGGGATTTGCGTCTGCCTTGCTGTAGCCGGGGAAATAGAGCGCGTCCGGAACCAATGCCGGCCCCGTGAACCATCTGTCCCCCGTTCCTGAGAGCTGAATGCCAAAGTCCGTGCCGTTGCGTGCCATGACCATGACCAGGCTGCAATTCCTGATATTCCTTGCCGGATCAAGTATAGCCTTGGATGCCGGCATGGAGAGATTCAGGAAAAAGTGATCGTTTCCATTGATAAAATCCAGCACCGCGGAGGATTCTTCGACGTTCTCCATGGTTTTCAGGATCGCCGGAGCAAGCTGACGGATCAGCAGAGACGTTCCGGCACGATTACGATTGTGCACTTCGTCCCCCATATGCAAAGCCTGTGCGATCAAACTCTGCAGATCGATCTTGCCGAGATGCGCCAAAGCACGAGACAGCACGGGATATAGCACCTGCTCCATCCACTTCAGCCTGGTGATCACCTCGGGAGCAAACGCCCCATAGCGCAAGACTTTGCCAAGTCCTTCATTCTGAGTGCAATAGGTCTGATTGCCGAAAGTCTCGTTGCGGATCACGAAGACCGGCATGGAGGGACTGATGATCCCCGCCATCGGCCCGACGGAACTGTGCTCGTGGCAGGGAGCGTATTTGATCTTGCCCGAGGCGGCAAGCTTTTCAGCAGCTTCGGGACTCTCCGCCCTGCCTTCATAGATCAGCGCGCCAATGACCGCGCCGCGCATCGGGCCGCACATTCTTTCCCAGGTGATGGGCGGACCTGCGTGCAGGATCAGATCTTCGTGCATTCCGGGTATGAGGTCGCGAGCGATTCCCATGCCCACCAGGAAGGGTTTTCCTTTGCGAATGATCTCCAGAGCTTCATGATTTGCCGGAGCGAGCCGATCTTCTCTGGCATTTCTCATCCTGGTCAGGGCAGCCGGATCGACCTCCAGGGGCGGACGCCAGTCGAGATTCACGACTTCGACGCCCTGAGCCCGCAGATCCGCGGCAAATGCCTCCAGCCCGATGTTGATGACGCCAGGTTTATTATTGTTCAAAACGATCTTATTCATGATTCCTCCCCTCCTTCTGCGAGAATGGCGAGTGCGTGATCTACCGCTTCGTGATTGGAGCTGAAGACCTTTACGCCGACAGCTTCGAGTGCGGCTTTCTGCTTGCTCGCCTGCTGGGGATCGGCATCTGTCCCGAGCACGTGGCAGACCACTTTGATCCTCTCAGGCAGGGCTTTGAGCACAGGAACCAACTCAGCCGCCGGATCGGGATGAGCTCCCCAGCCCAGCACCACATCCAGCAGGATCACTGTCGTAGTGGGATTCTTCCCCTCGTTGGCGATCAGCTTGGCGCGCAGACTGAAATCTATCATCGGATGCGGTCTGCCTACCGTAAACTCATCTTCCCCGAGATCGATAAAGCAGTCCTGATCAGTGTTCCAGATGTCTTTGACACGATTCGGACCATCCTTGACGAGATTGCTCAGCGGTTCCTTCCCGAAGGTCTCGGCGTAGATCAGAGCCGCTTCCTTGCAGAGAGTTCCTCCGCTGTACAAGCCTTTGACCGCTCCCTTTCTTCCCTCTATCATCCTGTGTCTGACGTAAGATGATAGAGAGGGGATAGAGAGAGGATAGGGGGATGACTCAGAGAGAGCAAGGCAGGCCTTAGCGGCAGTCTCATCGAGATAATGGCAGTATTCAATATTGGGTAAGTTCGGCGTTTCCATGGGGTTAAGGAAGTTCACTATGACTTTTTTGGGGGTGGAAGCGATCTGATCCCAGAGTTTTTCCAGAACTTTCGGTTCAGGAGTCTTGGCGATCAGCACGATCACCTCGGTCTCAGGATCGTGAATAAGGTGATCCAGGCAGGCGTGAAGCATGATCCCGCCGATCTCCTCCTTCCCGTCTCTGCCGCCTGTGCCAAAGGCCTGAGAGATGCCAAAACCCTGATGCGCGATGGCGACGCTGACCTCCTGAAGCCCCGTTCCGGAAGCGGAAACGATGCCGATCTTGCCCCGGGGAACGGCATTGGCAAAGGCAAGCGGAACTCCGTTGAGAATCGCCGTACCGCAATCGGGCCCCATCAGCAGCAGTCCCCGGGAAATGGCTTTCTGCTTCAGGCGAAACTCTGCCTCCAGAGAAACATTATCGGAAAAGAGCATCACATGCAGACCCCGGTCGAGAGCTTTATCCGCTTCCGCGGCGGCATACTTCCCGGCGACGGAGATCAGACAGATATCTGGATGTTCAAGGTGGTTGATGGCTGATTCCAGGCTGGCTGAGGCGACCTCTTTGCCTGTCCCGGAATGCTTGTCATTCTTGCCGCTGAGCAGGTCTTCCGCGAGGCTCAGCCACGCTTCTGGATCTCCCTCGCCTTTGATCACGAGCACGATGTCGTTGTCTTTGGCGGGAAGTATCTCATCGACCAGCATTCCGGTCGCGGCAAGGATACCCTTGTTCTCCTCAGTTGCCATGATCGCCACGGCATCCTCGACGCCGGGGACCTCTCTCAGTTTCCGCGAGATGAGCATCAGCTTGACCGAGTCCAGGTACTTGCCCTGGATTATTTTAGCTATTGTCTTCATATTTATCCCTTTATAAAGGTTAGATTCCAAACAGCTTTACGGCTTGATGGAAACCCAGGAGCTGATCAGCACCGGAGCTGGCTCCATGTCCCATAAGGCGGTCCATGCTCCGATAACTGAATATTTTGCTGCGGCTTAGGTCAAGGAGGAAATCCACCCAGTCTTCGTCCACCAGAAGGGCATAGCCCTGATAGAGGAAGGTATTGACCATCAAGTCGTTATCCAAAGCGGCAAAGTATACGCACTCCCTGATTTTTGACAACTGTTTTTTTCGTGTAACCTCCAGCCAGGAACAACCGATCAGAAAACCGATCAGCAGATCGTCTCCCGCGGGAGTCAGCCCCATCCCCCGCCGCTTCATGGCATTAGTGCCTTCCCGGTACTTTCCCAGGCTAAAGAGATCCAGACCGGTTCGCAGGCTTTGGGCAAGCTGACCCTGAAAAGACAGAGGCGCAGAAGCCGGATCGCTTAGCAGCACAGGCAGTGAATCAGAGGAAGCGTGTTGGGAAAGGTATTTGGAGCTTAAGCAGAGATTGCGTTGCAGAAGATCGGTATCGGTGGGCTCGGTAAAAACAGGAGGCTGATAGATGTCAGAAACGATGACAGGTAAGAGAGAAGCATTGAGCCGCAGAAGATCGTCAGACAGTTCCACTGCGGTGATCTCCTCCAAAGATAAGCCCGTGGTGATGATCCGGAATGGACCGGGAGCGTGAGAAGCGTCGCAGAGAGAGACGATCCTGTCACCCATGATGAAGTTCAGCACAGAGCTGAAGCGGCTGTGGATATCCTCATAAACCCCGGGTTTAGTGCACCCTCCCAAAGACAGGAGTCTGGGTTCAGCAGTGGTCATTCTCTTCAACATCATCATCACATTCCCTTGCCGTGTGATTCGAGCAAAGTCTGCATATCTGTCAAGGACTTATTATGGTTCGGATACAAGAGATATTCACCTGAATGAGGTCGGAATCCCACCCGCTGGCACCTTCTCGTAGGACTGAACTATACGACCAAAAGTACTTGTAACCGGGCACGACTATTGAATCCGTACCCGTCAATATAGATCTCTCCCTGACCGGCGAGGACTTCACGAAAGCTTCCGGTGAGCGGAGTGTGATCATCGTCAAATAGCCTGAAACAAATACATGAATAGCAAAGCCCCCGGCATCACCCGGGGGCTTTATTATGTCTCAAGTGTTCTGAGGCTTAGAGTCCCAGTTCCAGATCAGCGATGAGATCGTCCACGTTCTCGATCCCGACAGAGTATCTGACCAGATCGTCCGTGATCCCTGCGGCAAGTTTTGCCTCGTGGGAGACCTTGGCGTGAGTCATCGAAGCCGGGTGCTGGATGAGAGTTTCCACTCCGCCCAGAGATACGGCAAGCACTGCCAGTTTCACGTTGTTCATGAGCTTTTTGCCCGCTTCCAAACCGCCCTTCAGCCCGAAGGAGATCATCGCTCCCGGCCCTTTCTGTTGAGTTTGGGCAAGAGCATATTGGGGATGTGATTTCAATCCGGGATAACTTACCCAGGCGACTGAGGGATGAGCTTCAAGGTACTCAGCGATCTTCTGAGCGTTCGCCTGTGCCTTTTCCATCCTCAGAGAGAGGGTTTTAAGTCCGCGAATCACCAGGTATGCCTGATGCGGATCCATGTTCGGCCCCATCGAGGTCATCACATTGTAAAGAAGCTTGTGATCTTCCGCGGTCCTGGTGACGATAATGCCACCCACGACATCTGCGTGACCGTTGATGAACTTGGTGACTGAATGCAGAACGATATCGGCTCCCAGCGCCAGAGGCTGCTGCAGATAGGGAGAGCAGAAAGTATTGTCCACGACTAGCTTGAGCCCATACTTGTGAGCGATCGCGGCACAGACGGAAAGATCAGAGATGCTGATCGTGGGGTTCGCGGGAGTCTCGATATAGAGAACTTTTGTATTGGGACGGATCGCGGCTTCGATCAGTTCCGGCTTGCTCGTATCGACAAAGGTGGATTCCACGCCAAATCTGGAGAAATGCTTCTCCAAAACGCTGCGTGACGCGCCATACACGGCATCGGTCGAGACGATATGGCTGCCTGCTCCCAGGAAAGCCATATAGACGGTCGTGACCGCGCCCATACCACTTCCGCAGGCTATACCGCCAAATCCGCCTTCCAGAGCGGCAATCGCGTCTTCCAGATGCCGGACTGTGGGATTCCCCAGTCTGGTATAGATATAACCGGCATTTTCTCCGGCAAAGCAGGCAGCACCGTCATCAGCGTCCTCGAAAGCGAAGGTGGAGGTCTGATATATTGGTGGGATCACTGACTTAAATTGGTCATGCTTGTGACCCGCGTGTACCTGCAGAGTGTCAAAGTTCTTGTCCTGATTCATGATATCCTCGTTTGTTGTTTTTGGGTAGGCTCAGGATAACGCCTATTCTGTCAACACTTTATTATCCAAGACTGCTGATATCAGCAGATTTCGTCCAAAACCTGACATCATATCTGTCGATGATAAAGATCGAAACTGATCCGGTAGCCAACAAGGATCACAAGGATACGGAGAACGGGTAGCCTACCTGATCCTGACTATGAAGTCCTTTTCCGGGCTGAAACCCTGAAACTGCCAGTTAAAAACCTTGCCAATCTCGCCGGAGCTCAGGCTGGGCGAAGGAAAGGGCATCTCCTCCAGTTCGACGCCTTGTCCCAGATTCAGGGTCATCTCACAGAAGGGAAGCGGCCTGCCCCAGGAATTGGCGGTCAGCAGCACATAGTGGGCAGTTTTACCGCTGATCTTCTGGCTGTAGTTGATATGTAGCTTGGCGAAACTACGGGGAGGCAGATCCAGACGGAAACTGAAACCCTTATCGCTCTGCCCGGTGAGCTCGACCGCCATGCTATCCGAGGGCTCTATCAGATCAAGCCTGATGTTCCCGGCGCTGCCGATCTCTGAAGATGAGGGAACCGGAAATACAATCACCCCGCTCAGAGCCTCATCATGAAGGTTACTCAGATAATAGTCACCACTTACGGTCCAGTCCAGCGTGTCAGGAGACGCGCTTCGGACAAGCGTAAAGTCGAGCCTCTCACCTTCGAAGCCGAATTGCGGCTGGGCAGTCAGCAGAACAGGCAGCAGGGCAACAAGGCAGAGCACGGGCAGCATTACCTGACGTGGATGTATCTTCATGATTCCTCCTCTCTATATATTCTATATTGATCGAGGCACATGGCAAGTCCTTTGGGTTGAAATGCGAATCCGGTTGACAGATTTTATCGCTCCTGATACAAGTTCCGTCAGAGGTATCTGAAATGAGAATAGGATTATACTATTTCAGCGGAACAGGCAATACCAGGCTGGTCGCCGGTGAGTTCAAGACTGTCTTTGCGTCGCTTGATCTCGAATGCGAGCTTATCCCCCTGGAGAAGATCACCCAAAAGACCAGAGATATCAGTTTCACGGACTACGATCTGGTCGGTCTGGGCTTTCCCGTTCATGCTTTCGACGCGCCCCGGATCGTCTATGACTTTGTCAAGCTCCTGCCCGTCAAGCGGGTGCGCTATTTCCTCTTCAAGACCGCCGGCAGTGATTTCCTCCTTGGAGGTTCGACCCACAGGCTCAGATCGGCTCTGGCATCCAAGGGCTGGACCCTCGCGCACGAGTCTTTTTTCGAGATGCCTCCCAATGTTGGCGCCTGTCCGAGCCAGGAGAGGGTGGACCAGATCGTCGCTCAAGCTCGGGAGAACGTTTCTGTGGCGGTCGAAGAGATCCTTGCTGAGAAACACATCGTTCTGGACGATAAGCCCATCCAGAGGGCGTTCAGCTTCATTAATCACTTCGAGACCATCGGATGCTTCTTCGGCTCCAGCAATTGGTTCGCCGATGAGAATTGCACTCTCTGCGGCAAGTGTATGCGCAATTGCCCGACCCGGAACATCAGCCTCACGGAAGACAAGGTGGTCTTTGGCCATTCCTGTGTACTCTGTCTGCGCTGCTGGTGGAACTGCCCAGCCCGGGCACTGCGGCACCGTCACTTAAACTGGGCATTACTGAAAAAACTATACAAGTTATAGCTTTACGACGATAAGGTATAAAGTACACGAGGCTTTAGCGAGTCAGGAATTGAGATCAGTTCCGATCGGGCGCTACACTCATGTCGTCAAACGGTTTTTGCCGCCCCGGAAATACTGGACTCCAGGCTTACCGGCGACAGAATGTCGCCACTACTCTCGTTTCGATCATCCCCCTATCCTCTCTCTATCATCTTACGTCATGACGTAAGATGATAGAGAGAGGATAGGGGGATGATGGTCTCCGGCAAAAAGTAAATTCAGTAGCAGCGACATCTTGTCGCTGAAGAATCAGATCGCAGACATCTTGTCTGAGTTTAGCAATGAATATTGTGTTTTGCACACCTCATCGGATTTGAGAACAGAATTGGAATTTGCACGGTTTGTTCGGGAATCTTGTTTTAACTCAAAAGTTTGGCGGATTCGAGTCTGATCCTGAACCATGAAAACCAGACCGCTAAACTTATAAGTCAACACAGGGATAGGGTTTGTCTGTTTAGCGGGAGGATCGATAAGCCGGATTCTGTTCACCTGCTTGCGCAGGCTGATGTCTATCCATCTGGACCCTGTCTCGCGACGCTAAGCCCTCATTTCTGAGGGAGGGTTCAAGCTGCCTACCCGAAAGCTGAATGTGCGGGCAACACAAGCTTTCCTATTTGGCATTGCACCGGATAAGGCTTTCCTGGCTGATCGCGTCACCGCGACCACCGGTGGTCTCTTACACCGCCATTTCACCCTTACCGGCGGGTTAAATCGCCGGCGGTTTGTTTCTGTGGAGCTGGCTCTGCATCGCTGCAGCTTCCCGTTAGGAAGTATCCTGCCCTGTGGTGTCCGGACTTTCCTCCATTCCCTTGTGGGGAACGGCAGACATCTTCGTCTTCCCGCTAAACGGGCAAACCCTATCCCTGTGTTGACTTAAAAGTTTGGCATAGACAATCTATGCTCAGCACAGCCATTATGCAAAGCCAAACTTTTGAGTTAAAACAAGATCCTCCCGGAACTGCCTGACCAAATACATAGAACACCGATGATCCGAAATACTCGTATCCGCGCACAAGATGTGCGCAAACTATTAAGGTATGGTGCGCACCGGACGCGCGCGGTTAAACAAGCTGCGAGCTATTCTTCCACGACCGGGATCTCGAGGTCTTCGAACTGCTCCAGGAGGAGTCTGCCGCAACTTTCGCAGGTGAGAAGTTTCTTGCGAAGCTGGAGCTCGATCCTGATCTGGGGACGCAACACGAAGCCACAACCCCCGCAAGCGCCATCTTTGGCGTAGGCAACAGCCTTGTTGCTTTTATTCTTGATCATGTTGCCGTATTGTTTGACCAGCGAGAGCGGCAGGGTTCTTGCCAGTTCGTTGCGCGCGGCTTTGGTCTTTTCGATCTGAGTTTCCAGTTCACCGATCTGCGCTCTGAGGTCGCCTTCTTTTTCACGCTTGAGCTGTTCCGCCTTGGCGAGCTCTTTCTTATCCTCTTCGATGCGGGCTTTGAAGGCGTTGTCTTCGTCCATGAGTTCGAGTTCGCCGGATTCCAGATCGGAGATCTTGCTGTTGAGGTAGGCGATCTCGCTGTTGAGCGCCTTGTATTCCTTGTTGGTCTTGATCTCGGAAAGCTGGGTCGAGTACTTGCGAACCTGATCCTGATGAGACTTGATGTCCATCTCGAGCTGACGCTGGCGTTTACCCAGTTCAGCTCTTTCGGTCTCGGTCGCGAGGAGGTTAGCCGTGGCTTGTTCCACCTGTTCGAGGATGGAATTGAGCTGTTTGGGCAATTCATCCTGAAGAGCTTTGTAGCGGCCGATCTTGTCGTCGAGAAGCTGCATCCGGGCGAGAGTTCTCAATTGTTCTTCCATAATATATACTCCTTAAAATAACAAACTGATGTCCAGAGACTTATACGAATGGGTCAAGGCTCCGGAAGAGATGAAATGCACACCCGTCTGAGCGATGGCTTTGACGCTTGTCTCATCCACTCCGCCGGATACTTCCAATTCGACCTTTTTGCCGTACTTGCGCACAGCGGCTTTGATCTGGGGCAGTTTCATATTGTCGAGCATGATCCTGTCTACGCCGGCTTTGACGGCTTCGTCCAGCTCTTCGGCATTGGTGACTTCGCACTCGATCTTGTAGGACGTGTTGTGCAGTTTGACCCGTTCCACGGCGGCAGTGATTCCGCCTGCGGCACGGATATGATTCTCCTTGAGCAGGATCATGTCATACAAGCCGAAGCGGTGATTGAACCCGCCACCGACCTTGACGGCGTACTTTTCCAGGGCACGCAGACCGGGCGTCGTCTTGCGGGTATCCAGGATGCGCGCAGGCGTTCCGGCAGTGAGATCGACCAGGGTTCTGGTCTTGGTGGCGATCCCGCTGAGACGCTGGATAAAGTTCAGGGCTGTGCGTTCTCCCTTGAGGATGGAAGAGGCTCTGCCTTCGATGCGCATGATCTCGTCCTTGGGGACGACGCGGTCGCCGTCCTTGCGGTAGATGGTGATCTTCAGTTCGGGATCGACGGTCTTGAAGACCTTGCGTGAGATCTCCACTCCGGCGATGACCCCGTCAGCTTTGGCGATCATGTAAGCAACGCTATGTGTAGCTTCCAGATCGAGATAGTCAGTAGTGATGTCTCCGGTGCCAATGTCTTCGGCAAGTGCTTTGGAGATAAGCTTGTCAATACTCATATTTTCCTCCAAATAAAAAAGAGCATCTGCGCGCCGCAAATGCTCTTTTTCAGCAAATCTATCGTCTGGCTCTTACTTATCTCTGTTAATCGGTTACACATAATCTTCTTATATCCTCTTTGGAGTGACCAACTATCGGATATCCGCTCTCGTGTCAACAGGTTTTTTACAAGCCGTTTCAGGAAGGGGCTCAGCCGCGGGTCAACGCCTCGTATCGACACTATTGATCTGGAAGTCAT
>DAOPZE010000048.1:0-5717 GCA_035353255.1 Candidatus Cloacimonadota bacterium
TCTCTATCCTCTCTCTATCATCTTACGTCATCACGTAAGATGATAGAGAGAGGATACCTGGAAGATACTGAGTTGCAAGAGGTAAGCCTAAGTGCAAGCTAGAGCCATGGAACAAAGTGCTGCGCCATATAGTTTTGCCGATTTCCACGTGCATGTGGGGGAGCGTATCGGCGGCTATCAACTTCGGGATGGCTTCGCTGAACTGGCGAAAGTACCGGGCTTAATGGCAATTGGCGCTTTCGTCACGGAAGAATCCGGCGATCCGCTGGGAACCAAATTGCAACGGATGCGTCAGGATTCCATCGCCTTGATCCAAAGAGAAGCCTCTGCTCTACAGATTTTCTGGCATCTGACTCCGGTACAAACTGGTTTCGAAGAGGTTTTACCTTTACTTTCCCAAGACATCGATCTGAAGTTTTATACCACTTACAAGAATGTGGGATTGTACCGCTCTTACGAAGAGATAGAGCGCTGGATGACCTTCCTGAAAGACCGAAAGGTCAGGATGCTCGTGCATTGCGAAGATGACGGGATCATCGCTGAATACGCCGAAAAGCATCCCTTCAGGCATCCGCATGATCACTCTCTGCGCCGTCCTGAACTGGCTGAGAACATTGCCGTGGAACGCATCCTGGATCTCGCCGTCAAGCATGCCTATCCTGTGCACATCGTCCACGTCTCATCGCCCCAAAGCGCACTGCTGATCCGGGAGGCAAAGCAGACCAATCCACTGGTGACCTGCGAGACGGCGCCGCATTATCTGCTCTACAATGAGAGCCGCTTGACCGGTGAGAACGCCCATCGCTGGATATGTTCGCCGCCCTTTCGTAGTGATAAATCACGCGGGGAACTGGTGGAGCTGATGCAGGACGGAGTTTTTGACCTCATTGCCAGCGACCACTGTCCCTTCAGTAATGATGATAAGGATAGATACAAGGACACCCCTGAAAAGGTTCCCTGCGGGATACCCGGAGTGGGAACACTCTATGGATCGATGTTTGAACACTTCGTCAAGACCGGCAAGATATCCCAGGAACAGCTGACCAGAATGTCTCTGACGACACCGGTACAACTGATGGGATCAAACTAAGGACGAATATGAAGACTTTCTTTCTGCCCCTGATCGTTGGCTTGCTGCTCTATCTTTCAGGCTGCGCCGTGATCGACACATCTACTTTAGACACGGCTATTCCGCTCAAACCGGGAAAGATCAAGGTCATGACCTACGCTGTCTCCGGGGTCGAGCAAAATTCACTGATATTCAGTCCCGGGCTGCCTGAGGACGATGATAATGACCGGGTCGCCGGATCAAAAATGGATCTCGGGATCAAACTGGGTGTGGGTGTCGGGGATCATGTGGAGCTGGATGCATCAGCTCTGGCGTTCTCCTCTCCCCTGGGAAAGCTGGCGCTCAAGGTCAATATCCTGGATAATGGGACAAACGCCATTTCTCTGCAACCGGCAATATATTCCTATCGGGGAACCGGTCCGGAGCATTTTAACCCCGGAGGAGATGACAGAAATTTTCGTGGCAAGTACCGCTCAAACGGGAGTGAATTGCCAGTTCTTCTGACCCACAGAAACACGGCGAACAGCAACGTGACCCTTTGCGCCAAGCTTGGCTACAATTCGCTACACTACGAACGGCGGGATCTGGCGAATCAGCTCGCCGATTCAGGCGACTATAACAGCTTTTATGGCGGGCTGCTTGCCAATGCCAAGATAAAATTCTGGAAGATCGCGATCATCCCCGAGGGTGGAGTCTATGCGGTGCAGGTGCATCAGGGGAAGTTTAGCCTGGTTCCGGTGCTAAATCTCGGGCTGGGTTTTGACATGGGAGAATAGAGGATAAGAGAAAATTTATGAAGAATACAACAGCTTTTAGAAATGACGCATATGCCAAAGTGACCGGCATAGCCAAATACACGGACGACTACACGATGCCGGGAATGCTCCATGCCGCGCCTGTCTATCCCAACTGTGCCTCTGCCAGAATATTGAAGATCAACTCCTCTGCAGCGCTGGCGCTGCCCGGTGTGGTGGCGGTCTTCACCGCCAAAGACATCCCTGGTTCGGTGAAATTCGGTCAGATCATTCGTGACTATCCGACTCTGGCGGACGGTATCGTCAATACGACGGGGGACGTTCTGGCTCTGGTCGTGGCTGAGACTCGGGAAACTGCCATCCGTGGAGCGGGACTGGTGAACGTCGAACTTGAGATGCACAGCGCTTTGCTCGATCCGGAAGAAGCGCTGCTTCCCGGCGCGAAGCTCATCAATCCGGAGCATGGCTCGAATGTCTGCAACAAGCATCAGGTTCGCAGAGGCGATATTGCCGCCGGCGAGAAGGAATCAGACCTGATCCTGGAAGAGACTTTTACGACCTCGAGGATCGAGCATGCCTATCTGGAACCGGAATCTTCGCTCTGCCACCTCCGTCCCGACGGGGTCATGGAAGTCATCGGTTCGATGCAGCATCCCTTTTCCACCAGACGCTTCGTCGCCTCGACCCTGGGCGTGAAGCTCTCCGAAGTAGAGGTCAAAACCGTTCCCATGGGCGGGGGATTCGGTGGGAAAGATGACACGGCGGCATTGGTTTGCGCGCGCGCCGCGCTCTGCGCCTGGTTGCTGAAACGCCCGGTCAAGCTGACCTATACGCGTGAGTGGTCGATGCGGGAAAGCTATAAACGGCATCCTTACAAGCTGCAGTATCGCATGGGCTTAAAGAAGGACGGAAAGATACAGTTTGTCAAAGTGCGCATGGTCGCCGATGGCGGAGCGTACTGCTCAGTCACTCCCTGGGTGACCTGGCGTTCGACGGTGCAATGCTGCGGAGCCTATGAAGTTCCCAACGTGCATTGTGACGTCTATGGAGTCTACACGAATAATCCTTTCAGTGGGGCGATGCGGGGATTCGGCTCGCCTCAGGTGAATTTTGCCATCGAGCAGCTTATCGAGATGGCTGGAGAAAAGCTGGGACTTTCCGAGCAGGAGATC
This sequence comes from Candidatus Cloacimonadota bacterium, assembly GCA_035353255.1. GTDB lineage: Bacteria > Cloacimonadota > Cloacimonadia > Cloacimonadales > Cloacimonadaceae > PHBP01. The sequence continues at coordinate 2,997 of DAOPZE010000048.1, forward strand.
CGCCGGATAAACATGGTCAAACAAGGCAGCACGACCATCACGGGACAAGTTTTGGATACTCATGTGGTCTCCCTCTCCCAGGCGATGGATACGGTCCTGAAAGAGATAGACTATGACAAGAAACGGCCACGCTGCAGCTTTGGCAATCCGCTTGCGGAAGAATGGTACGGGATCGGCTTCGCCATCAGCTACCGGGGCATGAGTCTGGGAGCGGAAGGTGTGGATTTTAACAGCGCCATCATCAACGTTCAGCCGGATGGCTCGGTGCTGATCGAGACGGGTGTGCATGAGAACGGGCAAGGCTCAGAATCAGCCATGATCCTCATCGCGGCGGAGCATCTGGGTATCGACAAGAGCCTGATCCGCTATCGTATGGCGTCGACCTCGAATATCCCGGATGGAGGCACGACTGTCGCTTCCCGGGGAACAATCCTGGGTGGTGGAGCGATCGTTAAAGCCGCAGAGATCCTCAGGGAACGCCTATGTGAAGCCCTGGGCGAGACGGAGATCAGCCTCAAAGATAATAGTATCTACAATTCCGAAGGCAAGAAGCTGATGAGCTGGTTCGAGGCGATCAAGCTCTGCTATGCGAAGCAGATCTATCCTTATGCCTTCGGAGTGTTTCAGGCACCTAAAGTGAGCTGGGACGAGGAAACCGGACAGGGCAATGCCTATTTTACCTGGGTCTATGCCTGTCAGGCGGTGGAACTGAGCGTGAATCCCAAGACGAAGAAAGTGACTCTGCTCAATATGGTCGCCGCTCACGATGTGGGCAAAGCCATCAATCCGGAAATGCTCAAAGGGCAGTTCTACGGAGGCATGGCGATGGGCACCGGATACGCACTGCTGGAAGATCTCCCGGTCGAGAAAGGGATGGTCAAGCCCACTAATCTGCACACTTACCGTATTGCGCGCGCCACAGACCTACCGGAAATGAAGGCGATCTTCATCGAGCACCCCGATCCTTTGACACCTTCCGGCGCCAAGGGAATCGGCGAACCGACCAACGAGATCATGGCGCCGGCGATCGCCAATGCCATCTACCGTGCCACAGGAATCCGCTACAAAGACCAGCCATTGAGGATCAAATGATGAAAACGACGATAAACGGTAAACTCGTCACGCTTCAAGAGGAGCTTCTGGATAAGAACCTGGTACAGTATCTGCGCGAAGATCTGGGATTGACCGGCACCAAGATCGGCTGCGACATCGGAGTCTGCGGTACGTGCACAGTGCTGATCGACATGCTTCCCCAGCGGAGCTGTAAACTCAAAGTGAAAGATATCATCGACAAACAGGTGATCACGATCGAGGGCATGGCTGCTCCTGACGGGACGCTGCACCCGATCCAGCAGGCTTTCGTCGATTGCGGCGCGATCCAGTGCGGCTTTTGCACTCCGGGAATGGTCCTTTCCACCTACGCTCTGCTCTACAAGAACCCGCAGCCCAGCCGGGAGGAGATCCGCAAGGCTCTTCAGGCAAATCTCTGCCGTTGCACCGGTTATCAGCAGATCGTGGATGCCGTCGTCAAGGCTTCGAAACAAATGCACCACAAAACATTAGAATAAGACCAAGAGGTACAAATATGAATAACTCAGAATTGATCAGAGCCAAACTAACGGAACTGGCTCAGCTAAAAACGGACTTGTATGGTAAGGACTTTCTCCTGACCTGGGAGAATTGCGCGGATAACCTCAAGGCGGTCATGCTCGTCGCGGAGATCCTGCAGCTTCTGCACAAGGACAAGAAACCTTTTAAGATCTTCGATAGCGGCCTGGCGATCTCCATATTCAGGGATAACAGCACCCGCACACGCTTCAGCTTTGCCTCAGCAGTCAATGCTCTGGGGCTGGGCCTCTCTGAACTGGACGAGGTCAAGAGTCAGGTTGCTCACGGCGAGACTGTGCGTGAAACTGCCGCGATGATCTCTTTTCTCACGGAAGTGATCGGCATCCGTGACGATATGTATCCCGGAGAGGGGCACACCTACATGCAGGAAGTTGCCGACGCCGTCACGGAAGGCTATCATGAAGGAGTCCTGGCGCAGAGACCCACGCTGGTTAATCTGCAGTGCGACCTCGACCATCCCACCCAGAGTCTTGCCGATCTTTGTAAGCTGAAGGACTATTTCGGTGGTCTTGATCAGCTACGGGGCAAGAAGATCGCCATGAGCTGGGCATATTCGCCATCATACGGCAAACCCCTTTCCGTTCCGCAGGGGATAATCAATCTTATGACACGCTTTGGGATGGAAGTCGTCCTCGCGCATCCCGAAGGCTACGACCTCCTGCCCGAGACCATGGATAGCGCGGCTGCCTTTGCCAAAGAGAGCGGCGGTTCATTCCGGCTCACGCATGATATGAAGGATGCCTTCAAGGATGCGGACATCGTCTATCCCAAGAGCTGGGCGCCCATGGCAGTGATGCAGCAGCGCACCACTCTCCTCAAAGAAGGAGACAAGCAAGGGCTCAAGGACCTCGAACAGCACTGCCTTGCCGAGAATGCCAGACATACCGACTGGGAATGCACGGAAGAGATGATGACTCTCACCAGGGGTGGGAGCGCACTTTATGAACACTGCCTGCCCGCGGATATCTCCGGAGTCTCCTGCAAACAGGGAGAGGTAGCTAAAAGCGTCTTCGAACGCTATCGCCTGCACACCTATCAGGAAGCGGGTTACAAACCCTTCGTCATTGCGTCTATGATCTTTAATAGTAAGGT
>DAOPZE010000048.1:5817-17227 GCA_035353255.1 Candidatus Cloacimonadota bacterium
TCAAATCCGGCAGTGGCGGCAAAGAATGCCAGGCGCTGCAAAGCTGAAGGGATCACTCTGCCAACCTTTGCCCAGATGAAGGATCCCACTCTCATCCCTCAGGAGATCAAAGATAAACTCAAAGGTATCGGTCTCTGGGATATCAACCCTTTGAACCTTTTCCGTATAACCTGGAAGAATGACGTCAAGACAGGTCTCTTCGGTGGTGTGAACTACCTCGAGATACCAACAGAGCTGACCGGGGTCAAAGCCCGGATAATCGGTCTGGTGGGAAAGTACTTCCCCACAGGCGCGCACAAGGTCGGTGCTGCCTATGGTTGCCTTGCGCCACGCCTGGTCTCAGGTGAATTCGATCCTGATCATCATAAGGCTGTCTGGCCCTCCACGGGCAACTATTGCCGTGGCGGAGCCTTCGACTGCGCTCTATTGGATTGTCCCTCGGTCGCCATCCTTCCTGAGGAGATGAGCGCGGAGCGTTTCAGCTGGCTCAAGAGCATCGGCGCAGAAGTCATCGCCACACCCGGCTGTGAATCCAACGTGAAAGAGATCTACGACAAGTGTAATGAACTGAGCCATGATCCTCAATATCTGATCCTGAACCAGTTTGCTGAGTTTGGCAATCCCCTCTGGCATTATCATATCACGGGAAGCGCCATCCTCGAAGCCTATCACGAGATCAAAAATGATAAAACCCGTCTGAGCGGCTACGTCTCAGCCACAGGCAGCGCCGGAACCATTGCCGCGGGAGACTTTCTCAGAACCCAATTTCCTCAGATAAAGGTCACTGCCAGCGAAGCTTATGAATGTCCGACCATCCTCATGAACGGCTTTGGCGGACATCGCATCGAAGGCATCGGCGATAAGCATATCCCCTGGGTGCATAATGTCCGCAACACCGATTGCGTGGCTGCCATACGTGACGAGGACTGCATGAGGACCCTGAGGCTGTTCAACGACCCCGCCGGGCTGGATCATCTCGCCAAAACGGGCATAGCACCGGCTCTGATCGGGAACTTAGCGCTTCTGGGCATCTCCTCGATCGGGAATCTGCTCTCCTCGATCAAGCTCGCCAAGTACTTTGAGATGGACGAAAACGATGTGATCTTCACGGTCTTTACGGACTCCGCTGAAATGTATCTCTCCCGCCTCGAAGAGCTCGAAGCAGAACTGGGTAAATATAGCATCGAACAGGCGATCAGGGATTATGAAGGCTGCGTTCTGGCTCAGAGCTACGACAACTTCCAGGAGCTGAATTACCGTGACCGCAAGCGGGTGCACAACCTCAAGTATTACACCTGGGTGGAGCAGCAAGGCAAGACCTATGAAGAGATCCTGCAGCAGTGGGATCCTGAATACTGGCGTGAGACCTTTGAGGACAACGTCGCTGAGATCGACGCAGCCATAACCGCCTTCAATGCCATGTCCTAAGATCTGCGCGATCATCCTCGCCTCCGGTAAGGGTTCCCGTTTTGGCATGCCCAAAGCGGAAGCCCTTCTGGAAACGGGGGAAACATTTCTGCAGCGGGTACAGTCTCTGGTTCGTGATGCCGGATTTGATGGGATCAGATCCGTGGTGGGCTGCGATACTCCTGATATGCTCTCCAGCCTGCGTCAGGGCATCTCGGAATGCCCCGGGGTCGATGCCTATCTCGTCTTCCCGGTCGATTTCCCTTTGGTAAGTCAGGAGACGCTTCAGATCCTTAAAGAGGCTTGCGCTGAGTATCCGGGAATCGTGATCAAACCAAGCTTTCGGGGAACAAAAGGGCACCCCATCATCATCCCGGGGAATATTGATCTGTCCGCTGAGGATGAGACGGGAGGACTTGCGGAACTGATCCGCAGGCAGGGACTGACGGTGCTGGAAGTGCCTGTCGAAGACCCGGGGATCTTGCGCAATATCAACTATCCGGGTGATCTGTAGGATAAGGGATATTCACGGGTACACAAAACGTGTACGATCTAAAGATAGGGGCGGTCTGAAAACCGCCCCTTATTAATTCCGGTAAATGATCAGATCTTGATATTCAGCCAGGGATCGAGGTTCCCCGGAAGCCTGACGCTACCGTCCGCCTGCTGATAAGTCTCCAGGAGGGCGATCATCAGCCTGGGAGTGGCGAGTCCTGAGCCATTCAGGGTATGCACGAACTGCATCTTCCCCTCGGCGTCCTTGAAGCGGATCCCCGCGCGTCGTGCCTGGAACTGCTCAAAATTACTCACGGAGGAAACTTCCAGATACCTACCCACTCCCGGCGCCCAGACTTCCAGATCATAGGTCTTGGCTGAAGCAAAGGAGAGGTCTCCGGTGCAGAGTTCTAACACCCGATAGTGCAGCCCGAAAGCCTGCAGGATGTGTTCCGCGTCAGTAAGCATCTCTTCCAGTGCGTCATAGGACTTTTCAGGCTCGGTGAAACGCACCATCTCGACTTTATTGAATTGATGAAGACGCTGCAGTCCTTTGGTATCTTTGCCATAAGAACCCGCTTCCCGTCTGAAACACGGCGTATATGCCACATACTTGATCGGGAGATTGCTTAAGGGAATAACCTCGTCGCAGTGAAAGTTCGTGACGGGCACTTCTGCAGTCGGGATGAGGAACAGGTCGTCCTCATTGACGTGATACATATCTTCTTCGAGTTTAGGCAGTTGCCCCGTGCCCGTCATGGTCTTCCGCGTGACCATCAGCGGTACCATGAGCTCCGTATAGCCATGTTTCTGCAGGTGATATTCCAGCATAAAGCTGATCAAAGCACGTTCCAGTTTCGCACCTTTACCGGTGTAGATAGGGAACCCGCTGCCGCTGATCTTGGCTCCGCGGGGAAGATCCAGCAAGCCGTTCTTTTCCGCGACGCTGAGGTGATCCAGAGGCTGAAAGTCAAACTGCTGCTTGCTTCCCCATTCCCTGACCACCCGGTTCGAGGCTTCATCGTGCCCGATCGGGACGCTTTCGTAGGGAGTATTGGGGATAGTCAGCATCATCCTGTCAAAGTCGTTATTGACGACGCTGAGATCCGCAGAGATGTTCTTGATCTCTTCCGCGACTCCGCTCATCCTCTCGATCAGCTCAGAGGCGTCTTCTTTGTTGCGCTTCTTCAGGGCGATCTCCTGGGAAACAGAGTTCTGCCGGGCTTTGAGAGTATCAAATTCAAACTGGAGTTTCTTGCGTTTATCGTCCAGAGCGAGGAGGGCGTCCAGATCAGCCTTCTCGTTCTTGTTCAGGATCGCCGCGCGGACGATCTCCGGATTGGAGCGTATAGTCTTGATGTCTATCATGTTCAGATCCTTGTTTTCATTATCTTAACTGCTGTTTGAGTCATATCCGTAAAGCTCTCGAGTTTGAGCGCGGCACCGCCGATCAAACCGCCATCGATATCGGGCTGCTGAAGGAGTTCCGCGATGTTGTCCGGCTTGACGCTGCCGCCATAGAGGATATGCATCCGCCGCGCGATCTGTGAACCATATTCAGACTGCAACCAGTCACGGATAAGAGCATGAGCTTCTTCTGCCTGCTCCGGCGTGGCTGTCCTGCCCGTGCCGATCGCCCAGACCGGTTCATAGGCCAGGATCAGTTCTTCACCTGTTTCGAGGTCCACATCCGTAAAACAACCGGTAAGCTGGGTGACAAGAACTTCAGCGGTTATCCCGGCATCACGTTGCTCGAGGGTCTCACCGATGCAGAGGATCGGAGTGATCCCCAGCCCGCGCAGAAGTATCTGTTTATCCCGCACTTGCAGGTCGGTCTCAGCGTGATACTGCCGCCTCTCAGAGTGTCCGATGATGCAGTACTGGCAGCCCAGCGAACTGAGCATCGTACCGGAAACTTCTCCTGTATAAGCGCCATCCTGATGCAGGCTGACATCCTGAGCACTGAGCCCGACAGGCTGTCCTTCCAGAATGGTAAGAGCTGTGCGGATAAAGGGATAGGCAGGCGCTATGACCATCTTCACTTCCGGAACGTTGTGCCGGGAAGCGAATTCCGCCAAACCCCGGGTAAAATCTTCGGTCTCGCCCAGGTTTTTGTTCATCTTCCAATTGCCTGCAATGATTATCTTACGCATGGTTTCACCTCTTAAAACGCATTACTGCGACACTTTGTTAAAATCGCTTTACGGTCAAGGATTTTCGCTTTCCCAGGTGATCAAAGCTGAAATATCAGCACTCTGAACCGTGATTCTTGTTGACAGACTTGGTCTGCCCGGTATGAATGCCACTCATTCATGATCACAGCAAGGAGACCAGCTTGAAACGCTTTTTTGGTTTATTCATCGCGATCCTGAGTCTGAACGCCCTTTGGGCTGACTGGGACTGGGCTCACAGCATCGGCGCGGGCTCGATGGAACGTTCCTGGGACGTCGCCAGAGACAATTCCGATAATGTTTTCGTCGCAGGCGAATATGCTGACAGCCTGAACGTCCAGGGTCAGACCTTCCCCGGATACGGTCTGTCCGACAGTTTTCTCCTGAAATACAGCTCCTCCGGCGATCTGCTCTGGGCAAGAGCCTGGGGTGCGGAAGCGGAAGACGCTGCTCTGGGTGTCGATACGGACGCCGCGGGGAATGCCTATGTGACCGGCTATTTCGTGGGAACTCTGAATTTCCTGGGTCAGACCGCCGTGTCTGCCGGTGTCTGGGATATCTACGTCGCCAAACTCGATCCATCCGGCAATCTCGTCTGGTTGCGCACCTTTGGAGGCGTTTTGAGCGAGATCGGACAAGGCATCGCCGTCAGCCCCGAAGGCAGGATCTATGTCGCCGGCTGGTTCGCCGGAACGGTCAAATTCAGCGCTGAGCACAGTCTGACCGCGGCAGGGGGCAGCGATGCCCTGATCCTGGCGTTGAACAGCGCCGGAGACGTACTTTGGGCGCATTCTGGAGCTTCAGCAGGCGTGGACTATGCTTACAAAGTCGCCTGCGATGACAGCGGCAACGCCTATCTGACCGGTTCAGCCGCCGCTGGAACGGTCTTTGACACGGAAGTTCTGGACGGCAACGGGATGTACGCGGCGAAGTACGATCCTCAGGGACAGATCTCCTGGCTCGCTTCCAGCCAGGGCGCCTTAGTCTTCAGCATCTGCGTGGATCCAATTGCCGGAGCAGGACGGAAAGGCATTGTGTGCGGACGTATCGTAGGTTCCGGCTCGATCGGCAGCTTTCCCTTCAGCAGTGTCGAGGAAACGGATGATATCTATTGGGTGGAGTTTGATACCCAAACTGGCGCCTGGACGGCTTTTCAGACTTTTGGCGGCACCGGCACGGACAAGGGCAGGGATTGCGATTATGAGAGCTATCCCGCGTTTGTGGGGAGTTATGAAGGGCAGGTCAGCTTTGGTTCTCAGAGCTTTATCAGCAACGGTCTGGGTGATGCCGTCGTGGGCTATGGTCCCCTGAACGGACTCAGTTTTGCGGCAGACGGAGGGATCAACAACGAGACCCCGATGGGCATCAGGATCCTTTCTGACGGACGTCTGGCGATCTGTGGCTGGCATCTGGGCGTCACCGACTTTGGGAATGTCGTTATCGACAGTGGCTCGGATTCGGATCAGAATGCCTTTGTCGCGGTTTACAACCCTTCCGGCTCCTTTATTAATGATCCTGTCGTTTCTCCGGTGAGTCTCCTGAACGCCTTTCCCAATCCTTTTTCATCCACGCTTAGGATCAGCTCGGAAGACAAGCTTCCTCCGCTTCTGAGAATATATAACGAACGGGGACAGGCTGTTCGCCTCCTACCGCGAGGATCATCTTCCACCAGCGAGTGGGACGGCAAGGACGACACAGGACGCGTCTGTCCCACAGGGATCTATATTATCACAGGAGAAGGTTTCGGCGCGGCAAAAGCGCTGCTACTCAGAGACTAATTTACAAACCACATAAGGAGATATCTATGAAACAACTTACGTTCTTGGGCTTGATCCTGCTGGTGATCCTGGCGGTCATGCCTGCCTGTAAGCAAAAAGCCAAGGCTGAAAGCCCGAATGCGGCTCAAGCCGCACCTACGGCACAATCAAACAACGAAAAACACCTGCTCTTGCCGCAGGATATCGCTTCCGTCACCGCCTCGGTCGATACTCAGGAATATCCGCTCGCCAATATCAACGACGGACGTCAGACCACAGTCTGGGTCGCATCAGGTAAACCCAGCGGGATCGGTGACTGGGTTGAGTTCACCTTCAACGGCACCAAGGATATTCAGGATCTGGTCATCACCCCCGGCTTCGATATGGTTCAGAAAGGCGCGGATCTCTTTACCGCCAATAACAGCCTCAAACGCGCGGTGCTGACCTTCGCGGATGGTTCGACGCAGACCGTGGAATTCACCGGCGACGAACGCCGTTGCGTCCTCCCGGTCTTCAAGCAAACCTCCTCTGTACGCCTGACCATCAGTGAGGTCTTCCCCGGAACCAAGTGGAAAGACACCTGCATCGGAGAAATGAGCTTCAACGTCAAATAGCGCTGGTTCTGACTTTTGTCTATCCTGAGTCAGCAGTGGCTTTGATCTAGCACCCCTATGACGCAATTTCCATAGCCCTCTCTCCTCTTTGGTCTTAGCGGCATCATTCCGGTATCATCCCGGTATCATATCCTGTCACGACAGGAAATGATACCGGGATGATATTTGTATGATATTGTCCAATTTAAAGATAAAACACAGAGGCACAGAGAAACAGAGGAAGGGGGCGAATAAAGAGATAAAGAGCCAAATAGATCACCATTGTATCGGCGAAAAGCCGAAGATTCATTTAGGGTGAAGAGCAGACCTTTGAGTGTATCGGCGGTCGCCGTACCGCCGTCATTACAAGAGCATACCGAGCATCCAAATCAAGTATTAACCCATTTCAACGGGTTTTGGGAATAAAGGCGGTGGTTTCAACCACCGTATCCAAAGCCACACGAACATATCGTAACCCGTTTGAACGGGTTTGTAGACGTTGTGAGGGTTTGAACCCGAACTGTGAGTTGTGTCGCCCCTCCGGGGCTGGGGAATTATACGGATTCAGTTCCTGGGGTTCCGCCCCCTCCGGTCGCTCCACCCCAGGCTATGAAGTATCGTCCCTCCGGGACTTAAAAAAAGAATCGTTTACCAAGTAGCTGAAACAAATATCAGTTATCCATTTTGGGACGGTTCAGGCGACCGCCCCTACAAACGTCATCCATTAACTCACTAACCATTAACCTATTAACCTCTACAATAGACCGGCGAAATCCCGAACCGACCCCTACTAATCTGTTAATCTGCTAATCAAAAAGAACCACCGCCGGTAAAGCGGTGGTTCTTAGGTTTCAGGAGACGTTCGCTGTTAGAATGATGTTTTATCTACGAAGTTGAAGTTATCTATCAGCATGGTTGGGATCTTGGCGTAGGCTTCGACGAGTTCGCTCTTCCCCATTGCCAGAATGCGGCGGGTCACTTCGTGAGGGATCTCGTTCCAACGGAGGTTGTTCACGGCGTGTTTGATCTTGCCTTTCTCGAAATAGAGAACTCCGTCGCGGGTCATTCCGGTGAGTTCGCCACGTTTCATATCGACGAAGCGGATGTACCAGAAACGGTTGATGATCAGTCCGCGAGGAACCATCTTCATCATTTCCGCCTCGGTGGCATCGCTTCCGGGGATATAGTAATTGAACATCTGGCTCGGTTGTGAGCCGGTTTCCTTAGCCCAATAGCGGGAGGTAGGCATGGTCAGCAGCTTGCCGTTCTTGATCCAGCAGCTTTCCTCCGCGGCCAGTCCTTCGTTACCGAAAGGAGGGGTGATAATGTCCTTGTCCTTGACGGTTGAATAGAGCGAGAAGTTCTTGCCGAAGAAGTTCTTACCCAGCTGTCCGGTGAAGGGAGTGAAGCCCTCATCCGCCTGTCTGCGGTTCAGAGTCCAGCCCAGATAGCCAAAGAGTTCTGCCAGCGCCGCGGGACGGATGATCACCGGGATCTGCTGCGCTTCGAAGACTTTGGGCGCGCTGAGGCTGTCCATCTGAGCATTGAGTCTGTCCAGCTCATGTTTTAGCTTGAAATTGGCGAAGTTCTTGTCCGAGAAGGAGACCTTGGTCTCAGCTTCGCCATGCTTCATGGTCATGCTGTGTCCGAAATCGGAGAAATCAGCTTCACCGTAAAAGCCGTTCTTGGTGATGATCATGCTCTTCTGGAAGTGCTTTTCGGTCATGCCGGAAACCATGGAATCACGTTTCACGGCATTGGCGATGGACTTGCGAACGATCTCGACCATTTCCTCGGGAGCAAGCTCCGTCGTGGCTTTGTGCAGGTTTATGACCTTGGGAAGCTTCTGCTCGCCGATCGAAGGCATGAATTCCGGATCAGGCTGGTTTGATCTTGCCATGTCCTGAGCGGTATTGATCAGGCGCTTGAGTGATTCCTCATCCAGCTGATTGGTTCTGGCTTTGCCCGTCTTGTTCTCATAGGCGACTTCCAGTCCGAACTGGATATTGGAGCCGGCAATATGCTGAGTGATCGTGTTTTGGGCGAAGCGTGTCTCATGGCTGTCCTTGACCCAGATGTAGATGAAATAATCATCCGCTTTGCAGTTCTTCTGGATGTATTTGATGGCTTTTTCGATGTTCATGTTCATTGTGAACCTCCCACGCGGATGTTTCTGAATCTTGCAGGCGACGCTCCATGTGTCATGCGGGCTGTTTGAGGAGGCTGTCCCTTGCCGCAATTCACGACACCGAAGGGTTGCCAGAACCGTTTGTCGCAGATCGCGTCGCAGGAATTCCAGAACTCCGGATTGTTGGATTTGTAGAGAACTTTCTTCAGGGGACGGGTCAGCTTGCCTTTCTTGATCTCCCAGAAGAAGTCTCCGCCGAACTGGAAGTTCACACGGTGCTGGTCGATCGAGAAGCTGCCTCTGCCCTGAATGTAAACACCATCTTCCGTGTCTGCGATCAACTGGGCGGGAGTTAGCTCTTCCTTGCCGGGCATGAGATAGAGATTGGGGATGCGGTTGATCGGCTGATCATAGTAATAGGTCGCGCGGTTGCAACCACGGCTGTAATTCAGGCCGATCTCCATCGCGGTATCTCTGGTGCTGCCATATTCATTGAGGATGCCGTCTTTGACGATGTGCCATTTCTGTCCGGGCACGCCGTCATCGTCGAATCCCGCAGTGGCAAGCCCTTGCGGCAGAGTATTATCACCCATGAAGTTCACGATCTCTGAGCCATAACGGTAGTTCTTCAGCTTTTCCGGTGTGGCGAAGGAAATGCCGGCATAGTCGGCTTCCCAGCCCAGAACCCGGTCAAGCTCTGTCGGATGACCGACGCTCTCGTGCATGGTCAGCCCCAGATGATTGGGATCCAGGATGAGGGTTCGACGCTGTTCAGCGCCGAGAGCTCCGGCATTGACCTTCATCAAGGCTTCCTCAGCGATCTGTTTGGACTTGCCGAGCAGATCCAGCTCTTCGATCCATTCCCAGCCGACTGCCCGTCCACCTTCATCGAAGGTACGGCTTTGGCTGTCCGTGTCATTGACGGCGGTGGCGGTGATCATCGGGTTGATGAACTGGGTAGTGAGATCCAGCCTTGTTCCCAGAGTAGAAGCGAAGAGTTTCTCATCCTTGTTCATCAGCAGATAGAATGCCGCTTGCCTGATCCCGTCATAAGCCTTCATCATGCGGTTCACTTCCATCATCAGATCGACCTTTTCCCGGATCGGGATATCAAAGGGATCGATCTTCACCGGGGTGCGATAGGTGGCGATGTAGCTACGTTCCGGAGCGAGAGAGAGTCCATCGCCCTTCTTGGCGCGGGAGGAGAGCAAAGCGATCTCGTAGGCGCGCTTGACGGTGGCAATAACACTCTTTTCCGTGAATTCGTTGGAGTGGGCAAAACCCCAGACTCCGTTCTTGAAAACACGGATGCCATATCCGTGCAAGACGTTGTTCGACGTGTTCTTCAGACTGAGATTCTGCAGATAGATCGTCTGCGTCTCGGTCTTTTGGATGCGAATATCGGCATAGTCCGCGCCCAGCGCGTTTGCCGTATTCATCGCGATATCGAGATACTTCACTAAAACCTCCCGTGAAGATTTATTTGTGGTCGACGTATGCCTGGATTGCGTTGCTGGAACCGGTCTTGCCGATCACCAGACCTGAACGTGTCTGCATCCAGATCGAGATTATATGCGTATTAGGGAAAGACATGATATTCCTCCTTGTCTTACTCTACTTGGTTGATGTGTTCCAGGGGCGGTAAAACCCGCTCCCACCTATGATCACTGGGTAAAAACCAGAGAATATGCGACGTTGAACCGGTCACAGCCGTGCGAGGCTCGGGAACTCCGGGCAAGGGCTCAACCTGCGATCCGGTCTGTAGTTGTGATTGCTCCCAGGCAAGCTCTTCTGAGCTTATCCGGTGATAGAGCAATTCGGGATTGAGCTGCGCCGGCAAGGCGAGCAGGATCGTCTTCGCCCATTCCTCAAAGGCCTGCGAACCTGATGTGGTAAGCTCGACCCGAGTATTGGTCTTTTTGCCGATCCAGGATTTAGTGAGCCGGATGTAGCCGCTCTCCTCCAGCTTGCTAAGATGCGAAGAAAGATTTCCCCAACTGAGCGAAGTCAGCCGGGAAAGAGACACGCAATCCATGCCGGAGCCGTCACTCAGCGCTTTGATGATCATCAGGCGCGCCGGGACATGCACCACCGGGTCGAGTTTGCTGATCTGTGTCAGCCGGGTATTGGGGATCAGGCTCATGTTATCACCTCGTTTTGCCTTTCACAGTATTTGGTTTATTCTGCCGTGGCAGGTGACCTTTCGATCACACAAAGCACTTTGTGATACAGAGTGATTCCTGTCAAGAAGTATTTTAATGTTGTTTCATATAGGCTTATATATGCTTGATTTTTAAGGATGATACAGAAGTGATACGTTTGGGTTCCTATGAATCTTATTTAGCCCCCTTCTTAAGTTTTGGACATGATCCTTGAGTGTAAGCATCTTATGAACCTGATGACCGACGCTGTCCAATTTGGAGCTAGGCGGATAATAGAAACTTTTCGACAGGAAACAAGGATGCTGATATCTTGCTGTTCAACTCTGCGAGCTTGCGGATAGCCTGCTAAGAACCTGTTGATGACCTGCTGATCTCATCTTTTTATCACCTTTTCTCGCTCTCTCCTAGCTTAAAGGTTTGCGATGCAACCATGCCGAGACCACGCCGCGCTGACGCCACAACGCGGCGTGGTCGTGGCGTCAGTGTGGCATCATCATCTGACATACCTTTAAGTATGGCAAGAGTGCTGTTTAAGGAGAGTTTGAGAGGTGACTGGTTATCAGAGTGGTTTGAGAGTGGTATCAGCGCTTATCGGAGCTTGAAGAGTAAGTTGTAGTAAACGTCTGTTGGTCTGCGATCATTCTATGCAAATCCAACTTTCCCTCTATCAAATAGGGGGCAATGCGCAATGTTTCGT
>DAOPZE010000049.1:0-17181 GCA_035353255.1 Candidatus Cloacimonadota bacterium
TATCCCCTCTCTATCATCTTACGTCATGACGTAAGATGATAGAGAGGGGATAGCCAGAAGACAGGCATATGACCTGGGGCGGATGACATGCGTGGGGAAAAAAATGGGAGAGGTGATGAATCTCTCCCATGTGCGATTAATTATTGGAAAGTTATAGCCGGGTTGCCTACCTCACGGAGGAAGCAATTACTTTAAAGAAAGCTTTGGACGTGGTGGGCGTGGTCTGGAAACCGGTACCATCGCTCGTTCCTATCAATTCAAATGTTCCATTGGGTGTTTCTGATCTGTAGATACGATAGATCACAGCATTGGGGACAGCCGTCCAGCTAAGATTGATCTGGTTCAAGACCTGATCCTGGGTAATGTTGATGACGGGAGTCTGTAGCATTTCCTTGACTGTGAAGTTATTCACCATAAGGTCGTTATCGGCGTTGCTGATGGTCGATCCGGCGAATAAAGCAATGCGCTTGCGTCCGGTCAATCCTGCCAGAGAGATCGTCACATGGGTGCCATTGACCGAGATATTATTATAGACATCGGCAGAACCGCTGTTGTTCCATTCCCTGATAATGTTGGCAGTGCTCCAGCTGAAACCATCGCTAACCAGGACTGCGAAGCGATCATCGACACCGGTGAGAGCAGGCGGAGTCCCTGTCGGAGGTTGGTTGTACTTCAGCAAGGCAAGATCAAATTCCACGACATAGTTATCATTAGCAATATTAAAGATCGGCGAGATAAAATATCCGGTTACGGTACCAAAGATGTTTATCCTGGCAGCTTTCTCTGTGGCAGCGATATTAAGCCAGTCATCCTGTTCCCAGAGGCTTGATCCGTCTGTTCCAAGAACGATGGGATCGACGAGTCCGCCGGCATGATCGGTCCAGCCGGTAGGATTGAAAGCACCCTCAAAATCCTGGGTGTAGGGGAAAGAATAGATCGTAGGGTCGGCTTTGGTCGTAAAGCTCCAGACGGGGCAATCGATCGCGCCGCCGAAATCATTATAAGGGACGACACGCCAATAATAGGTAGTGCCATACTCAAGATAACTCGTGGGGGTGTAATTCTGCTGGGTCAAGACCAGGTTCGAGACCAGGTTTGAAGGTGGGTTATTCGTTCCCAGCCAGAGCCTGTACCCGGTTGGATCGCCGCCGGCATGATTCCAGCGTAGATTGCTGTTTATCTCGACGTCCGTGGCTGAATTCACAGGTGCGATAGCGACCGCCGGAGGCGGAACATCCGTTGCGGGAGTTATCAACCAGATATTCGGACGTTTGTTGCTTCTGGTGCCACCGGTCGAAGCGGGGTAGGACGAATTCTGGTATTTGTGCACAGAAGTATTTGATACACTGGAGGTACGAAACTTGGGATAAGGGCTGAGTTTGGTTCCGTCGTGGTTCTCCCAGAGTATCTCCAAACCCCAGCTTGAGTTCCAGGTGTAGGGGTTGCTGAGAGTCAGGACCATCCAACCTGAGCCTTCCCAGGTAATTGAGCCATTGTAGATCTGAGTGTAGGAACCGGTGTTCGGATAGGATGTGTCAACACTGCCGTAGTAGTCGTTATAAAAGGCTCCCATATAGGCAATCTGGTTGTTTGTGACGTATCCTGATATGGCATTATCGACGTAGAAGCCGATCTTGGTTATCGTCGCTCCGTTCGTCAATCCGGCGCTAGCCAGTTCCGCCTGGCTGAAACAGAATTTTGACCAGCCGTAGTCGTTGTAGCCATAGAACGGAACATAATACTCCGTTGATGTGCCTGAGCCAATGAAGTAGTCTCCCGCACATAGTATAGTCGTTAAACTGATTAGCAATAGTGTAATAAAGAAGTTCTTTTTCATTGGTGTCTCCCATAAATGGTTTTGTGGTTCATCGGAATGGTCTTCCAAGCAATGCTCCGTTTCAGTAATGCCAGCCGGCATGATATCTGATAGGAGCATTGCTTGGAGATACACATTGAAGTTTTCTACTTACTGATTACCATTTTCTTGGTTGAGGAGAAGTTCCCGATGTTCATGTGGTAGAGATAGACTCCGCTACCAGCATTGAGTCCGGATTCATCTTTCCCATCCCAGACTATCTGGTAGGTTCCTGGAATGTTATATGAGTTTTCATAAGAGCGGATAAGTTGTCCGCGAGCATTATAGATATCAATTCTGACCGTTCCGGCATCCTTGATCGCGAAACGCAGGTTTGTGCTGGGATTGAAAGGATTCGGATAGGCGTCCAGAAGTGCGTTTGAAGTGGGAATGTTTGGTGTGCCGGGATCATCTGGCGAACTCATGACCATAACTGTCATGGGACCGTAGAACTGGTTAGTGCCATCGAGATCAACGCTCTCTAGCCAGTAATAATAAGTTGTTCCGGCATCTACTTCAGTATCTAGATACGAATATATGACCTGAGAACCTGTTTGAACCCCGTCATGAATCAGGCAATCACTGAGATTCAGCGCGTTGCTCAGATTGTTTGAGGTATTACGCAGGATGTTGTATCCGGAAAGATTGGTTTCTGACTGGGTGATCCAGGCGATGTTAACAAACATATCTGAGGTTAATGTCGCAGTGAAGCTTGATAATTCTACGGGGAGTGTCTGGTTTTCCTCGGCGGGGAAGACTACTTCAAAATCACCTGTTGCTTTGTTGATGGGAATAGTGATGGTATATTGGGTAGTGGTCCAGGTACCGTTATTAGGATCAGTGGTGATCTGGTAGTTACCGGGGATGATCCGGTAGGCTATCTGTGAGGGAATAAACCCAAGGTTGTGAGTGAAGGTCACGGTTGCGCCCGCTAAACTTCCTGATGAGGAGCTGAGAGTGAAGACCAGACCGGCATTGGGGATAGTTGTCTCAGGAGGACTCCATAGAACTGTCGAGGTGATAGTTGGAGTTCCTGAGATTCCGGTGATCGTAAGTGATGTATCCAAGGGTTGATTGGTCGCGTAATTGTAGATTGGCAGAGGATCAAAGCTGGCAGACCCTCCAGCCGTTGCGGAAGTTCCTGAGACATAATCGTTGTTGGCAGTCGTAATACGTACATTATCGACAAAGGGACGCCCCTGATTTGCAGCGCTGTAGGCATGAAAACCGAAGTAGTATATACCCGTTGTGGAAGGCGTAAATGCCCCAATGCCAACAGAATAGTTTATATTGTTGAAGCCGGGATGATCCGCGATGACAGTTGTCATGCTTGATGCCAGTGGTTCTGATCCAACTGCTACAGCTAGTTTCTCTGTGAGTGATGACATGTATCCCCGGTAGTTGTACTTGATCTCATAGGATGTTCCGCCGGTCAACTGCATGGGGGGTGTGATCAGCCAGTCATTCTTGGCTACGTTGCTGGAGTTGACACTCATTGCATAGTTTGGATCAGGATCATACTTCAGACTCCAGAGATTGACGTCGTGATCTTCGTTGAGAATTGTCCATGCATCGATTCCGTTCTGGAAGTCGTTAAAATATGGGAATGAAGTCACTGTTGGATCGTTCCTTGAGGTAAAACTCCAGATGGGACAATCCTCAGTGGGTGTGTAGCCGTTGGCGTTATGGGGTATTATCTGCCAGTAGTAGGTTGTCAGATAGCTCAAGTGATCGGGAAGATCGTAACTGGTGGACGTCGTTGTTTGATTAGAGACAAGGTTTGATGGGGGATTATCAGTGCCGAAACTTACCAGGTACGAATCTGGACTACCACTACCCGGAGCCCAGGTTAGGTTTGTATATGTGTCAATTCCAGTCGTGTTGTTGGCAGGGCTTACTGCGTTGGCTGGATCAGGAGGGGTGGTGGAAGGCTCCATGAATTTGATATTCGGACGGTTGCCATACGTAGAACCAGCTGCGGTCGAAAAAGATGTTCCATACTTGTAAACAACTGAGTTAGTCTTGCTTGTATAACAGAATTTGGGATAACCTGTAACCCCTGAACCGTCCCTGTTTTCCCAAACTATCTCAAGCCCGGCAAAACCATCATTCGTGAAATTAAAGGGGTTGATAAACGAGATTTCCATCCATCCCGGTCCACTCCAGGAGACGCTACCGTCATAGATCAAGGTGTATGCGCTATTACCGGAGGGATTTGGATAACTGATATAACCCGAATAGCTGCTGTTGTAAGTGTAAGCGATATATACTTTTTGATTGTCAGTAACGAACCCGGTAACTGTGTTACTAACATAAAAAGCGATCTTGGAGATAGTGATGGTACCCGTCATTCCCGCTGAAGTCAATTCTGCATTAGTATAGAGGAACTTGCTCCAACCATAGTTCTGAGAACCATTTACCGGTGCGTAATACTCAGTCGAGGTTCCTGTTCCGATTACGTAGTCAGTAGCACTAAGTAATGTCGTCATAAATATAGCGACAAGGACGAGCGACAAGGCTTGTTTCATTCCTTTACTCCTGTTATTTGATTAGGACTATCTTGCGGCTGGTGCTTTGATTGTCAGCCGTCATTCTGACGTAGTAGATCCCACTGGCGACCGGAGAATTCTTGTCGTCCGTACCGTTCCAGACAAGTTTATGAGCACCTGCTGGATAGATATCGTTGGTGAGGGTCTTGACTTTCTGCCCCCTGAGATTGTAGATCATTATGCTGACAGGGGCAGATTTCCCGGTTGTGAATTCAATATTGCTGATCGGATTGAAAGGATTTGGATAGATCTTGGTGATCCCTGTCGCAACAGCCGGGATCGTAGGATCGTTGCCGGCAACCGGAGTGATCTCGAACCAATCCACCAGATCACTCATCCATTCAAATCTCGCTGCAGGATCAGTGAGCTGGGAGAAGTCGAAGCTGAAGTAGAAAGCACGGTAGATCGGCAGTTCGATCGAAGTCGCGGCAACACCATTGTAAAGATATGCCTGGCCATCGATGGGACCGTCTTCAAAGGTAAATGCAGCGGTTGCGCCGATCTCAGGGTATTGAACCTGATCCGCGTAGGTATCCGGGCAGGAATCGTAGTAGAAGATGCAGTCAGGTGAGTTCGCATAAACGCTGTATTCCGTGTTAAGAGTTCCGATCGGGGAGGTGATCCTGCGCAGGATCGTACCGTTCTGGTAGGTGAAGACGTCAGGACCGGCAAGCCCGTTCGTTCCGCCGCCACCACCCTGAGGAGCGTAGAAAGTGCGGAAATAGGCATTGAAGACTTTACGCATCGGGCTGTCATTGGGATGAGCATGTTGAGCGTTTGCCCAGCCGTCGGATGCCAAGAAAACGTTGCGGGGATGCTGGATCGTTCCGGCGTCCATATAGTCCATCAAGGCGGTACTAAGCTGGTCTGTGATCGCTCCCTGATTGCCGGTCGTGGCATAGCAGAAAATCGCCTGATACTGATCCGGGATGCTGTAAGAGGGATACTCTTCCCAGTCATAGATATCATAGTTGACATCCAGCGCGTCAAGCTGCTCCGTGTAGTAGGGCAATTCGCTCAGAGTATAATCCTGGTTGCCGGAATAAGCGATCAGCACCTGAGCACCTGCAGTCGGCAGGATCTTGAAGCCAAAGTCTTGCGTGGGAGGATTCTGAGGTAGATTCGAGCTGTTTCCGAGGACGTCCTCAGCGCTGAAATAGTAGCGCAGATCACTGCCCAGAGGGATATCCCAAAGTCCGAAGCTATAGGTGGAACCCTGGATCATTGAAGGCACGATTGTCTGCCAGCCGCTGCCATAATTGTAATGCAGGGTGACGTTCTGTATGTCAGAGAAGTCGATGACGTTCGCGTTGATGATAGGGTTTCGGGAGAAGGTATTTCCCGGAGCGGTATGAGTTATGACCGGTGCCTGGGTGTCCTCTCCGTTGAAATAACGGATGGCAAGACCATCATAGAGGAGATTCCCTGCGGGTTCGACGCCCATATAGTTACTATTCTGAACGATCTCGCGCAGATAGCAGAGTCCGATGTCTGCTGTTTCGTTCTGGATAGCGACAGTTGCGCTGCGTCCGTTAGCATGAGGTACCGCACTGGGTGCCTGACCTGTAGCCGTAGTGTGATATTGCATGACGATCTCGCCGTTTTCGTGCAGGATGACTTCGAAGGTGAGAATGGGATCTCCACCGGCTCCGGCGAGGAACTTCAGCCTGTTCCACTGGATCACCGTATAGCGGTCAGGAGCGGTGCCAAAGGTCTGGAAGTAGATGTCTGACGTGCCTTGAACTGCCAGGAGGTCATCCCAATAGACAGAGATCAGTCCCGGCATCTGTGCGTAGCCCGGGATGGGATACATATAGTTGAACATATTGCCATCGCCGTCCCAGCCCTGATCAGGGTACTCATTGTACCAGTTGTTGTTGCCCAGAAGGATCTCACCGTTGATGTCGACGTACGCCTGACTGTATTCAACGCCATAGAAGTTGAATACGAAGCCCAGCGGGATGGGTTCGCTGAAGTTATCGTCACCGGCAAAAGTAGGGACTCCGTATGTGATCGTCGAGGTACCGGTAGCGCTGATATCCACCCAGTTATAGGTGGGACCGCCCGGTTCATTGCTATCCATAAAGGAATAACCAAAGTTATCAGGACCCCCCTGAGTGACCCTGACGACGATGCTGAAAGCGAATTGCAGCGTGTTATTGGTCGGGTTGCCGTCTGTATTGACTACCGTGAAATTGATCGTATAGTTTCCCACAGCGCTCAGAGTACAAGCTTCTGGCATACTCACGAGGATGCTTCCTTCCGGTGACAGCGTGATATTCTGGAATGCCGTAGAGCTATAGAGTGATGTATTCTGGGAATCTCTGACCTCCGCGGTGAGCTGAAGCACATCGCTGAAGGTGTTGTTGCCTGAATTTAGGATTCTTACCTGAGGCGTGAAGGGTATCCCCGCAAACTGGCTATCCCTGGGACTGATGATCTGAGAGACCGACAAGTCCACAGTAGGAGGCGGCAGAACGATCACATCAAGGTTATCCGTCGCAGTCAGCCCCGAGGAACCGTCATGCAGGGTAAAGCTGAGGTTCTCGGTACCGCTCCAGCCGGGTGAACTGAAGGTGACGTTCAGACCGCTGATGCTGGCTTGCACATGGGTGTTTCCGCTAACGGTCAGTGACGCCGTAGGGATCTGCGTCGTGGTGACGAAGGGCGTGAAATCAACACTCAGGGTCTCATCCTGTACGAAGGTGATGGATTCGGGTAAGTTCAGTTCCGGTTGCACGATCAGAGGGTGTCCGATCCGTACATCATCGATCAGGATGCCATAGTTCTCGCAATTCCAGAGGAACCCGATAAAGATTGGCATGCCGGCATAGGCGGAGAGATTGAGGTTGACCTCCTGATAAGTCGTGCCGATGCCTGTGAGATTGGCGATCTGCGTCGTGAACTGATTGATCGCGTTACCGGTGATGGAAACGTAAACCTTGAGCTGTTCAGTGCTTACCCAGCTTCTTGTCCAGAAGTGCAGGCTGTCTCCTGCCGTGACGTTGATCAGGGGAGTGATCAGCCAGTCGGCATTCTGATTGGGCAGATAGTTATCGCAAAAAGCCGCTCTGGTGCCACTGTGGGCATGCGAAGCGTTATTCAGGTTGCGCCAGATCATCCCGTCGCCGTCATCATGTGTGGTCCAGCCGGCAGGCAGAGTGGTAAGGGCATCGAAGTTCTCATTGACAGCCCATTGCCCGAAGGACAAGGTGGCGATCAGGAGAAACAGGGATATTATAATAAAGCGTTTCATGGTTTCCTCACTTATTCTTGAATAAAGGGTTTTCGATCTGGATGAACCATTCGCTGGCGCCGCTTACGCTTCCTCCCAGAGAGATGTTTTCACCCCAGTATATGGTCATGAGTCCCAGCGATTTCTGCCGGAAGGACTCGTCGATGTTTTCGAGCTTGACGTTTTCATTCGTACCGAGACAGATCAGGGCAACTTTGCGGGAATCCGGGCCACCCTGAGCGATCGCTTTTGCCAGCAGATGTTCATTCGTTGCTGCCTTGAAGCTGATGATCTCGTTATCCTTGAGCACAAGTTCCGGTTCGAGAACCTTTTCACCTTCGATATAGGCGACTGAACCCATGATCTTGCCATAGAGGCTCATAGGTTTGGGCAGGAGCAGGATCTCGCCTCCGGGCAGGTTGATCGTGTGGATCTGATATTTGCTATCGCTGAAAGAACCCGTATCCGCGAGGATCCTGCTGATCTGGAAGGAGAAGCAGCTTTCACCGCAACAGACTTCCAGTTCATCTTTTTCCTCAAAGCCTTTGCAGAGCGTTTCCGTCTTCTCCCGCAACTGAACATAATCAATATCCAGAGCCTGCCAGAACTGCAGTTCAGAATCGATGGTATTGTCAGTGAGCGTATCTCGCAGAAGCCCCGGCATGACCGCAACTCTGATCCCGTGCTTCTTAATGAGCTGAAGGCTTTTGGCAAAGTGTTTCTGGCGGAGCTTGACCTTTTGGGGATCAGTCAGCTTCAGGAATCTTGCCTCACCATTCAGGTTCAGATAGACAGTCTGCGAACTGAGCTGGTGGTTAAACATCTCATAGTCGTCATTGAACGCAGTCAGCGAGTATTCTTCATACTTTGCCCTGAGCTGATCTAGATCCTGATAAATGATCGTACAATGTATCGAGCGTCTTCCGGCTTCGATCAGGATCTTGTCCACCAAAGGTAGGTTGTATTTCCCCGTCACGATCATCAGCTTGTCACGCGCCTTGAGGCATAGACTCTCATCGATCAGTTTCGCGGCGATATCCTGCAGACTGACCTTGTATTGTTGCTCCAGAATGTTGGAGATGATCTCTCTGCTGTTGAGAATATTGTCTGCCACATTTTGACCAATTGTGTAAGCGAGAACATAGTTCTTGGCTTTGGCACGGTAGTAAACTTCCTTCTGATTATCGTTATAGTCCGGCGCGATCTCTATCAGGTTCTCTTCCAGCAGCTTACCCAGCTTATAGTGGATCTTCTGCTTGGGGAGGGAAAAGACGTTAGCCAGCTGCTGACAGGTCAATGGACTGCGTATTAGCTCATTTAATATCAGATGGTTCTGGTCGGATCCCAGCTCTTTGATCTGAGACTGTTTTTCCAGGAGCATCAGGTTTTTCGTCATATTTAGTCCTTTACGTTCTTTGCCGAGATCAGAAAACCCTTATGCGCGTAGTGTTTATCTGTGGCGCGCCGGCTTTCGTTCACTCCTGCGCTTAGAATTATTCACATCAAATTATTGTCAAGTTTTTTTTGACCATTTTTCTGAGATAAGCTGTTGAACTTGATACTTGCCTGATGCTGGTGACCCGATTAGCTTTTCCCGGGAGGGTGCTGAGCACCCCGAAAATAAGGAGATTGAAAATGAAAAAGATAATACTACTTAGCCTGCTGACCCTCATCTCAGTTTTGGCACTTGCCCATCCCGCCGGAGCTCAGAACCTGCGTTGGGACGCGAAGACCAATTACCTCTATGTCTCATACGACCACTCGGTCAAGAATCCCGCGGATCATTTCATCCAGAGCGTCGTTATCCAGGTGAACGGCAAGACCATTATAACCCAGCTCCTCACGCTTCAGGACACCAATCAGGGTGGTGCTCTGGTCTTCAAGCTCCCCGGTATGAAGAAGAATGACAAGATCGTCATGGTCAGTGAGTGCAACAAAGGCGGTAAGAAGACCTCTTCCATAAAAGTCCCTTGATCCACGATCAGATCCTCTTGTAACTTAAGAGCTTGGCAAACTGCCATCGTTTTGACTTTGAAGTATGGCGGAGTAAGTCTTTGTTCCCCCCAAACAGATTCGCTCCGCCAAACTTTTGAGTTAAAACAAAGCCCCGAAACACACTCCTATCCTCAGATAATCTTCAATCTATCCCCGTTTGTTATCCCGAGTCCTCTCTGGCTATTAAATACCACTATCGAATCCGAAGGTCCTCCAGGTAAACACCAGGATAGCCGATCATCCCCTCCAACTGTACTTTGATGCATGTCTCTAACTCAGAATCAACCCCTGAAAGGAAACATACTAACAGGATAATTACCGTGAGGAGATTCTACGTCAGAGACCTTGCGCTTTATCTCTCAATTCTGCGTAACCTACGCCTATCCTCTCTCTATCATCTTACGTCATGACGTAAGATGATAGAGAGAGGATAGCAAGATGATACTCCGAAGATTCCGTGCAGGTTTTCGGAAGCAGACGTTAACTGATACATGACTTATAAATTACAGCAGTATTTATGCTTGACAGATTTGCAAGATAAGGGATCAGTAAGAATCGTAGATTAATGGTAACGGAAACTGCACTATCGATCTGTGATACAGTATATTAGGAGACGAAAAATGATGAAGAAGATGATTCTATTTGTGGTTCTAGTCCTGCTGATGAGTAGTGCCTTATTAGCCACAGCACTTAGCGAGAGCTTCACAGGCGCGAGTTTTCCTCCTCCCGGGTGGAAAATAATCAACGGTGGAGATGCCAATACCTGGTTTCGCCTCAGCAACGCACAAGCCCACACATCGATGTGCGCAGCAATAGATTATTCCACCAGCGCGCATAACGATTGGTTGATCTCTCCTCAGCTTTCTCCCAGCATAGGCGATGCCACATTCAGCTTCTGGGCGGCCAATGTGAACAGCACGTATCTGGATCGCTACAATGTGAAGCTTTCCACTACATCCAATAACATGGAGGATTTCACGGTCACTCTGGCTGCCAACATAGCCCCTGCCTATAACTGGGCGCAATACAGCTATAGCCTTTCCGCGTATGCGGGGCAAACTGTGTATGTAGCCATCCAGGCGATCTCCACCAATATGGCACGGCTGCTGATAGATGACGTGACTGGCCCCGCCAAGACTGGTTTTGAGGGTTTTGAGACTAACAACCTCAGCTCGTATAACTGGACCAATAGCTCTCCCAGCCCTTGGACGATTCAGGATACAGATGTTGCCTTTGGCAGTTATGCGGCAAAATCCGGGCCGATCGGCAACAGTGAAAGCACCAGCATCACCCTTACCCAAAGCGGGTTATTGGCGGGCAACATCAGTTTCTATCAGAAGGTTAGCTCGGAAATCTACAGCGATTATCTGGATTTCTACATAGATGATGTGTGGCAAGGAGGATGGTCTGGTGAGGTGGGTTGGACTCTGAGAAGCTATGCCGTTAGCGCCGGCACCCACACCTTCAGGTGGACCTATGTCAAGAACCCGGGAAACAGCGCAGGCAGCGACTGCGCCTGGATCGACGAGATATATCTGCCGCCGGTCGTCTATGGCTCGGAAACAAACCCATACCTGGTCTATAACTTCAATCAGCTAAACACGGTGCGCAACTTCGCAGGCTCTGCCTATACGGGTAAATACTTCAAGCTGATGAACGATATCGACGCCAGCCCCACTAATACCACCACGTGGGTTCCCATCGGAACCAGTTCCAACATGTTCTATGGAAACTTTGATGGTAATAACCACACGATAAGCAACTTAAAATGCCTGTATTATGGTGTTTACCATGGTTTGTTCGGCATGACGGCGGCAGGCAGCACGGTCAAAAACCTTATTCTGAGCAACACTTGCAGCTTTCTGGGCGATGGTGATACCGGCTCGGTCGTGGGACATAATAAAGGCTTGGTGCAGAATTGTTACTCGTTCGCTAGCGTCAATATCGGGAATGCTGATGGCGGTGGCGGACTGGTTGGCAACAACCTGGGAACAATTAGTAATTGTAGTTTTTCAGGCACAATCTCCAGATCTGGGGGTGGTGTTTCGTGTAACAAAATAGGCGGTATCGCAGGTAACAACGAAACCGGGGCATCAATACTCGAAAGCCGTTCAACAGGAAGCGTTACCGGCAATACCTGGTGTGGCAGTTTGGTCGGCTGGAACAATGGCACTATCAGCCGCAGCCACGCCAACGGCACTGTCACCGGCGCGGGAAATACTATCGGTGGCTTGGTGGGGCAGAACAATGGCAGCATCAACAATTCATACTCCAGAGCCAATATCAGCGGCGCTAGCTATGTGGGCGGCTTGGTTGGTTATAATAGCGGAACGGTCACCAACAGCTATTCCACAGGAGTGCCTACCGCAACCGGACAGAAAGGCGGCTTGGGCGGATTCAATGGCGCAACTATAACAGGCAGCTATTGGGATACACAGACCAGCGGTATCGCCACCTCCTTCGGCGGCACGGGCAAAACCACAGCTCAGATGAAGACGCAAAGCACTTTTACCGGCTGGGACTTCACCCGTGAAACGGCAAATGGCACCAATGATTACTGGACTATCTGGACAGGGGACAATGACGGCTATCCGGAGCTGTTCTGGAAGCATGCCACAGAGCTACGCGCTCCGACGCTTACTTATCCGGCGAACATGGCTTCAGCTCTGCCGATAAGCGGCTTTGACCTCACCTGGTTACCCAATCCCGCAGGTCAAATGCCGGTTAGCTACACTGTTTATCTGGTCCTGGGTGACGGGACCCATCTCTATGACTCCGCCTTTGCGGGTCAGCATACATTCACGGGGCTTACCGGAACGTCCTTTAATCCTGTTAGCGCCGGTGGCATCACCTTCCATAATGCTGAACAGTGGTATTGGTCTGTAAAAGCTTACTTTGCATCAGGAGAAGTCAGCTCTCCATCCGATGTAAGCCAATTCATTACAGCGCGTGATCCCTTCGCCACCGAAAGCTTTGAAGTGGGGAATACTGAATACAATGATAACATCTTTGAGTGGACGCAGGTGTATGGCTATGGCTATTCCCAATGGCGGGCAAACAGCACTCAAACTACCTATAATTGCAGCCCCAGAACCGGCAACTGGAATCTGACCATGTATTACGCGACGGAGTATTATAACTATGGCTGGCTGTTCCGCCCCTATCCTCTGGTTGGTGGAGTCACCTATGATGTGGAGCTATACGCCCGTCAGAATACCGATATGTATGGAAACGCGCTGATTGCTATGCACTTTGGCACTTCCGCGGCTCCGGAAGGCATGACCACAGAGATCACACCTCAATACATGGTTAGCGTTGTGAATGGCGATTATCAACGCATCGCCGCCACGTTTACCCCCGCTACCACAGGAACCTATTACCTGGGGATACAGAACCGTGTAGCCGGTCTCATCTATTACATGTGCATCGATGACGTAACCGTGCGCCCCAGAGCCTTGCCTAATCCTGTCACCCTGGTCAGCCCTGCCAACCTTGCAATCGGACATTCCCTGTCTCCCACCCTTAGCTGGACTCCTGCAACCACAGGTGGCTTAGTGACAGGCTACAGGGTATATTGCCAGGCAAGCACCACCCCTGTTACACCCAGCACTCTTCTTGCCACCGTTCCTTCCAATACTTTAAGCTATACGCTAACCACACCGCTCACTCCAGATGCTACTTACTACTGGATGATAGTTCCATTTAACGATATGGGCGATGCGGCAGGAAGTTCGGTGAATTCTTTCAGTACTATCGCCACGACGCTGCTGAATGAAACATTCAATACCTTCATGCCCGCAAACTGGGCAGGATACGACACAACAGAAGCTGGCGATCTGGTACCGTATAACTTTGCCTGGTATCAAATGCCATGGGGTAATACCGAATCTAATCCGCCCAATCCTGCTGCCTGCACTAATATCTATGCTAACCGCAAGCGTTGGCTGGTGACCCCGCCACTGCAATTAGGCGGGGCGAACTACCAACTCCAACTGGATATAGCCCTGACGGACTGGAACAGCAGCGGGCCTATCACAGGCGACCCCAATGGCACTACCGGTATAGACGATAAGTTTAGGATACTTATCGGCGACGGAAGTTCCTGGACTACCGCTACTATCCTGCGCGAGTGGAACAACACCGGCTCTCCCTATGTTTACAATGATATTCCTAATACCGGCATGCACTTAACTATTCCTCTGGATGCTTACACAGGTGTGAAGTACATTGCTTTCTACGGAGAATCAACCGAGTCAAATGCGGATAACGACTTCTTCGTTGATAACGTCCGTGTGTTTATTCCCCAAGTCAACGACCTTGCTGCCATTTCAATTTCCGGCGCTGCCACAGGATTAGCCGGAACGCCTGTTACGCACACAGTTACCGTGGCAAATAACGGAACGGCAGAGCAGACAAGCTACACCGTTTATCTGAAAAGCGTATCCCCAGCCGCCACCCTTGCCAGCCTGAATATTTCTACTCCTCTGGCTGGGGGTGAATCCGCCACTCATAGCTTTACCTGGACTCCCCCCAATCCCGGAGTTGATGTGGCAATCTATGCAGTAGTGGAATTGGCTACAGACACCGTCCCAAGCAATAACACTTCGGCAAGCATGTGGTTTTTCCCCCACAGTGCAGGAGCTCTGCTGGAAGGCTTCGAATCAGGCATCCCCGCCAACTGGACAGTTTTGAACCAGGATGGCAACCTATACAGTTGGGAGCAGATGAATTTATGGTCACATTCAGGTGACAATTCAGCAATTACCATTGCTTATCCGTCCACTCAAAGTGACGATTGGCTTATCACACCTCCGCTGCAATTAAGCACTGCAACAACGGACGTGATAAGCTTCTGGATGAGAAGCTATGATATATCTTACCCTGAATCCTGGGAAGTATTAGTCTCCACGACAAACACTCAGCCTTCATCCTTTACCCTGATCGACAGCGGGACATTGGTCTCGTCCGTCTTTAGCCGGATGGAGTATGATCTGGATGCCTATGGCGATGCGGTGATCTACTTTGCGGTGCGCTACCGGAGCTATTCCGAGGTAGCCCTTGCAGTTGATGACTTCCATGGCCCGATGGTTTATATCCCCGCCTCGCTGGATACCCCATCGGTCACCGCGACTAACTTCGAGAACAATGTAGCTCTGAACTGGAACACCATAAGTGGCGCTACTGAGTATCATGTGTATGTATCTGACGATCCTTACACCTGGCCAACTGATTACGTGATCGTACCCGGCGGAATACTAACCTACAACTTCAATGCCACCGTCGTTGCAGGAAAGTTCTTCAAGGTGACCGCCTATACCGCCAGACATACAAGCACGCCAGT
This sequence comes from Candidatus Cloacimonadota bacterium, assembly GCA_035353255.1. GTDB lineage: Bacteria > Cloacimonadota > Cloacimonadia > Cloacimonadales > Cloacimonadaceae > PHBP01. The sequence goes on from DAOPZE010000049.1 coordinate 14,976, forward strand.
CACTGCCTCCCCTGCCGGCAAGACAACAGCAAGGTGGAAGACCTTAAAGCAAGGCTGAAGGAGCGCCACAAATAGCTTACCTACATTGATGATGTCTGCAATGATGCCAATATAGTCACTGATAGCCCGGTGGATATTCCGGGCTATCTTGTGCTTTCAGGCATAAAACTGGAACAGATATTGCTTGCTACTCATGGCATATCTGTATGTATGGCAGAGAGATATTTCTCAGGAGCTAGGTATGAATATGACAAAGGTTCAGCTTTGGATTACGCTGCTGATCTTCCTTGCGCTTGCAGGGTTCAGTCTGGGACTCAGCGCTCAGCAGGTGATGGGGATCGTAAGAGTCAATTCCGCCACGATCGACATGGACTATCAGGCTATTGGCATGTACGGAGACTGCCTGGCGCTGTTTGATTATCAGGTCAATGGCAGAGTGATCACCGCCAACCGGATCACGGTCAATACATCCGGAATCGCCACTCCGCCGGTACAGATCTACTCTCTGGACATTCCTGCCGACTATGGAAATGTCACTCAGTGGCCTTTACAATTTGACTTTCGCGACGGCAAGCTCCGTTCCGCCTTCAGTGCGGGAAACCATCTCTACATCTGCTTCACGGATAGTTTGGGCACGGAGGTGCATCATCTGAATGGCAGTGAGATCAGCTCCTGTTCGAGGATCGAAACTGCCCTGATCCTGGATGAATCCACCGCCTATATCAGTTATGAAAACTATCCGGATCTTCCCGATCAGACAGGAGTGGCAAGGATCGATCTTGCCACTGACACGATCCAGCCTCTCATTACCCAACCGGGTTGGACGATATACTCTTTTCAACCTGTATCCACTGACTACGTGGTGGTAAAAGCCAATGATTGGGGCGAGTCTCCCGAATATCTGTTGCATGGCTCGACGATCGTGCACACATATCCTGATGGGATCTTCGACAATGGCTATGATCTTCATACCTATGCGATCAATGATCTGCACAGCATTATGAGGATAGGGGACGGACTTCAGCGCTATGGATATTATAGTACGATCGGGCATGTACAGGATGGAGATCTGGTCTTTACACCCTTGTCAATTCCCTATCCCGGACCTGAAGTCGGCTATTCTCTGGGCTATACCGTCAGTGATGCCGATAGCACTTTCAGCGGTATTCTATACTATGAAAGCTTCAGTGGAGGCCTGCTGGAGGTTGGCTTTCACAACTGGCTGATCTCAAACGGATCTACTGATCTGAATCCTGTCTTCCCTGATCTGAGCAGTGTGACTGACGCGGAAGCCTATCTCGGGCTTGATCAGACCTACAGAGTGGCAAGCTCAGGATCGTATTACGCGAATAGAACCATGCGTCTCATAGATACTGCCGAACAAAGCATCAGAAGCTTCGAGTTTGCCGTGGCACCGGGCTATTATAGCTATCTGAATTCTTCCCGTTACATCTATCAAGCAAACTACGATCGGGTCTATACCTATCATGTGGAACTGGTGACCTCCGCGGAAGATGAGCTTGCGCCGGCTCTGACAGGGCTGAAAGCCTATCCCAATCCCAGCTACGGAGATTGCCGGATCGAGCTAAGCACCGCGAAAGCTGTCTTCGCCACCCTGGATATCTACAATCTCCGGGGACAAAAGGTCAAAACCCTGCACGAGGGGAGTCTTCCCGCCGGCAACCAGACCTTTGCCTGGGATGGGAAGGATGACCAAGGGCGGATTCAACCCCAGGGCATCTACCTCATCAAAGCAGATACCGCGGGTCAAACGAGGACCGGCAAGCTCATCAGGATCAAGTAATCAGCGCTTTGCTTGAGGGCATTTGTACGTGGGAACGTCTCTAAGCCTGGAGTTCAACCATCGCAGCCATTCTCTGAGCTGACCCCAATTCTAAGCCTGGAGTTCAACCGCCGTAGTAAATCTCCAGCTGACCACCTTTCTTGAAGGGCGGCTTGGACTTCAGAGCGACACCAGCAATGGCACAGATGATTAGCGACACATGCCCCCGCACCTATGGTTATCGTCTAGAAGTCCAAGTCGGCGCCGTGATGAGTACTAAATCTAAACTATTGTTTGCCGCCTTGAACTCCTAGCCTCAAATACGTCTCAGATTTGTTTCAAATCATACCCTTTTTCCCTTCAGGTCGATGGGACACATCTCTAATGATCCCCTAATCATTCCCTAATCATTCCCTAATCGGA
>DAOPZE010000050.1:0-17003 GCA_035353255.1 Candidatus Cloacimonadota bacterium
CTTACGGGGATTATGGCTTTTGAGGGAGTAAACTGCTTTGATGCCGGCGACAAAACCCTATCTATTGCCGGCGACTGGATCAATCGGGTCGGAGAATCTGCCTTTTCCGAAGGCACTTCCACTGTACGTTTTATCGGTACAGAGCCAAATTCGTTCAATCTATCCTCCACTCCAACGGAGGTATTCTATAACCTGGAGATCGATAAACCTGAAGGACGGGTGGTGATTGACAACGGTGCCGGGATTACCTGCCAGAACTACAACTGGACTTCAGGCGGGATTGAGGTTGTCGATGGGAGTTTTACAGCCCTGAATTTAGTAGATAAAGGTATTTGGGGTGATTACACCTGTAGTATCAGAGGTAGAATCGATCTGAATGTTGATGACAGAGTTCCCGGTTCGGCAGATATCTGCGGCAAGATTGACCTCAGAGGCGGGATTATGACTATCAAGACAGGAAACGCTTTATCTTCCTGGCCAGGAGAAGGTGGTTCAACCCTTTTAATCAGCAGGGGCATACTCTTTATAGATGGAAAAGGAATAAACATCTTAGCACCCAGTGATCGGAGATTGAGCTACGTGATCACCGGAGGGACGATCAGAACCAGCGGAGATCTCGTCTGCAATAATCCTGAATTCAACCCCCCAAAAGGTCATGTTTCACTAACTGGTTCAGAGAATACTCTCCTTGATATGCAAGCAGGAAGTCTGAATCACCTGATCGTCAGTAAAACCCACTCGCATGACGTTTGCGAACTGGGCAGCGATCTTATCTGCAAAGAAGAACCAACACTCGTAAAAGGCAGGCTGGATCTGAAGGGCTTTTCGGTCAGGAAGAAGTGACAAATAGTTTGGGGTTAGCAGGTTAATAGGGTTAATAGGGTTAATGTCCGCCTGTCTGAAGCTGGAGTTAGTTTAAGTTAGGAGTTCAAGACGGCTGACTGATCTACATGTTGATAAATGATCTTAGCGCCGTCTTGGACTTCTAAACGGGCAGCAGCTGTTTAAAGCTATGCTACAGGCACGATTGCAAATGCCGCATGAAGTCCAAATCGCCCATCAAGATACGAAGTCAATTCAAGACTATCTACGGCGCTTTGAACTCCATGCTTAGACCAACTACGGCGCTTTGAACTCCATTGCTTAGCTTTGAACTCCTTTTTCCGGAGCTATTCGGCTATTACACGATAACCGTACGATAACCGAGCGGGGTTCGGTCATCGTTCAGTGATGTTTCCATCTGTGTAAGGAGCAGGAAAAGGGAGGGAGTGGGCCGGCATGGAAGTAGGTTTGAGCAGAGCCCGAGAAATTGTGCTTGACAAGAACAGGCGGTTAAAAAGAAATGAACGCTGTTGGCGAGGTAGCTCAGCCGGTAGAGCAGAGGCCTGAAAAGCCTTGTGTCCCCAGTTCAATTCTGGGTCTTGCCACCACATATTAGGGACGCTTCAGGCGTCCCTTTTATTTTGATTATGATCAGTTTACGAAATATAAGGTTCCCTGTCGCCCAGCAGTATGATCTAAAAAGTGAGATCAGCAAGAAACTGAAGATTTCCGGATCTGCCTTTGAGATCATCGAGATCAGCAGAAGAGCAGTCGATTGCAGACGCAAGAACCAGCCTGTCTATGATTTTAGTGCAGTGTTGGATATCTCCACGCTCAACCATCCTGATGCCAGTCCCTGGATAGAACCCCAACAACCTGACACAGATCCGATTTATCTGAACGATAAGCATCCCTTTATCATCGGTATGGGTCCCGCGGGATTGTTCTGCGCACTGGAGATGGTCGAGAATGGGCTGGAACCCTGGCTCTTCGATATGGGCGGAGATCTGGAATCCAGAGCTTCAGACGTAAACGGGTTTTGGCAGGGAGGAGAACTCAAGCCAGGCTCGAACGTCCAGTTCGGAGAAGGTGGGGCGGGAGCGTTCTCGGATGGTAAATTGACCAGCAGGGCGAGAGACTGGGCAGTGAGAAGGGTATTTGACCGGTTTATCGAGCATGGCGCGGAACCGTCCATAAGCTACGAAGCCTTGCCACATCTGGGAACTGACGGGATCAGGAATGTCGTCAGATCCATCCGAGAATATCTTATAAGCAAAGGCTGCAAGTTTCAGTATCACCACAAACTGGAAGAGCTGAGGCTCGAAAATGGGAAAGTGACGAAACTGGTCATCAATTCAATGGAGTATCAACCCGAGACAGTGATCCTGGCATTAGGGAATTCTTCGCGAGAAACGTTCAGGATGCTGGTTCGTGAAGGTGTCAGGATCGAAGCCAAGCCATTCGCGGTAGGCTTCCGCGTCGAACATGAGCAAGCTTTTATTGACCGGGCGATCTATGGCTCTGATAAATGGGGCTCGATCCTTGGTCCTGCCACTTACAGATTGGCTTGCGGAGATACATACAGCTTCTGTATGTGTCCGGGTGGGTTTGTGATAAACGCTGCTTCAGAGCCGGGTACAGTCGTCACCAATGGTATGAGTTTCAGCGGTCGGGACAATTGTCTCGCCAATAGCGCAATAGTGAGCGTGGTAAACGAAACGGACTACGGACAGGGAGTCTTCGCCGGGGTAGATTTTCAGGAACAATTGGAACGGTCTGCGTTTAAGGATGGGTACCATGCCCCGGCACAAAAAGTTAAGGACTACAAACAGGATAAACTGAGTACATCTGTGATCAAGACAAGTTTCACTCCGGAAGTGTACAGTCGAAAACTTTCCACCCTGATCCCCCAAGCGGTCGATTCCCGAATAAAAATAGCTTTACACAAATTTGACACAATTATACGTGACTTTTCCAGGGACGCAGTGTTCATTGCACCGGAAACGAGGACTTCTTCTCCCGTGAGGATACTCAGACACGAAGAGCGCGGTCATTGTTCCGGAGTGAAGAACCTATACGCGATAGGAGAAGGATCGGGCTATGCAGGAGGAATTATCTCCAGCGCGGCAGACGGGTTGAGACTTGGGATGAGGCTAAAGCTTGAGAAATATTGAAGGTGTAAAGATGCCCAAGATACTTGTGATCGAAGACGATAACAGCTTTAGGAATGTTTTAGTTCAAATGCTTGTCAAAGCCGGATATGAAGTCGAACAAGCCGGAGATGGCAATAAAGCGCTTGAAGTCTGCAAAAGCTTTAAGCCTGATGTGGTTCTGTCTGATATCATCATGCCCGATAAAGAAGGCTTGGAAACGATCGGCGAAATGCTGAGCGACTGTCCTGATATGAAGATTATCGCTATGTCCGGAGGCGGCAGGGTTGGTCCCGATAGTTTTTTGCCCCTGGCGAAGAAGCTCGGTGCCAAAGCTACTCTGCAAAAGCCATTTATGAGGGATGATCTCCTGGGAACGATCGCGGAGGTTCTTGCCGGAGATTAAAGCAGATCGTTAATGATCTTAGCCAGCTTGTCTTTTCTCCTTGTGATCGCGAACTTGTCACTGATATATGCAGATATCTCTTTGGGGTCGGTGTCAGTACGTAAAGCAGTCTCCAGAGCCTCCAACAGATGATAAACATCCCGAGCACCGACGATTTGACCGTATTTTCCCATGACCTCAGGTATCCCAGCGACAGGAGAACCAACCGGGATACAACCGCATAACATCGCTTCCATCAAGGCATTCGGCATACCTTCCGATATCGATGGCTGCGCGTAAACCTTACTCTGTTCGAAGAGAACGAATAACTCCTTGTGGGGAAGCCAGGCTTTGATCTTGATATTGGTCAGGTGACTGAGGTTGAATTCCCTTTCCAAACGCTCCATCCAGCAATCCCTGATACCGATGAAGACGAACTTCCAGTCCGGACGCAAGCGGGCAGCTTCACAGAGCAGATCAAATCCCTTATTGGTAAAATCCTGATAGCGCGGAGTCGTACCGACGGTGACGATCTGCTGTATCCGGGAACGCTGCAGATCCGGTGTATAAGAGGTTGAAAGAGCGTTCCAGACAACTTCTGCCTGAGTTTGCAGGTTTGGGATCAGCCTAAAAACACCTTCAGGATGACCGCAGGGATCATAATAGAGATTATCGCTCTCCAGAAGTGCCTGATGGTTGGCGATGATCCGATCGGTAAGCCTGAGTGCAAGCTTGGCACAGAAGCCACGGACGGGGTTACAATACACTCCCATTCCCAGTTTGGGATAGCGAACGGCGTCATATCCCCCAAGGAAGATCAGGCTTCTTTTCCCGGAAAGCAGGGAGGCAAGGGTCGCAACTGCGGCATGATAATCGGCGAACCAAATGACCACGATATCGATAGACCGGGTAGTGATGATCTTATAGAAGAGCTTAGCGCAGTTACGCAGATAACCCAGGCGATACTTATCCTGCTCCAGACTAACCACCTGAAGATCTGTGAACTCGGCGAGGATACGCTGATCGACATCCATGAAAGACGAATCTGTGGGGCTCACATAGAGGATACGGGGTTTCATGTAGCTTGATCTCCGATCACTTCCCGGATCAGTTCAGCCAGGCATTCCGCCTGTCTTTGCCGGGAGAATTGGGACACATAGCTCTGATCCGAACTGATCTGAGTTAGACGATCCGAGCGCCAAAGCTCCAGAAGCTCCATGATCCTGGTTTTGATCTCATTCAGGTCGTCATAATCGGCTATGAGGCCTGTACCGGCCTTAGTCAGACATTCTGCCGCCAGACCTTTGGGTGGGATGATAGCCAGGATGGGTTTTCCTGTGCGAAGATAATCGAAGATCTTGCCTGTCAGCACGGAATCTGTATTGGCTCCGGAAGGGATGTAGAGCAACAGCGCATCCGCATGATACATCTCAGTAATGCTTTCAGAATGGGTCGTGAATGGTTTCAGGCAAACCATGGAACGTAATTGCGGATCATCCACATAGGAACCGAAAACGAAGCGGGGGTTATTCTTGCCGATGATGTCGATCCTGAGTTCAGAATCAGTTATCTGTCCGGCTTGGCTCAATTCAGTTATCGCCTGCCAAAGTCTGTCGGGCTGCCTGCGGTCATAGAAACTACCCGTATAAACTATTCTTAAGTAAGTTCTGCGTACATACTCAGGTTGATCAGGGAAATCGCTATCATCAAAGCCATTGGGGATGATCCTGGAGGGTTTACCTCTAAGCGATGTGTATTTAGCGAGGAAATTGTTACTCATGTGGCTGGTAAGAAATACGTTTCCGGCTGCAGCGGAAAGAACTCTCGCTTCCCAGAGCAGCTCTTTATTCTGAGCCTTTTGTGGATAATCGATATTGATCCTTTCAGGGTTGTTGGTCCATTCATCCCGCCAGTCGCAGATGAAGGGGATCTGATATTTCCTCTTCAGGAGCAGTCCCAAAAGAAAGGCTGAAAAAGGACCTCCGGAGATCACGGCGCATTCTATCTCACGATCATCATCGAGGAGTTGGCGGAGTTTTCGTTTTGCCGAAGGTAAGCCGAGAATGTAGCTGTCCGGAAGAAGAAACCGATGTTGGATATAGGCAACGAGATTGTGAAGCTTAAGTCCCCACATGAGCTTGAAGATCCAGGAGGGATCGAAGCAACGAAAGCGGTAGATCTTTGTGGATCCCGGAATTTCTTTAAGCAAGCCGGTATCTCTTGGAAGCCTCATTCCAAAGGGGTTCAGGGTCAGGACGACGCTATCAATGCCGAGTTCCGCAAGGTAATTAACCATTTTTAGACTACGGTGCGAGGCGATCAGACCCAAGGGGGGGAAATAGTAGGCAATATAGAGGATCTTACGGCGCTGGGGGGAGGTGTTCACTTGCGGAAGCGTTCTCTGAGCTCGAGGATAAAGCTCCGGGCGGTTGTCAGGTCATAGGGCAGGATCGCACCGGAGAGGTAGGCTGAGACAAGATAGACGATACCAAAAAGGGAGGTCCCAAGGATCAGTCTCAAAAGCATCGATCCGATCGAAGGAAGCACTATCGCGAGAACCAAACCCGCGATCAGGGACGCCGTAAAGGTCTTGGCAAGCTGCATCAGAGGGAACATTCTGCCAATGTTCATACCCAGATCTCTACGCATCCACCAGAGATACAAACCCGCGCTAAAGTAAGTGATGATCACAGTCGCTACGGCAGGTCCCTTCATTCCAAGGGGCGAATAGACCAGGATCAGATTCAGGATCAGATTGCCAAGCAGAGTGATGATCGCGTTGCGCAGGATGTATTTATTCTTGTTGAGCGCCTGGAAGATGATCCCATAGCTGCCAACCCGCAAGAGAATGGTGACAAGATAGATGCGGAAGTAAGGGGCTGATTCTTCGTAAGTGCTACCGTAGAGGAAGGAGATGATGTCGGTCGCCAGCAAAAAGCAGAGTATGGCAGTCGGGAAGATGATCAGGGCGTTCTTGCGGATCGAGCCTCTGATGATTTGTTCAGCTTCAGGCAGATGCCCTGATTTACTCAGGACGGGGAGGAGAACCGAATTGACGGAATTGGCAAGTATTCCGATAAAGGGAAGCTCCATCGCGCCAATGGAAAAGACAGCAAACGCGGAAGGAGAAAAGACGCTGGAGATCACCAGTTTATCAAGCTGGATGGTCAGCATCCCGATGATCGAAGATAAACCCAAAGGGATCGAATAGCGAAGTTGGTCTTTGTAGAACTCGATGTCCCACTCATACTTGGAGCTGTATCTATGCAGCTGGACACGAACAAATAGCCACTGCAGGAATGCGGAAATGATCAGCCCAAGCACTATGTAGAAGAGTGAATGGGTCAACAGCGCGATCCCGGCGATCAGCAATATGTCCGTCACGATCGAAAAAATACTGAAGGCTATGACGTTGGATATCTTCTGCATGCCCAGCATCATGAAGCTGTAGATCTGGTTCACGAACATGAAGAGCGGATACACGGAGAAGATGATCAGCAGGTTCTTCAGTCCGGGATTCCGGAAAACGTTGGAAATCAGGGGCGAGAAGGCAAGGATAAGGAGTGAGAAAGCCAAAGCCAGAACCGAGACCATGTCCACGATCCGGGTAATATACATGCTCCGTTTCTCTGAGCTGAGCTTTGGGACAAAGTAGAGCATGCTTTGAGGGATGCCGACCAGGAGAAGCGTGGAGAAGGTCGCGTAAACCAAGAACAATTGGCGATAACTGCCATAGTCTTCCTGAGAAAGTACCCTGGCAAGGACTATTCCTATTACCGATTTGAAGAGGAAGCGCAGCATGTCCACAGAAGAGAGCAGACCTGCCTGCCTGGTTCTGCTGATCGTCACCAGATCCTCGAAATGTCAACCGGGATCAGGTAGTCACACGCATCATCATCCCTGCCCAGACGAAAATAGTATATCCCGGTATCGATCTTCGAGCCGTCCATTCTGGTTCCGTCCCAGAACTCAGTGTTCGATCCGTTCTGAAAGTATCTGGTTCGTTCGAGGATCAGGTTGTCATCTTCGTCAAAGAGAGCCAGTTTCCAGGTTCCCTCATGAGGAATATAGAGGTAGAGAAGATAGCTGTCCAAATTGGGCATGACCACGACATCAGGCGCTATATTCCCGTCGGGATTGAGATCAGTAGCAGTTTGATCCGCTGATCCTGGTATTGCATTGTTCAGTGGATCGACAACGGAAACAAGAGGCTCGTTCAGGAAGACCTGACGTCCGAGGTAATCAAGCGCTCCTCCTTTGACAATGCCGTCATAGCTAAAGAGTGCCAGGCCCGCGAACCGGTAATCCCGGACCCAATTAATCCTGTCGATCAGATTGTAAACGTTGTAGTCACGGCTTTCGCTAAAAATGTTCGGCAGCAGAGATGCTCCGGAAGGATCCCAGGCCCTGAGGCCAACAACGATCCTGTCATCATGATCCATGTCCTTCACATTGCTGAGGATATTCAAAAATCTGCTGTCATCTTTATGATAGTGCATGAGATAGACACGGTCGATGATCTTCTTGTCGAGCCAGCTTTGCCAGTCCTGAGCATATTGGCCGACAGCTTCAAACTGGTCAGCAAAGACCGCGGCGGTGAGCAGCATATTCGGAGCAAGGCTCTTAGTCTGTTTATAGAGATTCTCCACAAAAGTGCTGACTTGTCTGATACGCCAGGCATTCCATTCCAGATCCGGCTCCACTTCCTTCTGGTGCTGGAATCTGCCTATTGATACGGGATGGTAGCCAAAATCGGTGCTTGGATATCTTATATAATCGAGATGAATACCATCAAGATCGGGATAACCCGAGGCAAGATCACCAAAGACATTCAGGAGATGTTCCTGCACTTCGGGGATGCCGGGATCGATAAAATAGCCGAATTGCTCGGTTGACTTCATCCTGAGATAGTTCGCGTCGTAGGTTATCCAATCAGGATGCTCCGTGAACATATAGTTCTTGCGGATCAGGTTTGAATCAAGAGGAGTGGCATTGAAGACCACCGCCCAGGCTTGAACCTTGAGTCCGTGCTTGTGTCCTTCGCTGATCGCGTATGCCAGCGGATCGAAATCAGGCAGAGAGAGGATGTAGCTTCGTGGCTCTGGATTGGGATAGATATCAGGCACCCGGTTCTGGGTGTAAAGAGCATCCGCGCGATAGCGCACTTCGATCAGTATCTCAGTCTGATTGTTCCGCACGGCATCAGAGATCATCTTGTCAATGCTCTCAGGTGTGTTTATACTCCAGGGAAGTACCCATAAAGAACGGATCTCGGTCGCGAACATACCTGATATGAACAGGATGAAGATCAGCGTTATAAGAGTATATCTCTTCATGTTTTCTTAACCGGTAGCTCATCTACGGTAGCGGGAGCCTGTCCGTCGGCGAATTGCAGTTCGAGCCGGTTCCCGGGTTTAATATCTTTAACACTCTTGACGATCTTACCTTCGTGCGAGATAATGCTATAACCTCTTGAAAGAGTCTTGCCGGGAGAGTTTTCCCCCAAGACAGCTTCCGCTAATGCCAGTCTTTCTTTGAAACTGCCAAACTTTCTATCCAGGGATATGCTCATAGTGTTGTTGTCATTCTCCAGTCTTTGATACATGAGGGTCAGCCTTGAACTAAGCCGATAGCTCAATAAGCCGGCGTATCTTTCAGAGATCAGATTGATTTTTTCCGTGCAAGTATCGAGGTAAGACAAGCCTGATTCAAGAGAATCCTGAAGGTGGTCGAGCATTTGCTGACGCACATTGAGCGTAGCTTGAGGACTGCAAGCTTCGAGTCTGTTTCCTACGATCGTCAATAGATGTCCAAAGTGGTTGAGGCTGTTCTCGGAAAAGATATCCAAGCGTTTCCGATAGGCATTCAGCATTATCATGATATCGGCTTTATCCGGAACGACAAGCTCCGCGGCGGCGGAAGGAGTAGGCGCTCTGAGATCGGCTACCAGATCGGATATGCTGAAGTCGATCTCATGCCCGACAGCGGAGATGAGCGGAATCTTTGAGGCGTAGATCTCACGAGCCAGAGCTTCGTCGTTAAAACACCAGAGATCTTCCTGAGAGCCACCGCCTCTGGTGAGTATGATCACGTCGACATAGCCCTGATCATTAAAATACCGGATACCGTCTCTGAGTTGAGCAGGGGCTTCATTTCCCTGAACCAGAGCGGGGAAGACGAGTACTTCCACAGGGAACCTGCGTGTCAGGATGTTTCTGATATCCTGCAAAGCAGCGCCTGTTGGAGATGTGATGATCCCTATGCGTTCCGGGAACTTAGGGATCGGCTGTTTATGATCCTGGTCGAAGAGTCCTTCCTGGCTCAGCTTCTGCTTTAGCTGCTCGAAGCGTCTTGCCATGTCGCCCTGTCCCTGGATCTGCATGGATTGGACATTCAGGTTGTATTGCCCTGTTTTTTCAAAGATTGTTATCCCGCCAAAACATACGACCTGCATGCCATCCTCTGGTTTGAAATCCAGCTTGGAATTCAGATTCCGGAAGAAGGTGCAGCGTATAGTGGCGTTCGGATCTTTCAGATTGAAGTACATATGCCCGGAACTGTGGTGAGTAAAATTGCTGATCTCACCACAAATATACATAGGCTCAATGGATGACTCTATCACTTGCTTGAGATGGCGAGTCACCTCATAGACGCTGAAAATGAGTATATCTTCAATCATAAGAGGCTAAGAAATTCGGATAAAGTATTTTGTCAATCTTTTGCGAATTCGCTTCATACACAGCTACGGTCTAAAAGATCAGGTTGTAGATGATCCTGGCAAAGAGAAGACCCAATGCTACGAAGAAAATCTTGCGTATGAGCCTGTTTCCTTTGAGGATAACCAGCTTGGACCCGAGAATATTCCCCGTGATCCCGCATACTGCTCCAGGGATCGCTATTGAGTAGAGAACCTTCCCGGCAAAGACAAAGGTCGCCAGTGCGGCAACGTTCGAAGCGAGATTGACCACTTTGGTGTTACCATTAGCTTTGACGAAATCATAGTGCATCAGGGCAGAATAGATGATGATCAGGAATGTGCCCGTACCGGGACCGAAGAATCCATCATAGAACCCTACCGTAAAACCGGCGATGGCACCCAAAGTCATCCTGTAGCCAAGCTTGAGTTTATCTGAATTGTCTTCCTTCCCCATATGTTTGTTGATCGCCGTCACGATCGTGATCAGCGGGATCAGCACGATCAACAGGTAGTTTAGAAACTGCGCTGTCAGATGAAGGGCAACCCTTGCGCCAAGCCATGATCCCAATAAGGCAAGCGCGGCACTGATCAGAGCCACAGGCAGATCGATCATCTTTGCCCTAAGATAGTTAAGGGTCGAGAAAACGGTCCCGAAACAGGAGGAGAACTTATTGGTTCCCAGAGCATAGTGTGGCGGTATTCCGGCAGCCCAATATGCCGGCAAAGAGATCAATCCGCCACCTCCGGCGATCGAATCGATCAAACCGGCAAGGAAGATGAAGGGTAGGACGATCAGATAGTCTATCGTGGTCAGATGCGGAAGGATAGTTGTCATAATTCTGCCTTGAATTCCAGTTTCAGTTGATGATTAGCGCTGTCCTGAGGATATGAATTTCCGGAGTATTCAATTGTCGCGGAACTGAATGAATTGAGTTTGTACACCGCCTGAAAGCTCCAAACTGCATTGAGCCCATCTCTCTTTTCAGGAAGAAAGGAGAGGTATTCACTGCCGGAACGGGCGTTGTATTTCACGCCGAGCTTGGCTGTGACCCGGTATTTTTGCATAAACACGTTCTTGTAGGAGGGTGTGATCCCCCAAACCGAGATCTGATAGCTGTCATCGGTATTTGCCTGCTTTCCCTTCTCCAGATCATAGGAAAGCTGCAGTTCAAACGCGGATTTCGGGGAGATGTATTTCTGTCCGGTGCAGACGATACTATTCCTGTTGATCACGGAATTGTATCTGCTGTCTCTTTCATCGCCGCTGCTTGCCGTGACGTTATAGTTGATCCCCCGGATCTTCATCAGGTCAAGCTTTCCCGAAAAAGTCCTGTGATATGAGTTCGAACTGTCCTGATAGCGCTTGTCCATGCTCCTTCCCAGCTCCAGGTTGAGCATGAGATTGGCTCGGTTGGGAACGAGATCGATCCAGATGTTCTGAACCAGATCCTGTTTTCCGTAGATGGTTGTTTCAGGTTTGTAAACCGTACCCGGATAGAATATATAGCTGAGGTAGCTGTCGATAGCGCTGGTCTGCTCAGTGGCGTTCACTGTTGTATCTGCCTGCAGGCGGCTAAGGTAGCTGTTCTTGAAGATCTGCCCCGGCTTCAGATATAGATTGAGTTGTCCGTTGATCTCTGTACTTTGAGTCCCCTGATCGGAGGTGATGTAAACATAATCATAGTCTCCATCTGCGGTATAAACGCCTGTGCTGTCATAGAGCCCCAATCCGTCGCCAATATACTCCAGCTCCCGGATACTGGGGAAGAACTCGGTCTGGTTGAGCTGATAGTTCGTCACCAGGGAGATCGCCTGTTTGAGAAGGTTATGCGACGAACGGATCTTGATCAGATCGTATGAATCAAGCGTGTTCGTTTCATCGGATTCCGGTCGCTTCACGATCTGTCTGTGGGTGAAGTCCAGATCGATATTGTGATTCAGGCTCCCTGTCACATGATGCAGATTGTAGATCCTTGTCTGATTCAGAGTGTCCCAGTTATCCTGTCTGATCTCGTTCTTGTCCTGAGTATAGCTGAGCTTCGTGCTGGATTGTTTCGCGGTTATAATGCCGAACCAGGGGCTAATCTTCAGATAGCGGGTATCGGCAGACCCTGTTGTAGAATCCGAATCATAGTAATACCCGTTGAACAACCCATCCAAACCCAGATCGAAGATACCTCTTTTCCAGACGGCTCTGAGAGAGTGATAGTGCCAGATGCTTCTGATCCCGTCCGATGTTGTCTGGGTGGATATTGTATTCCTCAGAGTAAGTTCCGGGCGATATCCTCCGGCTTTCACCATGTTGCTTAGTCTGATCGCGCTTTGGTCTGTCCCATCCCTGGTATTCCTCTGTCTGAAAGCAAGTTGACTTGTCCAGGGGGTCACGGGGATCAGGCTGATCTGAGCATTGAGCTGAGACTGCTGTAAGGAGTCCGATATAGCTATCCCGGAAAGGTCTGCTTCGCTTGCCGGATCGGAGTATTTGGAAAAGAGGAACATCTTTGCCAGTCTGTTCTCATAGCTAAGACCCAGGGAAGGTTGCAGCTTCAGCCCGGGATCTTCATAAGTGCCGTACAGGGTAAAGATCGCGCTGTTGTTGTCATTATCATCCAAAGCTGAAAGACTGTTCTTATCATCATAACCATAGATGGATTCCAGCCCAAGCCTGAGCGTATCCGTGTGGTATTCCAGAACCTGATTGGCATTGACCCTTCTGACAGGAGCGACTAAGCGCTTCCTGGCGATCCAGTTGCCTTGTCCCTGTCCTTTATACACGAACTTACCGCTGGAGAACTCATCATAATCCCCCAGCCCTGCACCAACATAGCTGAAGGTCACGTTATAGTCCGCTAGTGTGTCCGTCGGGGCATAAACATAGTAAAGGATCCCTTCAGGAGTGCTGTTCTGGATATACGTCCCGGTTCCGGCTTCGGTCTGGATCGCCCCCGCTCCCCAGGCATTGCTATCGCCAGCGAGCCTGAGCGAATCCTTATCTGCCTCCGTGAATCCATACAGCAGGGGAGAAGAGGAATTATCATTCTGATAGATCACGTTGTGGGTGATCTGGAACCTGTCTCCAAGTTTGAAATCAGCATCACCGAAGATCATGCTCTGGCGATAGTTCTCGTCCGTGTACTGATAGTAAACAACGATCTGATCCGAGGGTACGACCAGGCGTTTGAACATCACGGTTCCATTGGAATAGTCTATCGTATAATCCAGCCCCCGGTCGAGTATCGCGCCATTCTGATAGATGCTCTCACTGCCTGCCACGACTGCGTAGCTGCTTTGATAACCGGCAGAATTGAGATAGTAAGGTCCTTGTTTGCCTTCGATGATCACAAGCGTCATCTGAGCCTGTTTGCCATTTCCCGCGCTATAGCCGGCTGTGAGTTCCAGTTTGCCGAAGGTCGAGATCCTGATCCCTTCGAACTTCGAGGAGTAATCGATGAATCTTGTCTTCTTGCTTTTCCATTCGACATCTCCCATGGACACATCGAATTTCTCGTTATAGACTTTGATGAAGACTTGGTCCAGACTGCTGAGCTCCCGGGAATCCCCCTCAGGACTAAGTTTGGATTGACTATCAGAAAGTTGCGCGCTGATCCTGATGCCTTTGCTGAGTTCACCACTCAGGTTCACGAATAGCGATTGCTTCAGGTCGAACGATTCGTCGTTGGAAAAGGTCAAAGCAAAAGTCTTCGATCCGCTGACCAGGAGGTTGCTGTCTTCGCTCAGGATCCTTTGCCTGGGCTTTCTGCTGATGATCAGGCTGTCTGAGAGGGTTTCATAGCGGTAAAGATAGACCGGCTTCAGAAGCTCCTCCGGGATGGTCAGATAATCGATCTTGAGATAGTCACTTTCCGGAGACTTCAGCAGGATGAGCCTGCCATTCCGGTAATCGATCTGATAATCACGCCCCCGAACCCAAACCAGGCTATCTGATCTCACAGTCTCAGAATACTGCACCAAGGCTTTATGACCAAGCTCGTATTCCGTCGTATCCGGCTGGATCAGGATGCTCTCATCAAAGTAATGGTCGATAGCTTGAATTGCTCCGATGCTTACGCAGAGCAGGATTAGAAGGAGCAGTTTGGCGTTGAACCCCGTCACGAGATCCTATAGCTTGTGAACGACGAAGGTGACGACACCCCAAACGTTGAAGTCAGATTCTTCGGTGATCCTGATCGGTTGGAAATCATCATTCTCAGGGAGAAGCAGATAGCAATCCGGCTCGATCCTCAGACGCTTTACGGTAAGCTCTCCATCCAACACAGCGATCACGATCCGGTTGTTGGTCGGCTCCAATGCCTTATCCACGACGAGCACATCATCAGGGAAGATACCCGCGCCAGTCATGGACAAGCCCTCCACCCTCAGGAAGAAAGTCGAAGCTTTGTGTTTGACCACATAGTCGTTCAGATCGAGGCTTCCTTCGATATAATCCGTAGCGGGGGAGGGGAATCCTGCCGGAACAGGTATGCCGATCAACGGGCATGAGGCTTCCGTCCCTGTCCCGGATTCATGTATGGATTTGATCGAACCGTCACTTTTGAGTTTCATGATAGTGTCCCATTACGCAAGAGAACAGCCAAGATATTAATCTAACCCTGACTGTTCTCTCTTGATAGTTTTATCTATTGGATCTTTATTATTTGATCGCTTTGAGTATGGCTTTGGCGGAAGCGCCGTTCTTGGGATCGTTCTCGATGCGTTGCAGATCTGCCTTGGCTTGGGCGTTCTGTTTCAGTTTGAAATAAGCATTACCTCTGAGCAGGAGGGCGTCGCTGTTCGAAGGCATCTCTTTGAGAGTCTGAGTCGCGAAGGTCACGACCTTGTTATAGTTCTTGGTGCCGTTGTAATAGCTGGCAATACCCAGGGAGAGCTGTCCGTCCGGCTTGATGTTCACTGCTTTTTCGAAGTACTCAGCCATCTTGGCTTTGTTATTCAGCTTGGAAAAGTTATCGCCCATGATGCGGTAGGTGGTAAGCAGAACTTCTTCGTTCGGATTGGTGGCAAGCAACTTGGTCAGAAGTTCGTTCGATTTCGCATAGTTCTTCGTAGTACGATAGAAGTTTGCCACTGTGGAATAGGTATTGGCATCCTGTCTGATCGTCAGAGCCTTCTCGTAATATATGGTGGCGCTGTTGTTGTCACCGCTGTCGCTATATTTCTCGGCAAGCTTGAGATAGGCATTCACGTCGTTGGAAGCTTCGGCATAGTCATGCAAAACCTTGAAGGCACGGGCTTCGTCCTTGATGTTGTTCTTGAGGATGTTGAATTTCACGTTGAGCATGTCCGCGTTTCCGGGATCGTCCGCGAGGATCAGATCGACATAGCGGATAGCTTCTTCAAAGTTACCGGCGCTGAGATTGGCGATCTCGAGGTTCTTGTAAACCGCGGTGATGTTGTCATTGAGTTGCTCGCGGGAAATAGTCAGCGGAGCAAGACTCTTGTAGATGACCAGAACTGAGTCATAATGAGCGATAGCTTCAGTATAGATCTGAGCGCTCATGCTCTCGTCCGCCATTCTGTTGTGCGAAGTGGCGATGTTCAGATTCATCTTTTCGATGTTGTAGGCGATGGAATCTGCCGGTGATGAGGCGGGAGTATATTCCTGATACAGGCTGATCGCGCTCTTGTAGCTGTTGATCGCGTCTTCAAAGAGCTTGTTGTCAAATTGATCATTACCGTTGGAGGCAGCTTCCTGAGCCAGCGCCAAAGGATTACGTGGGGGTGCGGTCACGACAGGTTCTTTCTTGTTGGAACTGCAAGCGCTCAACAGGATCAGAACCACGAAACTTATGAGCAGGAGACTACTATATTTTTTCATGATTTCCTCCATATATTCTTTGAACAGACTCTATCTGAATACCCCATATTTTGTCAATCGAAAAAGTGCAAATTCCTCTGCCATAAAAAAATATCCAATCCTTTCGGACATTATTCATCATAAGATAACTCCTTGCAATATAATACTCTTAACTATGTGGATAAGGCTGTATCTCGCTCACAGAAAGGATTTGAGGCGCATTTAACCGAATTTTTTTATTGACAGATTTTCTAAGTCGCATTTTATTCTGATCAAAGTATCTCGAACTCTTTTATTAGTAGTGAAAGGAGGTAAAATGAGCAGAGATGAATTAATTAAAAAGATCGCAAGCGCAGCCGGGGTTTCCCAAAAAGTGGCCGGCCTTGCCCTCGCTGCCGTCCTCGAAGGCGTCACTGATGCCCTTAAGAAAAAGGACAAAGTTTCTTTAGTGGGTTTTGGTTCATTTAGCGTTGCGCACCGCAAAGCCCGCAACGGTATCAACCCCAAGACCAAGAAAGCCTTGAAGATCCCGGCTCGCAACGTTCCTGTTTTCAAAGCCGGTAAGAAACTCAAAGAGGCTGTAAAAAAGTAATCTAAAGTCAATTGACATCCTAACAGGCAGCGGCTCACTCCCGCTGCCTCTTTTTTTGATCAATGATTAACAGATTAACGGATGAACAGATGAGAGGACGTTTCGAGACTCGTAGCGTTCCTCTAGAGGTTAATGGTTAATAGGTTAATAAGTTAATGTCCGCTATTCTAAGTTTGGAGCAAGTCTAAGTTTGGAGTTCAAGACGGCTAAACAAGCTTCACTTGATAAGTAATCTTAGCGCCGGCTTGGACTTCAAACGTGCACTATCTGTTTAAAGCTAAGCTACAGATACATTTGCACCTGCCGCATGAAGTCCAATTCGCCCTTCAAGACTGGAGATCATCGCTAGTTTTACCACGGCGCTTTGAACTCCATTCTCAGAAAACGTCCTCCAGAAAAGAATCGTCCTCCACTAACCCATTAACCCCATTAACCCCTAGCTAATCCAGCGCAATCCAAAGAGACATCTGTTCATCTGTTACTCCCTGACAACCATCCGGAGCGACGTTCGCCTCATGGTCGCGTCTCAGGACTACGAAACAGAA
>DAOPZE010000051.1:0-1687 GCA_035353255.1 Candidatus Cloacimonadota bacterium
GATCTCTTTATCCCGGTGGATTATCCGGGGCTGAATCTCCGCGTCGCCAAGATAGCTGACGATCTGCGCATTCCCGTGCTTTACTATATCTGCCCGCAGTTCTGGGCATGGAAACATAAGCGGGTGTTCGCTCTCAAAGAGGACGTTCGTCACGTTGCCTGTATCCTTCCTTTTGAGAAAGAACTGCTGGATTCGCATAACGTTACGAGCAGTTATGTGGGACACCCCATTACCGAAGAGATCAGGATTGAGCTGGATCGTGAGAGTTTTGCCAGGTTTTTCGGGCTTGATCCCGCTAAGAAATGGATCGGTTTTATGCCCGGAAGCAGGAATCATGAGATACAGCGGATGCTGCCGGTCTTTCTGAAGTCCGCGCGGCTTATGGATCCGGAGCAGTATCAATTCCTCTTTTCTAAAAGCCGAGCCGTGGCGCATAGCCTCTATATGAACATTCTGGATGATCACCGTGAGATAAAAGCTCATATCATAGACGGTTACAACTATGAGATGATGAAATATTGCGAAGCGCTGATCGGCTGTTCCGGCACTGTGACTCTCGAGGCGGCTTATATCGGCACGCCAATGGTGATCTGCTACAAAGCCTCTCCCCTATCCTACGCCATCGGACGCTATCTTGTGCGCATCAAGCACATGGGGCTGCCTAATATCATCATGGAAGATACGATCTTTCCGGAATTGCTGCAGCATGACGCCAAGCAGTCCCGGATCGCACAGGAAGTCTTTAATCTGCTTTCCGACGAGGCTTACTCCCGTGAGGTGAAGGTCAAGCTGCTCAAGCTGAGGCAGTTGCTGGAAGGAAAGCGTCCCTCGGTGGAAATGCTCCGGATCATCAAAGAGCTGCTCAAGCTGGATGAATAAGACGCTCTTCTGGCTGGAGAGAAAGCTGGGAGCGGGATTGCTCCGGCTGATCCGGCTGACGCTGAAGATCACGATCCTGAACAAGAATCCGCGGGAGGAGAAGTGCATCTATATGTTTTGGCATCGCAATCTGTTACCGCTGGTTCTGCATAGATTTGGCGATCCTATCGCGGTGGTCATCTCCTCCTCCAAAGATGGTGAACTCATCGCCGGACCGGTGACGGAACTGGGGATCATTCCCGTGCGGGGTTCGACGACCAGGCAAGGCTCCGAAGCACTGAAGGAAATGATCCGCCTCAGCAAGACAAATCAGCTGGGAATCACGCCTGACGGCCCCAAAGGACCCAGTAAATCCATCCATCCTGGAGTTCTCTATATCGCCTATCTGGCTCGTATCCCGATCATCCCTTTAAGCGCAGAATGCTCACACGAATGGGTCTTCAATTCCTGGGATCGTTTCCGGGTCCCCAAGCCTTTCTCTAAAGTTGTGGTCAAATATGGTGAACCGATCCCGGTGACGAACAAAGCGGACTTTCCTGAGCTAGAGAAACGGCTCAGCGCTGAGATGGATAAGCTGGAGAATGAACTGAATGAGTTGATCAAAAGACACTGAGAAATAAAAAAGAAGGATCAAAAAAGAGTCAATGAGTGAAAGAGGGTTTCTGTAGTGGCGCTCGCCGTAGCGCCATAGCTGGTTTCTTAACACAGAGACACGGAGACACAGAGACACGGAGAGGGATTCTAAAAGACTTTAAAAAAGAGTCAATGAGTGAAAGAGGGTTTCTGTAGTGGCGCTCGCCGTAGCGCC
>DAOPZE010000051.1:1787-16737 GCA_035353255.1 Candidatus Cloacimonadota bacterium
AAAAAAGAGTCAATGAGTGAAAGAGGGTTTCTGTAGTGGCGCTCGCCGTAGCGCCATAGCTGGTCTCTAAACCATATGCCTAGGATTTCAGGCAAGTGTAGATGAGTTTTCCCCGTTTTATCTGCCTTCCACTTTGAGCTTTCGGGTAAACTTCACCAGTATCCTCAGGACGATCCAGATGAGGGTTCCGGTTCCCATGACGATGATCCAGAAAGTATCGAAGGTCGGCTTTCCCAAAACGATCAGATCGCTGAGAAGTTCCAATATAAATAGTGAGCAGATCACGGCATAGAATCCATTGTATTCGCGCTTGAGCACGTTTCTCAAAGAGAAAGGCAGGTCTGGGCGGATGTAGCGTCCCAGTCTGTAAGGGAACACGGGAGTACGGGATGACCAGGCGATGAATTCCTCACCAAACTTCTCCCTGAGATAGGCTTCTTCGGTGAACATGATCCGTTCGTAGTAGATGACGAAAAGCAGTATGTAAACCAGGATTGCCCAGATATTGCGGGTGAAGATCATGACACCGAGGAGCATGAAGAAATTGCCTATATAGAGCGGATGCCTCATTATGGAGTACATGCCGGTGGTGTTCAGCTTCGCGGCGACTTGAGTCTTCGTGTTTCTGCCGGAAGTCTTTGCCGGAGTGTGGCCGATCGTGAGCACTCTGATCGCCAGCCCGAAGAAGCATACGAGCAGGCTTATCACTTCGATGAGCAGATCGTAATTCATGAAGCTGGCTTTGTCGCGTCCCGCAAACGAGGCAAAAAACAATACTAACAGCAAGAGCGGAAAATAGCTTCTCCAACGGAACAGCCATGATCCTGAGCGGGTAAATTCTTCTTGTAGTGGCATATTAAACTCTCTTTATCTATCTTTGGATATAAATCATTCTGATTTACGTGTACTGCTTATCAAGGCAGGATGACGATCTCTTGAACGATGACAAGCAAACACAATGTATCGGGTTATCAGACTCAGAGCACTGATTCTCACTCGTCTCTTTCAGTCAAGGATAATTGGGGAGATATGGATTCCTGATGGCGCTCAGAACTCTGTGCCGGGAATTAGCGACCCCAGTTCCGATACTCACTTTGAACCGGATCGGGGATATCGTCAGTTTCCTCATCGATAGTATAATCTGAATATGGGACGAAGATCCCGACCGGTAGCCAGATCCAGGAGTTCTGCACTTTGTCTCTCCAATATGAACTCTGCCTGAGGCGATAACGGAAGGTGGAGATCAAAGGATCAAGTTCATTCTGAAAGTCAGTCAGAGAGTGCGCATAACCCCGGTCTTCAAGCTTCATCTCCTGAACCGGATCGGACGACTGTGCAATCCCAAGTCTGTCCATAATGCTCTGACTCAGCCTTCTATTCAGAGTTTGATCAAAGACAGAGTTTTCCGCTGCCTGTAAGCCTGCTGCTGAGAACAGGATCATTACCGCCAGTACTGTGATAATCGCAGTGTGTTTCATCCTGATACCTTATCTTCGTCATTATGAAGATATAGATTCTTCATGCAGACAATATGAGTTTGATTGTCTTTTCAGGCAAGCGGAAAACTCATGGATCCTATGGATTATATAGTATCCTGGAAGGCTTCGTTTAGACATAATGTAGAACTCTCTCAGGATCAGGCGATACTTTTTCATTGACAAAAACACGGCTCTCAGAATTAGTAGCCGAACTTGATTAGTTTTTCTTAAAAAGGATTTAGATAATGCTCATTTATACGATCGTATTGATACTGCATATAGTGATTTGCATAGCCTTGGTGCTGGTGATCCTGTCACAGACCTCCAAGGGCGGTCTCGACGCCAATCTTGGCGGAGCTGCCATGAATGTCTTTGGTGGGAGCGGAGCATCCGCTTTCCTGAAGAAAGCCACTCAGATCCTGGGACTGCTGTTTGTGGTTTCCTGCCTCTCATTGGCGTTCCTGGTCAGGGGCATCAATACGAGTAAGGTTTCTACTATCCAGGCAAGACAAAAGAAACTTGCGGAACAAGCCGGCGGAACTAAATCAGCCGCACCGGCGAAAGCACCGGTCAAAGCTCCCGCGGCAGTTCCGGCGCAGACTCCCAAGACAACTAAATAAGAGATTCAAATGCAGAAGTGGTGGAATTTGGCAGACACGCAAGACTAAGGATCTTGTGCCTGTAACGGGTGTGCGGGTTCGAGTCCCGCCTTCTGCACCAAATATAACGCTCCCTCCGGGGAGCGTTTTTTTATTGACTGAAAATGCCTATGCGAATTCTTATGTCAAAAAAATATCAATAAAGGAGCAAGCAAGTGTTTAAAGAGATGAAAACTGACCTTCAGAACCTATTCGTGGATCTGAAAAAACAAGGTCTCTACAAGAACGAAAGAATCCTCGAATCACCTCAGAGTGGGACTATTACCGTGAACGGCAAGAAAGTCCTCAATTTCTGCGCCAACAATTATCTGGGACTGGGAAACAACCCCGAAGTCATCAAAGCCGCACAGGATATCATGAATACCCGTGGCTTTGGCCTCAATTCCGTGAGATTCATCTGCGGGACGCAGGACATTCACAAGCAACTGGAAGACAAAGTTTCAAAGTTCCTCGGCATGGAAGACACAATTCTCTACGCGGCATGTTTTGATGCCAACGGCGGTGTGTTTGAGCCCCTCCTGGACGAGAATTGCGCCATCATTTCCGATGAGCTGAACCACGCTTCCATCATCGACGGCGTGCGTCTCTGCAAAGCCAATCGCTTCCGCTACAAACATTCCAATATGGCTGAGCTCGAACAGTGCCTGAAAGACTCTCAGGAAAACAAATATCGCATGATCTGCACCGACGGCGTCTTCTCCATGGATGGAGATATGGCGAAGCTGGACGAGATCTGTGACCTCGCTGACAAATACAATGCCCTCGTCATGGTGGACGATTCTCACGCTACCGGCTACATTGGCAAGACCGGACGCGGAACTCCGGAGCAATTCGGCGTCACCGACCGGATCGACATCATCACCACCACCTTCGGTAAAGCTATGGGTGGAGCCAATGGCGGTTGCACCTCCGGACGTAAAGAGATCATCGAGCTTCTGCGTCAGAAATCACGCCCCTACCTCTTCTCAAATACAGTAGCACCCTCGATCGTCGGCGCGACCATCAAAGTCATTGAGATGCTCGAAGAGAACACCAATCTGCGTGACAAGGTCTGGGAAAATGCCAAGTATTTCCGTCAGGGTATGCTTGACGCCGGATTCGATATCGTTCCCGGCAATACCGCGATCGTTCCTGTGATGCTCTATGACGAGCCTCTTGCCATGAAGATGGCGGATATGCTCCTCACGGAAGGCGTCTATGTTATCGGTTTCGTCTATCCCGTCGTCGGCAAAGGCAAAGCCCGTATCCGCGTGCAGCTTTCCGCAGCCCACAGCCGTGAAGACCTCGATTTCACCCTCGCTGCTTTCAAGAAGATCGGAAAGGAACTCAACCTGATCAAATGACGGATAAAACAGGGATCCTCTATCTGATCCCGACTCCGATTGGAAACCTAAGTGATATAACGATACGGGCACTTGATACATTGCGATCGGTGCCCGTAATCGCTTGCGAAGATACCCGCACCAGCGGCAAGCTCCTCGCTCATTACGAGATCAAGGGCAAGAAACTGCTGAGCTATCATAAGTTCAGCGAACAGAAGAGGGTGGCGGAGATCATTGGGATACTAAGTCAGGGTGAGGACGTGGCGATCATCTCTGATGCCGGTTCGCCCGGTATCTCAGATCCGTCGCGGATCATCGTGCAGGCTGTTATTCAGGCGAAGATCAAAGTCTGCGCCTTACCGGGAGCGACGGCATTCATCCCTGCCCTCACGGCAAGCGGTCTGGAAAGCTCCACCTTCCGGTTTATCGGATTCCTGCCGGCTAAGCTCAAGGAAGTCAAGCTCATCCTCAGCCAGATCAGAGACAGCCGGGAAACCTCCATTCTCTATGAATCGCCCCATCGCCTTCAAAAGACTCTGGAACTCCTGCGTGAGCATTGCGGAGACCGTCAGGTCGTCATTGCCCGTGAACTTAGCAAGATCTACGAGGAGTATATTCGTGGCAGTCTCGGAGATATCCTGAGTGACTATCAGGTGACCGAAAAGGGTGAATTCGTGCTCCTGATCGCCGGTGCCGAGCCTGATAATGCCTTCGATCCCCAGAGCGTGGACAAGCTGATCAAAAGCCGTCTGGCGGAAGGGCACAAGGCTCAGGAGATCATCCTGGAAGTCACCAGCAAGTATCCGGTGAGCAAGAACGATGCCTACGCCAGGCTCACTGAACTGAAGCAGAAGGGAGTTTGAGCCATGGCGAAGAAACCCTATCTGCTCTTTGACTTTGATGGCACTATCGCCAATTCCATCGATCTGATCTATGGGATCATGAACAAGTTTGCGCCCGATTATGGGATGGAACCTGTCAGCAGAGAGGATTTTGAGGTGATCCGCAGCATGGATCCCAGAACTGCCTTAAGCCTATTCAAGATCCCTTTCTACCGCATTCCCTTCATCATTTCCCGCGTCCTCAAGGAGTATAAGCACAGCGTTGATCTGCTGCATCCCTATCCTGGCATCCCTGAAATGCTCTCTGATCTCGCCGGAAGCGGGATTCGCATGGCTCTGTTGAGTTCGAACCATCAGGCGAATGTAATGCGTTTTCTGGTCCGGCATAAGCTGAACGGTTTTGAATGGGTCGAAGGCACCTCCGGCGTCATGCGGAAACACAACCGGATCAACAAGATGCTCCGGCGTCACAGGATAGACAGCTCCAGCGTCATATACGTGGGAGACGAAAGCCGTGATATCCAGGCTGCAAAGCTCTGTGGGATAAGGGTCATCTCCGTCACCTGGGGGTTTCATACCCAAAGTTTGCTGCAACGCTTCAAACCGGACTTCATCGTTAACTCCCCTCAGGAGATCAAGCCGCTGATCGATAGCATCTGGAACTGAAACCAAGCCCTCACCTTTCAATCTTCCAGACTATTGCTCTATGCTGAGCCTATATCTTCCGTATCCATTTCGAACGTTTATACGGGAAGCATACGGTCACCGTACGGGAGGCATACGGGTACGGTTGGACAAGCCAATCAGGAAAGAACGCGGATGATGGGATCGGATGGATCTTATGGATCAGCATTGAGGGAGACGTGTTTACCTGATTCTTGTCCATATTGAAAGTGGACTTCACGACTTCTATTCTACTCTTTGACTCTTTTTCCACTCAGTGTCTATGTGTCTCTCTGTGCCTCTGTGTTTAGATAACCAAGCTATGGCAATGTGGCGCTACGGCGAGCGCCACTACACAGCTCTACGACACCAACTACTTTATCGAGATCAGGGCATAGACCTTCACGGATTTATTCTTGCCTTTGACCTTGACCTCATCCAGGTAGCTAACCTCCACCAGGTCTTTCACGTGCTCCAGAGTGAACTCGCTGATGATGATATGTTTATCGTTGGGATATTCTTTGTTCAAGCCTTCAAGCCTGGCTCCGAGATTGATGGTATCGCCGATCGCAGTGAAGTCAAAGATCTGTTCCGAACCGAGGTTACCGATGACCGCTGTACCGGTGTTGACACCGATCCCGATCTCGAAGGTCTCGCGTCCATCGGCTGCCCAACGCTGTTGCAGAAGGGTCAGCCTCTCTCTCATATCCAGGGCTGTCTTGCAGGCCGCCAGAGCGTGGTTTTCCAGCTTGATCGGAGTGCCATAGAGCGCCATGATCTCGTCGCCTACGAACTTATCCACGATCCCGCGATTGGCTTTGATGGTTTCGACCATCTCGGTGAGGTATTCCTTGAGGATCTGGACGGTCTCTTCGGGTTTGTGGTTCTCTGAATAGGTCGTGAAGGAGCGGATATCAGAGAACAACACAGTGATCTCCTGCAACGAACCGCCATACTTCAAGCCATCCGGACTCTCCAAAAGCTGCTTGACCAGTTCGGGAGCCATGTATTGCTGGAAGGCATTGCGGATGAAGCGTTTTTCCTTCTGGGTCTCGATGTAGTGGCTGACCAGAGCGACCGCGTAGATCAGGATCAGAGCTATGACGGTCTGAACGATTGGGATCAGAAGATTGGCATTCTTGAAAAGGAAGAACGCGCCAAAATATTGCGCGGCGATCAGAATGATCAGAATGATGACCGAGAACTGAGGCTTGATCTTCTTGAAGAGGAACCAAAGCGCCAGGATCAGGGCAAACTCCAGCAGAGTGTAGAGCAGAACGTTGACCGTGTTTAGATAGCCATGTTGGCGAACCATCTCGATGAAGTTCGCGTGGATCTCGACTCCCGGCATCTGCGCTCCGCCATAGGGGGTGTCGAACGTGTCGTGCGCGTCCACCAAAGTCATGCCCACAAGGACGATCTTACCCTTGAAGATACCACTGTCAAGGAGACCGTAGAAGTCGTCCGTCTCAGCACCCAGTTGCCCCGGCATGACGGTTGCCGAATCGTCGATCACGGACGAATAAGATACATACGGGAAGGTACCCGCGGGACCATGATAATTGATCAGAGTCCGGTTTCCCCGGTTGAGTTTGATCTCGGTGCCACCCACTTTCAGCAGGGAACCTTCTGGCTTGAGATGCGAATCCCAGTCCTGCTGATTGATCCGCATGTTTCCAAATGAAGCTACGCCGATCGGATAGTAATTCTTGTCCGCCACAGGCACGAACGTTTCATAATTTCTGATGCTTCCATCGATATCGGGGGTCATGTTCACGACTCCCCAGGCTGCCTTGCTGTCCAGGATCGGCGCGACGGGTGTCAGCACCTGGATATGGTCAGGATCATCATTGATGACCTTTCCGGCGAAGATAACGTTGTTCCATTTCTTCGCTGTTTCTGCCAGGAGACTGTCTGAATCTGGATTGGAATCCTCGGTGAATTCGACGTCGAAGATGATCTGCCTGGCTCCGGCAAGATTGAGGTTCTCGATCAGTTTGGCATGATCTTCCCTGGGGAATGGCCACTGCTTCTGAGTCGCACTGAAAGTGTTGTCATCCAGAGCCACCACCACGATGGAATCGCTGATGGGGATCGCTCCACGGAGCTTAAACAGAGAGTCCTGTGCGTTGTATTCGATGGTTTTGAAGAAAGTGCCGAGGAAGAGGATCTTGATCAGGATTAGAACGGCAAGGGTAAAGATCAGAGGTTGAAAACGTTTCATATCTGCTCCCTGAAACGATCAGCCCCGGTCATCGTTTCTGGATAACCGGGGCTATAAGTAGATGATTTAGAACCTTTGGCTGATTTTGAAGCGCCAGGTCAGGTTATCATAATTATTGGTGCTGGTTGTTTCGTCCTTATAATACTGCTTCCCGAGTTCTGTGCTGATGTTCATGTCCCGGATCGGGGAAGCTTCCAGCCCGAAGGTCAGATAATCGTATTGCTGGGGATTCTGATCTCCCTGAAGCTTGAGCATCCGGTAAGACGCAAAGGGACGCAGTTTCTTGTTGAACAGGGCATATTCTGCGTTCAGGAAGAGGTTTGTGTTCTGATTGTCATAGAGCGGATAGATACCAGTGTTGATGCTCGTATCGCGGGAGCTGTTATAGATAGTGAAGACGAACTGGGTCTTGAGCGGAACGATGCTGAACTTGTTGTTCATCGAGAGTGAGATGCTGTTATTGAGGTTCTCATACTCCGTTAGCTCTGCAGTCCCGGTGCGGCTGTCATCCATGCCAGTACGGTAAGTAATATCCAGTGAGCTGGGCACGTAAGGGATCATGTAGAACAGGTAGCCGATACCCGCGCTGATGCTCTGGGATTTACGTTTGAAGGGGTTGAAGGTGAAGTTGGGATCGTTGATCTCGGTATTCTCTTCGTTGGATACGTCGTTGTTGAAGACTCCGGCTCTCAGATAGGGAAGCTTGGCGGGACGGACGGTAAGCTGTCCATTCCAGGAGAGCGTTGCATTCGTCTCGTTCTTGGTTCCTGAAACGTTATCGGTGAGCAGGCTCGCTCCACCTGAAAGATAGACCATGTTCAGGATGTTGATCTGATCGCTGAGAGAGATCGATCTTGTGTCTTTCTGCTGATAGTAGGTGCTGAGAGAATTGAAAGCAGGCCCCACTTCAGTGTAGCGGGCATCCAGATAGTTCCCGAAGATCAGCATCCGCAGATAGCCTTGCCAGGCAAGGTTTTCGATGCGGGGCATGAGCGGTTCCATGTTCTGATTCAGGACGAAATAGTCCGCGTAGTCCGCGGGATCGATATCCAGAGGAAAGTCATCGGGAAGATAATCCTGAAGCTCATCCGCGGAGATCGGTCCGGGAAGAGTGTTATAGTTATATAGGCTACCTGCGATGTCCGCGCCGAGGACGACATTCTGCTCCGGAACGGCAATGCGCAGATCCGCGCTGAGTACCGCGTTGTCCTGAGGCAGGGTCGTGATGACCGTCTCGCCATTGGTGTTCGTGTATGAGTATTCAGAAGGATCGAGTGAACTGATGATGTCCCGGTTGCGGCTTCCGCTGAATCCGAGCATGACGCCACCCTCGCTACCGATCTGGAATCTCGCCGCCAGAGCTTCCTGGCTGTAAGTTCCCTGGGTGTGGCTTATGCCGTCGTCGAGGAGGTCATACTTGGTCTTGCGCAGCATTTCGCCACCGGCATAGACCAGGCTCAGATACCTGGTATGAAAGCGTGAATACAAGCCCCGGACGTTCTTGTTCGCCATGGTAAAGGTGCTGATCGTGGGAGAATAATCACCGACGAAAACATCGAGAACGGGAAGCTGCATCCCGACCATGTAGCGGTTCACGGGTTGTTGATCGGGGTCTTCCAGAGTGGACATGAAGATATTGGTCTGGAGATTCAGCATGCCATAGTTGCCATAGACATCGAGCTGTCCGGCAGCGTCATCGACGGTCTCCAGCAGGTTCGCTGTCGCTGATGGGTTATAATCATAAACGTTGGACACAAAGCCAATGTTTCCCCTCAGATTCATCGGTAGAAAGCTCAACTTCTTGCGGGAAGCGACATGGGTCGTCCAGAGCTCTGAATAGACCTGCTTTCCGCCTACTTTGGCAGTGACCATTGCTTTATAATCTCCGGGTGTGGGACTCGGATCACGGTAGAGAATAGCGTTATCAGTGATCACAGATTTCCTGGTGACATCTCTGCCACCGACCCAGACCTGGATGCTCTTGGTATCGATCGTATCCGCCAGATCGAAGAAGGATACGGCGAATAGATACTCCTGGCCGGCTCCTGGATTCGGCTCGTCCGAAAGCAGAACGAAGGCGTCGGATTTATCGCCCATGGCAGCTCCGGGAGAAAGCTCATAGAGAGGTTCCAGGGCAGCCTTATCAGGAAGACGCATCAGATCACCATTGACCAGCTTGATCTCGAAGTAATACTGAATATCGAGGTCCCGGACGTCATTCGCGGAGATCTCACCGATGAACCAGTACGATCCGGTGGTCTCAGCTTCCATCTTTTCCCGCTTCCAAATTTCCTTGCCTTTCTCGCTGTACACGATAGTGCAGTTGTCGATCTGGTCCATTCCGTCCAGAACGTTCAGACGCAGCTCAACATCGGTGCCGAAGAAGTAGAACTTTGGGGAAAAGTGTTCGATGCTGACAGCGCTCAAAGCCATCAAAGCACATATAAAAGTCATTACTAACAATACTCTTTTCATTTCAAACCTCACGATCATTACACAAACACATCATCACCTGCGTGATCAGTATTTGATCTCGATGTACTTGATCTGACCGGCTTCGTTTTGGACAGGGATGCGCATGGTCTTGAGTTCCAGGGGCATGCCTGCTTCATCCTGCAGGTCCTGAATATCCTGCAATTCATCTTCGGTACTATTGTACTCGGTATAATTTCCATCCGTATCGATCGTGGCAGTTTTCCCCGCGGGAAGATCTTTCTTCTCACCGGTCGCCTTGATCTCGATCTCTATGATCCCATCCAGGACGATATAGCGTGTCTCATCCGTATCCGAAACGCCCGTCAGGAATCCTGTTCCTTTGACCGAAGCGACAGTTCCGGGAGTATCGACCTTATAGCTGCCTTTGTTCTTTTTGACGCTGCTATAAACGCTGCCCTTGGAGATCGCCACTGTCTTGGAGAGTTTCTTGCCCGAGGCAACAGCTTTGATCTTGACGACAGAATTGGCAAAGACTTTCACCGTCGAAGAACCATCGACGTATTTGTAAGCAGCGAATGATTCCCTGCCGGTCGTCAGAACGTCTTCATTATTGAGCATCTGCCCGGATTTGAACTTCACCGGTTTCTTGTCACGAGTAAGATCGACCTTCCCTTTATTGGCAGAAAGATAGGCAACTCCTCCGGTGGCGGCAAGGCTGAGGATCGTCAATGCCATTATCGCGATAATAAATAACCTTTTCATCTTCCTCTCCTTACTGGTTCTTGATCTCGATATAGAGGCTCTTGCCGAGCAGTTCACGAACCAGATCGACAGCTTCCTGACCTGTATAAGTGCGTCCGTCGTAATATAGCTCGCCCAACGTGGAATAGCCCTGATCGAAAAGCGAGACTATCTCAGGCTTCTGCAGGGACAGAAGTACCGCTTGCAGTTCGTTCAGACTATTGGTCTGGCTTGGATCCGGGGTGACATACCTGAACACGAACCACGAGCTTTTCAGCGCGGATGTTCTGCCGGTCTCTCTGGCATGGGGATATGTCTCGTTATAGAGTTCCGTGGATAGCTGCCAGGCATAGTAATTCCCGCTGGTATAAGGCAGAAACTCAGAGAAACTATTTCCTGCAATGGGGTTAGCCGACTGGTAGAATAGTGTTCCCATGGTCTCGACGTTCGAGGCAGTGGGAGGATTATTGGGGGGGAATTCACGGATGGTGAGATAATAGTCATTAAAGCCCGTACTGATGGTGTTCCAGGTGAATGTAGGCGGATTCACGTCCACTGAGGGAGGTGTCTGCCCGACCGCGAGTCCTGGAGCGCTGAGATTGATGACCCCCGCGTTGCGAACGTTTATGGTGAAAGTCTTCACATCAGACCAGCTATTCTGAGGCGCGGTCTCGGGTTTGACCGATACCTTCAGCATTAAAGCTCCATCCGGGAAGAAACCGGACATGACCGCCGCTCTGAGCAGATCGCTGTTCTCGAGGATATTCTGCAGGGAAAGCTCCGCCGAGCCGATCTGGTGGAAGTATCCACCCGCTTCCGTGGTGATCAGATCCCGGTTCGTCAGGAGCGGATAATCTGCATTTGCCCCGATATCATAATCCGAGAGATACGTCGCATTGGTCAGAGCGATCCCGTTCCAGGATATCTCCAGCTTGAGGTTGAATCTGTAGGCATTACCCAGGTTGTTGTGAATTCTCAGCGTGGTGATCACAGGCTGGGATTCGGGATGAACCGGATCGAAGCTCGCTGTGCCGAATTCGTTGACCTGGATGGATGATGGAGTGAAGGTCGCCGTGATATCCTGTCCCATTAGCGGGAGGCAAAGAATACCCAGCAACACAGCAATAAACAAACTATGTTTCATAATATCCTCCTGAGGCTAAGCCTCGGTTGATTCTATAATTTTCGTGATAAGTTCACCGAAAGACATCCCCGCGGCACGAGCTGCCATGGGTGTCAGACTCAAAGACGTCATACCCGGTAAAGTATTGACTTCCAGGAAATATGCCTTGTCCCCGTCATATCTGAAATCTATCCTCGCATAGTTGCCGATGCCCGTCGCCTTCCAGATCTTCTCCGCGTAGAGCTGAAGCAGTTCACTTTCTTGTGGTTCCAGCTCCGCGGGAGCGATATATTCTGTCTTGCCCTTGGTGTATTTGTTGCGGTAGTCATACCACCCGTCGAGAGGTTTGATCTCCACGACCGGCTGAGCCTTGCCGCTGATAACGGTGACTGTGAGCTCCCTGCCGGGAATATACTGCTCCAGCAGGATAGTTCCGCAATAGTTAAAGGCTTCAGTGATCGCCGGTTTAAGCTGCTTCACATCCTTAACCAGGGATATGCCGACCGAAGAACCGGCATCGTTTGGCTTGACGATGAGAGGCATGCCCAGCTTGTCTATGATCCCCTGATAATCAGCAGGATCGCCATAGTCCTCCAGCATGTCATAACGCATCAGGACGCAATCCGGAACGGGAATGCCTTCACCTTTGACGACCAGCTTGGAGATATATTTGTCCATGCAGAGCATCGAGGCTTTGGAATCACTGCCGGTATATTCAAATCCGGCAAGTTCAAACGCCGCTTGCAACCTGCCATTCTCTCCGTCACCGCCGTGAAGAGCGATGAAGATCAGATCCGCCGAAGCTTCCCTGATCCGGAGCAACAACTCGTCCAGACACGGATATTCCGCAGGATCCAGCTCCAGGACCTCGTGTCCCAGGCTGTGTAATTCCGCGACCACCGCGCTGGCGCTGTTCAATGAAACTTCTCTCTCAGGAGATGTTCCGCCCTTGAGCACTATAATCTTTTTCATTTGTCCTCTGCAGGATATAATAGCGTATTTATCACAGCAAACCACCTTTACCGGTGATTCTGTAAAACACTTTGAGTTTCAGACCCAACGCTGCCTTAAACCGGGCTACGTCCCTGATATTCGCTCCACAAAAGTCCACAGCCTGATAACGCGGGATGAGGCTGCCCAGCATCAGCTTGGTGTGGAAACTGCTGATTCCCCAAGTCATCTCTTCCGGAGCAGTTGCCCGCATGATCGCGTATGCCATACCGCCTGGTTTCGCGTAGATCAGGTCACTGCTGACTATCCTATCCCCCTGCAGGATATTATCCTGGATCAGCAGCCCGGCTGCGTGCAGATCCTGAATAAAGCGTTCCAGCCGTTCGAAGGATACTCCCAGTCTGTGACCCTTCCGGTCATACAGGCTTCTCAGGAGAGTGAGGAATTCGTTTGGCGCGAAGCGATCATCATGAACATAACCGCGTTTCTCTGCCTTCTTGAGTTTTTCTGCTTCATCTCTGATGGGATCAAGCTTGTCTCCCTCACTATACACGAAAGTATAGAGAGGCATGGCGCTAAGTCCGCTCCAGGAGAAGCCCCGGATATCCGTGACCCGGGGATCGAGATTGAAGGCGATCCTTTTGTACCTTGCTTTGAGGAAATCGGCGATCCCGTTCGTGATCTGGAGCTCATCCAGAAGCCTTCTTGCGTCGCTCGCGCCCGGATCGTGATATACGCTCAAAGGTTGATAATACGCCATAACTGGAAGAATCTGATGCCTGATCCCGAGTTTCTGCCGTTCGAATACCGGCATTATTGCCGCGATCTCATTTCCCTTCATGCAGATAAGGTGATATACATCCAAGCCGTGGAGCGCTGCAATAGCCCTCAGAAAGGCAGGCTCTGTCCACAGGGGCAGGATATGGTTTTTCCCGGGTTCCCGGGGGTTGACAAGCTCAAATCTGTAGGTCATCAATGAATATATTTCTGGACGATGTTGATCAGCTCCATCAGTTGGAACGGCTTGATGATATAGTCCGAAGCGCCTTCGATCATGGCTTTATATGCGGAGTCGATCGTGGGATAACCGGTCATGATCAGGCAGAAGATACTGTCGTCTTCGTGCCGGAGTTTCTGCATCAGTTCCAGACCGTTCATCCCAGGCATCATGAGGTCCAGAATCGCCAATTGATATTTTCCGGGACGGAACTTGGCATAGGCATGCTCACCGTCTTCTGCCAGGTCAACCTCATACCCAAAGGCGGATAAATGTTCCCCTATTACTTCCCTTAATAGACGATCGTCGTCAACGAGAAGAATCCGAGAACTCATCACTTACCCCTTTGTTTACGCAAATTTTCCTTTCGTGGTCTTTCTCTGCTAGATTAGTTATCACGTCAATCTTTTTTTTGGCGTTATTTTTTTCCTTACGACTCCGTCACCGTACTTTCAGGTAGGTTCAGAATCACTTGATCCAGTGTATATTACTATTGTTCAGTGACTTATTCATCATCCAGGAGCATAGGATGGAGATCATTAACCGTTGATTTATCACTACTCTGGATGATCTATAGGGCGGGATAACCCCACATCCAATACTAGCATAGTGCACTCTTATATTTCCAGGCTCCTGACTCTGCCCCACACCCTATTTTCCGGCTATCCTCTCTCTATCATCTTACGTCACGACGTAAGATGATAGAGAGAGGATAGCCGGAAAATGTAGAGGCGACATCCTGTCGCCTGCTAAATATAAGTACAGAAATGATAAGCCCCAAGAGAGGATTGTTAACTAAGTCCCGGAAGGGCGACATTCCATAGCCTGGGGTGTAGCGACCAACGGGAGCGAAACCCCAGGACTGCACAACACCCGGCTATATCTCCTAAGCCCCGGAGGGGCGACACTTTTTCAAAGTCCCGGTGGGACGATACTCCATTGCCTGGGGTGAAGCGAAGCGAAACACCAGGAACACGCAAGCCCCGAATACCTCTACTTAGCCCCGGAGGGGCGACACACCCGCAGGAACGGAGTCCTGCGCTACGGGGCGGTAAACACCATGGTCGGATTCAAATCCTCCCAACGTCTCAAAACCCATTAAAATGGGTTGGGGCGTTGATGCGGGTCACCGGACACGGTGGTTGAAACCACCGCCTACATTCCGAAAACCCATTCAAATGGGTTGATTGATCTCGGGTAAGAATATCAGGCTCTGATGCTGAAAGAATCTGCCTTTATTTGTGCAATTTGGAGAAACTAATATACCTTATGGAGCGATAAATGCTTTACTATTTACATTGGAATTGGCAAGGCTCATGAGAGCAATTTCGGACACGTTATCTGGATAAACTACCCTTTGGAGGTGGAGTAATTATGAAACACAAGATTTTACTATTGTTACTACTGCTTATCGGCTCAATTGCCTGGGCAGAGAATGGCTTTCTCAGCACTATTCCCATTATTCATCCACTGTATGGACAGCTCTATGATTACGAACCAAAAGGTGTTTATCC
>DAOPZE010000052.1:0-16608 GCA_035353255.1 Candidatus Cloacimonadota bacterium
GAGTTCTGACCCGAGAGGGGCGGGCTCCGGATCGTCACGTGTGCTGCGGGGCGGTGGCTGGTACAACATCAACATCATCTGCCGTGTTTCTTTTCGCAACAACATCGATCCCGGCTGCGGCAACGGCCATGTCGGGGTTCGGGTATCCAGGGGCTATCAATGAGCTTTGGTTCTTTGGTCTTTGGTAAAGCGCCCCAGGCGGGAACTACATTTATTGAAAGACCTGATCCCTTTACTGAGAGTCACAAGATAAACCGGATCGGTCTTGAGATTATTCCCTTGACGAAAACCATCACATTCAATAGGCAAGATCTACTGAGACTACTGCAAAGTGGTAACACTGGCTTCAGCCGGTCGTTGTGCGGGATTGATCCCGCACCCATGCGGTAGATGTTGAAGCGTTATCTGATGTTTGAACAGGCGAATAAGTTTGATGACGCACCGGCTAAAGCCAGTGTTACGACCGGCTAAAGCCAGTGTTACGACCGACTGAAGTCAGTGCAACGACCGGCTAAAGCCAGTGCAACGACCGGCTAAAGCCAGTGTTACAACGAAGTGCAAAGGTCTTTCACCTTTACTTTAGGGGTTATTGTGAGAGTAAACCAGATCATTATTCATTGCCGCGAACTGATCACCATGGAAGAGATCATCGCCGGTTCTCCCATGCGGGGGCTGGGTTCGATTCCCGATGGCGCGCTTGCTATCCAAGACGGGCTCATCGTTGGGCTGGGCAGCACGGACGAGATCCTGCGGGACTTTGAAGCGGAAGAGACGATCGACGCCTCCGGGCTGATCGCCATGCCGGGTTTTGTCGATTCCCACACGCATCCGGTCTTTGTGCATACCCGTGAGAAGGAATTCACCCTGCGTCTGGCGGGCAAGAGCTACGTCGAGATCTCTCAGGCAGGTGGCATCCGCAGCACCATCTCCACGACCCGGGACGCTGATGAAAACACTCTCACCGAACTGGCGAAACAGCGCATCCTGAAGATGATCACACAGGGAACCACCACTCTGGAAGCCAAGAGCGGCTATGGCCTGGATACGGAATCCGAACTGCGGCAACTCAGGGTGATCAAACGCCTAGGCGAAGAACTGCCTCTGGATATTGTTCCCACCTTCATGGGCGCCCACGAATACCCCGCAGAATACAAACAAGATCATGAAGCCTATATAAAGATCCTCTGCGAAGAGATGATCCCCGCGGTGGCGGAGCAAGGCATAGCCGAATTCTGCGATATCTTCACCGAGGCGCACGTCTTTAGCATCGCGGACAGCCGCAAGATCCTGGAGACAGCCAGAAGCTTTGGCATGAAACTCAAGATGCACGCTGATGAGATCGAACCAATCGGAGGCGCGGAACTAGCCGCGGAACTGGGCTGCGTCTCAGCTGACCATCTCGGCGCCGCGAGTGACGAGGGCATCAGGGCTATGGCTGCTAAAGGAGTTGTCCCCTGTCTGCTTCCCGCAACTCTGTTTTCCCTGAGAGCAAAGACCTATGCCCGTGCCAGAGCGATGATCGAAGCGGGACTTCCGGTCGCCATCGCCACGGATTATAACCCCGGGAGCTGCAATTGCGACAGTATGCCCTTCACCATGACCCTCGCTTGCCTGCAGATGGGCATGCTCCCCGCGGAAGCTCTCTGCGCCGCGACTTACAACGCCGCCAGGGCCCTGGGCAGAGAGGACAGCATCGGTTCTCTAAAGGTTGGCAAACAGGCAGATATCACCCTGTGGGACATCCCTTCGGTGGACTTCATTCCTTATCATTTCGGAAGCTCGCACCTGCAGACCGTGATCAAGAAAGGCTCGATAATATATTCATCCGGAAGGTTTTATGGCTGAGAGCGGCTCCAACGCCTATGTGATCCTGGAAACTCTGCACCGCAGCAGGCAGTACATCGTCTATCTGGCAAAGAACTATTTCACCGGACAGAAAGCCGTGATCAAGACGATCGACCCCAAGAACCAGGATAAGTATGAACTGAAACAGGTTCTGAGCTTTGAAGCGGAGACGGGCATGAAGCTCAGGCACGAAAATATCCGGGCTTCCTACAGCGTCTTTGAAGAGGACAACAATCTTTATTACGTCAGCGAATACGTCGAGGGCACGACCTTCGAACAACTCCTCAGCGAGCAGAAAGGCAGGCTGGATCATGCCAGGGGCATGGAGCTGATCCGCAAGGTTCTCACCGCCCTTGCCTATGCTCATGCTCAGGGAGTGCTGCACCTGAACCTGAATCCCTCCAACATTCTGATATCAACTTCGGGAGAGGTAAAACTCACCGGCTTTGGTAAAGCCCAGCTGGGCTGGCTCAGGCAAGACCTTGATCCCATCGGCTTTCATCCCGTGTTCTACATCGCGCCGGAGCAGTATAAGGGCGAATCCATGGGACCCGCCTGCGACGTCTATTCCCTCGGCGTGATCGCCTATCAGGTCTTTTCCGGATTCCTGCCCTGGAACACGAATAAGACTTTCTCTGCCCTGGAGCAGAAGGAACAGAGCTTTGCCCGTCCGGTTCTCGATCCGGACATGATGGGCATCCGCATCCCGCACTGGCTCTTTTCCATCATCAATGCCAGCCTGATGCTCGATCCCTCTCTGCGGCTGCAGACCCCGATCGATGTCTTACTCGCCATCGATAGCGAGCAGGAGATCCGTTATCAATCAGTGCTAACCCGGCCAGTGATCATCCCGGCAGATCCTTTTTTAAGTGAACCTCTGATCGAGCCAGAGCCAGAGCCAGTACTTGAACCTGAACCTGAACCGGAGCCAGAGCCTGATCCTGAACCTGAACCTGATCCTGAACCTGAACCTGAACCTGAACCTGAACCTGAACCTGAACCGGAGCCAGAGCCTGATCCCGAGCCTGAACCTGAGCCCGAGCCGGAACCTGAACCTGAACCTGAACCTGAACCTATAACAGACACATTCCCAAAATACTACAGACCCATCGTGCCTGTTCCGGGAGACGTTTTCGAACCTATCTCACAGCCGGAACCCGTTCCAGTTCCAGAACCGGAGCCAGAGCCGGAGCCAGAGCCCGAACCTGTTCCTGTGCCCAAGCCTGTGTCTTCCGAGCCGAAACCTCAGCCAAAACCGGTTACCATCCCGCAGCAGGAGAAGGCGCCTCTCTGGTCAGCCACTCCCCGCACGCATCCCTGGAAGCCTGAATCTGCTAAGCCTGAGCCTGATCAGGACAAATGGAATTCCACCCGCAAGCTCTTCACCATCCTCTTCATGGTCTCCCTGGCGATCCTGCTTTTCATTGTGCTCAAGCATGGTCTGATGAAGCGTGATCCGAAGTTCAAATCCGTGACCGAGGAAAAGAAGAACAAGACCGAGGAACGGCAGAAGACCATCGACAACGTCAAGCTCACCATGCAGAAGATCTCCGGCGATACACTGAGCATGGGCTCGATCGAACCGGACGCCGAGAGCGATGAATTCCCGCTCGTGAGAGTCGTGGTGCCAAGTTTTTATATCTCCCCGACAGAGATCACCCAAAGGCAGTGGAAGATGGTCTTTCAGGATAATCCTTCCAAGATCCAGGATGATGACCTGCCGGTCACCAATATCAGTTTCTACGACGCCATCGACTGGTGCAACGACAAGAGCCTCAAGGACGGCTACAATCCCTGTTACGAGTATATCGAGAACGACGTGATGTGTGACTTCAGCGCAAATGGCTATCGCCTGCCGACCGAGGCGGAATGGGAATTCGCCGCCAAGACCAACGGACAGGAACGCTTCACAAAGTATTCCGGAAGCAACGATCCCGATGAAGCGGGCTGGTATTCCCTGAATTCCGGCGCGGCAGTGCATCCTGTCGGGCGTAAGGCAGCCAACATCTATGAGCTATATGATCTGAGCGGAAACGTTTACGAATGGACCTGGAACTGGTATGCCCCTTACAGCTACAAAACTCCCAATCTCTTCAGCGGTCCGGAACGAGGTACAGATAAGGTTATCCGCGGAGGAAGCTGGTTCCACCCCGCCTCAGATATGCGCAATACCAACCGTCAGTATATCAAACCCTTCAATGCCAATAACTTTACCGGTTTCAGGGTAGTGAGAACGGCGCAGTAGGTTTTTACACAGAAGCACTGAGGCACAGAGACGCAGCGGGTTGTAATTCCAGGTGACTATGTGGAGAAGTAGTCATAGTCGGTTAGCTGGTATCTTGGCTGAGTAATAATGATTCGACTACAAAGGCGACAGGATGTCGCCACTACTTCTTCTTCATGCTATCTTCTCTCTATCATCTTATGTCATGACGTAAGATGATAGAGAGAGGATAGCCGGAGGATCATTTGTAAAGAAAGGAACGGATGGTGATCGTTTTGAAGTCCAGGACGGCGCTAAGATTGATGCACTGGTGAAGCCTGTTTAGCCGTCTTGAACTCCAAACTCAGACGACTACAAGCCATTAACCTTTAACCAATTAACTCATTAACTTATCTGTGTCTCTGAGTCTCTGTGTTCAATCCCCATCCTCAGAACACAAACAAAAGCTGATACTAGGCTTGCGAGATCTGTCTTATCGCCTCGTAGAGAATGATCCCCACGGAGTTTGCCAGGTTCAGCGAACGGATCGAGCCGGTCATAGGGATGGTTACGCATTGCCCGGGATGAGCTTTTAGTAGGGATTCAGGCAAGCCACGCGATTCCGGACCGAAGACGAAAACATCGTTGGGTTGGTAGTCCAAAGCGCTGTAAGCCCGGTCAGTCTTCGTGGTGCAGAGGTAGATACGCTGCGGCGGGAAGAGCTCATAGATCTCAGAGAGATCATCATGAACCTGCAGATCGAGTTCCTGCCAGTAATCCAGTCCGGCACGGCGTAGGGACTTCTCGTCCAGGAGGAAACGCATGGGTTTGATCAGATGCAGGGTCGAGCCGGTCCCCACGCAGAGTCTGCCGATATTGCCGGTGTTCTGCGGGATCTCCGGTTGGTAAAGGACGATGTGCAGTCCGGAGGGGCTAAGGAGTTTCATCTAAGGAAGATAGCTTGTGTTGAAGAGGCTGTTCCAGAATTCCAACCAGGACTTGATCCCCTCACCGACGATCTGCTGAGTGAGGCGGTCATCGACGGAATAGGAATAGAGCGGGATCCGGGCAAAACTCTGGGGCAGGGGAGTCTTGGAATTGGCGGGAGAAAGTCCCAGCTTGTACATGACCATCTGCTGCGCTGAAGGGCTTAAGAGGTATTCGATGAATTCGCGTGCCAGAGCCGGATTGGCGCTACGTTTGTGGATGCCAACTGCCTCGATATAGCGGAAGCTTCCTTCCTGGAGGATCTGAGATTTGAAGGTGTCATGCTCCGGGTCCTGTTCCTTGAGCCAGGCTGAAAGGCTGTGATAAGAGAGGAACATGGAATATCTGCCGCTCCGCAGGGATGTCAAAGCTTCATCGAAGGTAGGGAAGAGCTTGCAGCTCTTTTTCAGGGTGTTCCATAGGGGTTTGTAACCGCTTTCTCCGACCAGAGCTCTCGTCCAGAGAAGCATGGCGCGTCCGAGACCGTTGTCGTTGGGATCGCAGACAGCCATCTGGCTGATGTATTCCGATCCTTGCAGAGAACCGAAGGAGAGAGGCGGCTCGCTGATCTGGGCAGTGTTGTAGATCAGGCTGAGATAGCTGAATCCATAGGGTATCAGGCGGTTACCGGGGTCAAATTCCGCATTGGTGTCCAGGCTCTTGACGCCCAGCTTGCTGATCGGCATAAACTCATTCAGTAGGGTATCGTTGTAGGCGAAGCTATTCGTGATGCCAAGGACAAGATCGATGTTGTTGCTATCCTGCACGGTGCTGATGCTACGGATCAGGTCTCCCGTTTCTCCGCAAATAACGGTCGTGACACGACAGTTCGTCCGCTTGAAGAACTCGTCGCTGATGATCTTCTCCAGTCCGGAGGAGCGGTATCTATCCGTGGAATAGACTGTAAGTGTCGTTAGTGGACGAGTCTTTTTAGGTTTGGCGGGAGCTGGTTTCCCGGCTTTCTTTCCGCAGGCTCCGAAGCAGAGCAGGAGTGCCAGGATAGGGATGAGATAGTGTTTCATTAAAATCCTCCGAAGAGTACCCAGGCGACGATGAAGTCCATAACCAGAATGAGGACTGATGAATAGACGACGGTTTGGGTCGTGGCGATGCCGACTCCCTCCGCGCCACCGCGGGTTCTGTTGCCGAAATAGCAGCTTAAAGATGTGATGATAAAGCCAAAGACCACAGACTTGACCAATCCGCCCCAGAGATCGGAGGGTCCGAAATAGCTGCGCATGTTCACGAAGAAGGTATGATAGTGAATTCCATAGCGTAGCCAGGAAAAGTACCAGGCGGCAAAGATGCTAACGATATCGGCAAAGATGGTCAGAATGGGGAAGGAGATTATCCCGGCGACGATGCGCGGCATATAGAGAAATTCAGCGGGGGAGATGCTCATGCTTTCCAGGGCATCGAGCTGTTCACTGACCTTCATGGTGCCGATCTCCGCGGCGAGGGCTGCTCCGACCTTCCCGGTCATGACCAGAGCGGTCAGAACGGGTGCCAGTTCGATCATAGTGGACTTACCAATGAGGACGCTGAGCAGATGCACCGGCATGTAGCCCTTGGATTGATAGACTGCCTGCAGGGCGGTCACCATTCCGGTAAAGCCAGCCGTGAGGGTCACCAGGAGCAGCGAATCAAAGCTGATATGCTGCATCTGGATCAGAAATTCGTGACGTCTCCGGGGAAGTTTGGGAATCGCGCTGAAGGCTTTCCCCACAAAGATCACGTACTCACCCAGGGAGGTGAGGAACTTAAGACTCATGTTGCGTGTCGAGATTGCGGAAGAGGGTTATCTCCTTAACAAATCCCAGATCCACGTTTCCGGTCGAGCCGTGTCTGTTCTTGCCGATGATGATCTCGGCGACGCCGGGTTTTTCGGTCTTATCCGGATAGTAATATTCATCGCGGTAGATGAACATCACGAGGTCGGCATCCTGCTCGATAGCTCCTGATTCACGCAAGTCAGACAGGCGGGGACGCTTGTCCTCGCGGGATTCAAGTCCACGGTTCAACTGCGAGAGAGCGACGACGGGTATCTTCATGTCTTTTGCGAGGATCTTCAGAGCACGGGAGATCTCGGCGATCTCCTGCTGACGGTTGTCACGCTCGCGGGGAAGGGTCATAAGCTGCAGATAGTCGATGATGATGAGATCAAGCCCGCCCACTTCCGCTGCCAGACGCCTGGTCTTGGCACGGATCTCGAGAGGGCTGTTCGTACCCGATTCATCTATATATATCTGACGGGTGGAGAGAACTTCCGAGGCTTGCATGATGCGGATCAGACGCTCTTCGTTCATGCCGAAACCCTTGAGCATGGATTCCATATTCACTTCCGAAGTGGAGGCGAACATCCTCATGATGACTTCATCTGCTGCCATCTCCATAGTGAAGATGGCGACCTTCTTCTGGAGATTGACAGCCGCGTGAGTAGCGATATTGAGCGCCAGAGCGGTCTTTCCCATGGCGGGACGCGCGGCGATAATGATGAACTGACCCGGCCGGAAACCCCCACAGAGATGATCGAGGGCGTGGAATCCTGTCCCCACGCCGACAACGGGCTTCTTGGTCGAGGCGATCTGATCGATCGTATCCAGAACTTCACGGCTGATCTCGTCGATGCGGAGGAATCCCTGGCGCTGCTGGAATTCGGCGATGGAAAAGATCGATTGTTCTGCTTCATCGACGATGGTCTTGGCAGGATTGGCAGAGCTGTAGCAGTTCTCTATGATGCCGTTCGCGGCGACGATAAGCAGACGCAGCAAAGCCTGATCGGTCACGATCCTGAGATGGTAATCGAAGTTGGCGCTGGAGACGACAGTATCGATGATATCGTTGATAAAAGGGATCCCGCCGACCTTCTCCAGGAGGTTGTTGCGCTCCAAACGGTCGATCAGGGTTAGGGCATCTATCTCGATACTTTCGTTGAAGAGCTCCTGCATCGTCCGGAAGATTGCCTTATGCGCGTTGCGGTAGAAGTACTCCTCGCGAACCTTTTCCATACCCTTGCTGACGATCTCTGAATCGATCAGCATCGCGGAAAGGATGGCTGCTTCAGCGTTTATATCTGAGGGGAGGGAACGATCCGAGATCTTGACGAGTTCGAGATTCTGCTCTTCCTTCTTGCGTGCCATCAGGTTAATCCTTCTTTATCAAGTTAGCTCTCTCGGCGAAAGCATTCACGACGCAGGCAGGAACGAAATCTTTCAGGTCTCCGCCAAGGTCTGCGATCTGCCTGATCATCGAGGATGAGAGATACATATATCTGAGACTGGGAACCAGGAAAAGGGTCTCGATCCCAGAATCCAGCTTGGTATTCGTAAGCGCGAGCGAAAGCTCATACTCAAAGTCCGATACGGCGCGCATGCCCCTGATCATTATGGAACAGTCCTGACTCCGCGCGAATTGAACCACGAGTCCCTCAAAGGTCATGACCGTGACGTTGGGGAAGTTCTTGCAGGATTCAACCGCTAATTCGTATCTTTCCTGCAGGCTGAAACAGCTTTGCTTCCCGGTGTATGCCGCGACACTGACGATCACTTCGTCGAATATCCTGCTGGCTTTCTCGATGATGTTCAGATGCCCGTTGGTGATGGGATCGAAGGTTCCCGGGTACAGGGCTTTCTTCATTGTTCAGCCAGAGCTGCTTGTCGGATGGCTTCAATCTCGGCGGTTTCTTTGGGAATGTTCTGGGAGAGAACGCAATAGCCTTCTTCAGTGACCAGGACGTCATCTTCGATCCTGATGCCGAGGCGTTCCTCTGGAATATATATCCCGGGTTCGACGGTGATCACATTGCCGGGTTCCAGAACAGCTTCTCTGCCGCCCAGA
Organism: Candidatus Cloacimonadota bacterium; assembly: GCA_035353255.1. Classification (GTDB taxonomy): domain Bacteria; phylum Cloacimonadota; class Cloacimonadia; order Cloacimonadales; family Cloacimonadaceae; genus PHBP01. The sequence continues at coordinate 8,873 of DAOPZE010000052.1, forward strand.
TCATGCGTATCCATCCCCAGGAAGTGGCTCACACCATGCATATAGTACTTGGAAAAGTCTTCGGGGTTCTCGATCAGACCGAGTCCGATCAGGGCTTCAGTGATCAACTCACGGGTTGTGATCTGCAGGTGGCTGAGGGTCACACCAGGCTTTATCAGTTCGATGATCTGTTTCTGGACGGAGAGAACAGCGTTATACACGGCTCTTTGTCTTTCGCTGAAGCTTGCGCCTATGGGGAAGCATCTGGTTATATCTGCGCTGTAATTCATATAGGCAGCACCGACATCCAGGAGGATGACCTCGCCATTCTCGATCCTGCATTCGTTCTTCTTGTAGTGCAGTGTCGCAGCATTGAGCCCTGTCGCGATAATGGGCGCGAATCCCCAGGTCTTGGCACCGCTTCTCTGCATCCGGTAAAAGAGCATAGCTTCGAGCTCAAATTCCATCATCCCGCTTCTGGCACCTTCCATGATGTCCAGAATGCCCTTACCGGTGATGTCGATGGCGCGCTGAAGCTGCATGATCTCCCACTTGTCCTTGACCTTACGCAGAGGAGTGATCAGTTCCGTGACGTTCTGGATCACGATCAGAGGGAATCTTTCCCGCAGAGGCTGCAGGGTGAACATAGCGAAGGTCGGAGGTTCTTTCAGGCTGGGCATGCCGATATTGGCAAAGATCTTGGTCAGGGAACCGGCATAGCTTCCCAGATAGTCGTAGAACTCATCCAGATAATGCACTCTCGTGATGCCCGTGATCTCCACGGCTTCTTCTTTGGTCATCTTCTTACCATCCCAAACTTCGCGCTCGGGAATGCCACGCTCGATGAAGAGGTGTTCGGTGAGCATATCCTGATTCTTGGTCAGGAACAGGATGGCGTCCGGCGCCATCAATCCGGTCAGGTAGAGGAAATTGTTCTCCTGGGTAAATTTCTCCAGGTTTCCTTCACGATTGGCAAAGAGAACGACCGCTTCACGGTCGTTGATATATGTTCCGAGTTTGTTCCTGCGGGTGGATGTTATCTCACTATTCATTTCTTGATCCTCTGGTCTTTTTGTTCCGTTCTCGCTCCGGTGGGTTCGATCCCACTGCCGGCTTTTTGGTCTGATGTGTTCTTGCCTTCCTCAAACAGGTATGTTTCCGTCGTATCCATATCTACATCGTGGTTGTAGGAATAGAATGATTGATCGAGGTTGTTGACAATCTTGATGTCCCAGATACCGGGATTGGAAGTCCAGATGGCGCTTCCGCCGGGAGGGATATTGCCGATCAGGTCGTCTGAACCCCAGGATGTCGCCGATTGAGTTGCCAGATACACGTGATCGATCGTATGGGGGCTGTTGTTAACAACCTGGATAGCTCCTCCGTCCGACACGATATTGATAACTTCCCGACTACCCAGTTCGACATACACATCCGAATAGCCCTTGAAGACATAAAGTCCGTCATATTCGACGTGCACGGTCGTGTCCGAATTGTAGAATCTGGACAGGTCCTCATTGGGCAGGATGACCTCATTATCATAATCAAATGAAACGTCGATATCCGTCGTACTGCGGTTGCGCACACGTAATTCTCCCTGAATGAAGCAGGAACAGAGCAACAGCCCTGTTGCGATGAGGCACAGGCTAAGGACTGGTCTAATCATCAGACAACTCCTTTATAAGAACTTGTTAATTTGCTACTTTACGTTTATTGGTGATCGCCGGGGTGATCGTATATACCGGTTCTGATTCTCCGGTAATGACTCCCGCAGTGATCAAGCACGCTTCGATCTCTTTACGATCGGGTATCTCATACATGATCTTCAGCATGAATTTTTCCATGATGGATCTGAGTCCTCTGGCTCCTGTCTGCTGCTTGATGGCGATCCTGGCGATCTCTTTGAGCGCGTCTGTTTCAAAGGACAGCTCGACCCCGTCCAGTTCAAACAGCTTCTTGTACTGCTTGCAGATGGAGTTCCGAGGCTGAGTCAGGATATCGACCAGAGCGCTTTCGGAGAGCTCGTGCAAAGTGCAGATGACCGGCATTCTACCGATCAGTTCCGGGATCAGGCCATACTTCAGCAGATCGTGTGAATTTGTGTGATCGAAGATGTTCGCGTCATCAGCCTTGGTGCCAAGCTTGACGTCGAACCCGATCGCCTTCTTGTCCATGCGTTCCTTAATGATCTTATCCAGACCGAAGAAGGCTCCGCCTGCGATAAAGAGGATATTGCGGGTATCCATTTCGATAAAGTCCTGCTGAGGGTGCTTTCTTCCGCCTTTGGGAGGAACATTGACCTTCGTCCCTTCCAGGATCTTGAGCAGAGCTTGCTGGACTCCTTCACCGCTGACGTCGCGTGTGATCGAAGGAGTCTCGCTCTTGCGGGAGATCTTGTCGATCTCATCGATATAGACGATCCCCTTCTCCGCCCTGGCTACGTCATAATCAGCGTTCTGCAGGAGGCGAACCAGGATGTTCTCGACATCCTCGCCGACGTATCCCGCTTCCGTGAGAGTCGTGGCATCAGAAATAGCGAAAGGCACTTTAAGGAAGCGCGCCAGAGTCTGAGCTATGAGCGTCTTGCCGCTGCCGGTGGGTCCCATCATGAGGATGTTGCTCTTCTCGAGGTCGATCCCATCGTCATGCGTCTGCTTGAAGATGCGCTTGTAATGGTTGTAAACCGCCACGGAGATGATCTCCTTGGCATGGTTCTGGCCGATCACGTATTGGTCAAGATACTTCTTCAGATCGCTGGGATTGGGCAGCTCAAATTCTTCCTGTGCCATCTCCGGAGCAGAGCTTTCGATGATATTGTAGCACATCTGGATGCATTCATCGCAGATATTGCCGGCAATACCCCGGATCAGTTTGTCCACTTCATTCTCGGCTTTACCGCAGAAGGAACAGCTTAGATTCTTGTATTTATCCAAAAAATCCTCCAGGATCCTTTAGGGTCACTTACGTTTGGAGATGACTTCATCGATGATGCCATATTCCTTGGCTTCTTCTGAACTCATGAAGAAGTTACGGTCAGTATCATCGATGATCTTGTCCATCGGGCGTCCGGTATGCTGATGCAGGATCTCATTCATCCGCTCACGGAGATAGAGGATCTCGCGGGCTTGGATCTCGATGTCCGAAGCCTGTCCCTGAGCTCCGCCCAGAGGCTGATGGATCATGATCCGGCTGTTGGGAAGAGCGGTACGCTTTCCCGGCGTTCCCGCGGCGAGCAGAACGGCAGCCATTGAGGCAGCCTGCCCGATGCAGATCGTGCTGACCGGAGATTTGATGTATTGCATGGTATCATAGATCGCCAGACCGGAGGAGATGACTCCACCGGGACTGTTGATATACATATAGATATCGCGTTCCTGATCTTCACCTTCGAGGTGCAGAAGCTGGGCAACTATCAGGTTTGCCAGGTTGTCTTCGATCACACCGCCCAGGATGACGATGCGGTCTTTGAGCAAGCGGGAGAAGATGTCATAAGACCTTTCGCTTCTTCCGGTCTGCTCGATAACGAAGGGGATAGGGATGCTCATTCTTTTTTGCTCCTGGTTTTCTTGGGTTTTGGCTCTTCAGTGGCTTTTTCTTCCTGATCTACCGTCTGAGCCGCTTCGATCTGCTCTTCCGGCTTGGCTTCCGGCTCTGGAACGAAGAAGGTCGCGGTATTCGCCAAACGCACCAGCAGTGTATAGTTCTTCACTGTTTCGGCAAAGTCCTCGGTCTCCAGCTCGGACTTGTGAGCTTCCTTGAAAGCTTCCGCCGTCTTGTCTTCGAGGATCGCCTGATGAATGATGTAGTTATCGATATCTGCGTCCGTCAGTTCGACCGGCATGAGACGCTTGAGGTTGTTCAGGATATACAGATTGATCATTTCCTGCGCCAGCTGCATCCGCACCTGATAGAGATAATAGTCTCTCCATTGAGGATCGTCAATGCCCTTCATCTGCTGTTGGGCGATATGCTCGAGAGTCTTCATCGGCAGCGGGAAGTTATTATCCACATAGAGCTTGGAGATGATAGCTGCGTTCTTGATGTTGATATTGACGTGCTCATTCTTCAGTTTCATGTCTTCAGCGATCTTGGCTTTCATGCCTTCCAGATCGTCAAATTCCATATCCTTGGCAAATTCATCGTCCAGCGCGGGGATCTGGGAATGCAGCACACTGTTGACCAGGAGCTTGACCTGATAATCCTGTTCGATATCTATGCCTTCGACGTCTTTGAGGGAGAAGCGCAGGAGCCTTCCGGAGATCGTGGGCTCAAGCGCGTCACCCGTGGATTTGCCGATCAATTCCGGCAGTGATCTCAGCGGGCTTTGCTCTCCGGCGGTGAGTTTGACGGTCTGAACGACCATCTCGCCATTCAGTTCCACGCTCAGCTCGCACTCGACTTCGTCGCCTTCTCCGGCGGTCTCGACGTCCACCATGGTGGCGTTCTCGTTTCTCAATTCATCGATATATCTATTGACTTCATCTTCCAGCAATGCGGGTTGATAGGGAGCGTTCAAGCCTTCGATCTGCTGGAATTCCAGTTCAGGCTCGATCTCGATCTCTATCTGGATCACCATCTCGGTGCCCTTTTCCCACTTGATATCCTTGACTTCGGGATAGAGGAGATAGTGAATGTCATGTTCCTTCGCGGCTTCATCGAAAACATCGTCCACGACGTCTTTCATAAAGTAGTCTTCGATCCTGTCCGCGTACATTCTTTCGACCATGGCAAGAGGAGCCTTGCCTTTGCGGAATCCCGGTACGACCACTTCTTTGGCTGCCTTCTGCAGATATTTCTGGTAATATTTATCCACGCGCTCCGGCTCTACCGTCAGAGTGATCGCCTTGCTGGATGCATTGATGGGTGTGAATTCTACTTGCACTATATTCTCCTTGGTTTATTCTTCAATTTATGGTGCGAAAGAGGGGACTCGAACCCCTACAGGTTTCCCCACTGGATCCTAAGTCCAGCGCGTCTGCCAATTCCGCCACTTTCGCACACTTCACAAAATATAACATATCTATCGTAGGGTAAACTAGCAATGCCATTTATTTGAATTGTTGTCTCTTGTCAAGCCAAGATTGAGGAGTTGTCGATCAGCCTCGTTCTGCCGATATAGACCGCCATCACGATGTGGGAGGAGTCATCGGCAGTAGCTTGAGTTTCCAGGCTGTTAGCATCGACGATCGTGAGATAATCGACTTTGCCTCCGGATCTCTCGATAAGTTTCTTCGCAGCCGAGATCATCTCTGCAGTATCTCTCGAACCCTGCAAGTAGAGCTTCCTGATCAGCGTAAGCGCCTGGCTGAGGCAGAGAGCCTGCTGACGCTGAACCGCATCAAGATAGATATTCCTGGAGGAAAGCGCCAAGCCATCGGCTTCCCGCACGATGGGACAAGCTACGATCTGAGTATCCAGATTCAGATCCCGGAGCATGGTCTTGAGCACCGTCACTTGTTGAAAGTCCTTGCTGCCCATGAACATCAGGTTCGGACGGACGATATTCACCAGCTTCAGCACGACTGTGGCGACTCCGCTGAAGTGACCCGGACGGCTGGCTCCGCAGAGGATATCAGAAAGTTCCTGAACTTCGACCCGTGTCTTGAATCCCTCAGGATACATTTCCTCGCTCACGGGGAAGAAGACGTAATCGACCTTATACCGCGAAAGCAGTTCCAGATCATGATCCAGGTCTCTGGGATAGGCGGCAAAATCCTCATTTGGACCAAACTGGGCAGGGTTGACGTAGATGGAAACGATCGTGATATCCGACTGCCGGTTCGCTTCCGCGACCAGAGACAGATGCCCCTCGTGCAGATAGCCCATAGTGGGGACAAAGCCTACCCTGAGCTCAGAGCCAAGCTCACTGCGGATCTTTTGCATCTCGCTGATGCTGTGGACAAGCTTCATTTCCTTGTTGGTGAAGGGCATCAGTGTTTTACCGGCTTGTTGTTTTCGTCCACGATCACGATCCTGGGACGGTGACCTTCGGCTTCTTTCTCGTCCATCATGCCATAGTTGATGATGATGACCTTATCGCCTTTCTGAGCCATACGCGCTGCTGCGCCATTGATGCCGATCTCCCCGCTGCCACGTTTCCCCAGAATGATATAGGTGGAGATCCTGGCACCGTTATTTATGTTAAATATCTCTACGCGTTCAAATTCACGCATGCCTGTCGCGTCCAGCAGGTCTTCGTCGATGCTGATGCTGCCGTTGTAGTTTAGGTCGCAATCTGTGACCGTGGCACGGTGGATTTTTGATAAAAGTATCTGCCTGAGCATTTCATCCTCTTGTTTTATATATGTATGCTCCAAATCCCATAAACGCCGGATATGTCAACCAAAATCCCTGAGAACCCCTTCCAAACAACGCTCAGCACAGGTTAGTGAGAGCATTGAATAATGGGTATCACTGGCTTTAGCCGGTCGTTGTGCCGGATTGATCCGGCACCTACGCGGTCATCTAAATATCACTAACTATCCATGCTACAAGCAGAATAGCTTGGTCACGCACCGACTAAAGTCAGCGCAACGACCGGCTGAAGCCAGTGATACTGCTATATGCAACGGTCTTTTAGTTATTTCCCTATCTCCTCAGAACTAGCGGTTTGATCTTCTTCAACGACCTCGATGAACTTTTCCGCCAGAACCGGGAAGTATTCCCTGAAGCTGACCCCTGTTTCCTGCTGTTGTCGTTCATAATCCAGCAGCCCTGCAGACCATCTTACTTTGGGAGAAATACTGCAGAACTGCCAACAGCTCCAGCCGCGGATCAACCGTGATATCCAGCCGTCCATAAGCTTTAACGATCGCTTCTGTCATAGCTCCTACCTCTTATCTGATAAACTCGTCCAGCCTTTCCCAATTCTGTACCTTCCTGAGATACCCTGCTTCGATGCAGTCCTTGACCCGGCAGAGCGGGGCTTCCAGCGAAACCAGCTCCGCAAGGCTCACGGTTTGCAGATCCACAAGCCCTGGATACTGCCTTGCCCAAGCCCACACGCACTTGACAAAGAGAGCTTTTGCCCCCGGCATCTGCTTCCGCAAGGCTATTGTCCGTTCCTGATTCTCGATCCTGTTCTGCAGGGCATAACGGCGCAAGTCATCACGATAGCCTTCCGAAGCCTGCAGATACAGCGCATTGAGATTGGCATTGATAGCCTTTAGCTTCTGGTTCTGCTCAGTCTGCTTCGGAGGAACAAATATCCTGCCACTGCACAACCGGTAGTTGTAATGGCTGATATAGACAACTTCGCCAAGCTTACCGGAGTAGGCTCCGAGGTTAAGGGTTAGTGTGACTTTCAATATTTACACCTTACTCATCATCAGAAGAACCGAATTCCAGTTTCAATTGTTCTTCATGAATATACTCTCAATTTTATGTTTCCTTGAATCTAGTAGCTACCTACCATCATTCTCTAGCTTGTGGTAAAGAAATCTACATCACCAAATCTGTCAATATTGTTTAAATCGTTATTGATTACTATGTAAGCAATGTGTAATCAGTTTATCTTAATGAGTCTGGAATATGTGGCATCGATGTATCAGAATGCAGATAATCCTGAGATATCAGCAGATGCCAAACATTGGAAAAGCATGATGATTCTGTATTCTTCAGATAAGGAAGTACACAAATTAAACACTTTATGTCAGGGGGTGGATAAGAGTGATCCTGAAAGCTGGTCCAAGTTCAAATCACTCTTTGATGATCTATTCTGTGAGATGAGAGAAGATATTCATGCCAAGACTAACATT
>DAOPZE010000053.1:0-16483 GCA_035353255.1 Candidatus Cloacimonadota bacterium
CGGAAGAAAAAGCCCGTGGTATAACCATCGCAACCGCCCACGTTGAATATGAGACCGCAAACCGCCACTATGCCCACGTTGACTGCCCCGGCCATGCTGACTATATCAAGAACATGATCACCGGTGCCGCTCAGATGGACGGAGCTATCCTCGTCGTTAGCGCCTATGACGGTCCTATGCCTCAGACCCGTGAACACATCCTGCTTGCCCGTCAGGTTGGTGTGCCGGCTATGGTTGTTTTCCTTAACAAATGCGACCTTGTCGAAGATCCTGAACTGCTTGACCTCGTGGAAATGGAAGTTCGTGAGCTTCTGGACAAGTATGATTTCCCCGGCGACGAAGTTCCGATCATTCGCGGATCAGCCCTCAAAGCCCTCAATGGAGAGCCTGAAGGTGAAGCCCAGATCGTCGAGCTTATGGCTGCTGTGGATAGCTATGTTCCGATGCCTGACCGTGCGGTTGACAAGCCTTTCCTTATGCCCGTGGAAGACGTTTTCTCGATCCCCGGACGTGGAACTGTCGCTACAGGTCGTGTCGAACGTGGCGTGATCAAGATCCAGGACAAAGTCGAACGTGTCGGTATCCGTGAGACTGTCGAAACCACCTGCACAGGTGTTGAGATGTTCCGCAAGCTTCTCGATGAAGCCCAAGCCGGCGACAACATCGGCGTGCTTCTGCGCGGTTTCGCCAAGACGGACGTGGAACGCGGAATGGTTCTTGCCAAACCCAAATCCATTAAACCTCACACCAAGTTCATAGGTCAGACCTACGTTCTCACCAAAGATGAAGGCGGACGTCACAAACCCTTCCAGACCGGTTATCGTCCTCAGTTCTATTTCAGAACCACCGACGTTACTGGAAATCTGACCCTTCCCGAAGGCGTCAAGATGGTCATGCCCGGCGACAACGTTGAGATCCAGGCTGAGCTTATCACTCCCATCGCCATGGAGCTTGGGCTTCGTTTCGCTATCCGCGAAGGTGGTCACACCATCGGTAGCGGAGTGGTTTCATCGGTCATTGAGTAACAGAGATCAGAAATGAGAGATATCATAATTCTGGCTTGTGAAGAATGCAAGAATCGTAATTATACGACCACCAGAAACAAGCGCAAACATCCGAACAGGATGGAGCTGAAGAAATTCTGCCCCACTTGCCGGAAACATACACCGCATAAACAGCGCTAAAACGCTGAGATAGATATGTTGCAGGACAGTAGTTCAACTGGTAGAGCACCGGTCTCCAAAACCGGGGGTTGCGGGTTCGATTCCTGCCTGTCCTGCCACATTTTATACGACAGCAATGCCGTAACGGCAGCATCCCAATGGATATGGTGAGATAAATGAAATTCGAAAGTATCAAGAAGTTTTTCCGTGAAGTACGGGCAGAGATGAAATCAGTCACCTGGCCCAACAAAGCAGACTTGAAAGAGGGAACGATCGTGGTCATCGTGATGTCCGCAATCGTCTCGATATTCTTGTCACTTGTCGATCTGGGCTTTAATGGCATCATCAATCTGGTGTTTTAATTATTATGTCCGATAAAAAGTGGTATGTGATCCATACCTACGCCGCTCACGAAAACAAGGTTAAGACAGCCATCGAGAAAGGTCTGGTCGGAACACCGCTGGAGAGCCTGGTAGGTCAGGTATTAGTGCCGGTGAGTAAGACCTTTATCATCCGTGATGGCAAGAAGGTTGAGCGCGAAAAGAAGCTTTTTACCAGCTACGTGATCATCGAAGCTGAAATGACATCGGAACTGAAGACTTATATTCTCAATATCGCCGGAGTGACAAACTTCCTCGGATTGACCAAAGACAAGAAAGACCCTATCCCCTTGAATGAAGAAGAGATCGACAGGGTCTATGGCATTACTGAGAGAGACGACACCAGCACAAGCTTTACTTATTTCCCGGGAGACCCGGTCAAGGTCACCGCGGGTCCGTTCTCAGATTTTGAGGGCATCATTCAAAAGGTCGCCGATGATGGCAGTAAGCTGGTGATAGAAGTCACTGTTTTTGGGCGAAAGACTCCGGTCGAGCTCAATTCAAATCAGGTCGAACTAATTAAAAGTAAATAGATAATATACAGAGGAAGAGAAATGGCAAAGCCAAAAGACGCCGTAGCAATGATCAAACTTCAATTACCAGCCGGTAAAGCGACTCCGGCACCCCCGGTGGGTCCCGCTCTCGGTCAGGCTGGTGTCAATATACCTGAATTCTGCCGTCAGTTCAACGAGAAGACAGCGGATCAGCCCGGCATGGTGTTTCCTGTCGTTATTTATGTCGCCAAGAACAAGTCCTTCAGCTTCGAGATCAAGACTCCGCCTGCCGCGGTTCTGATCAAGAAAGAAGCCGGTCTTGCCAAGGGAAGCGCCACACCGAATAAAGCCAAAGTCGGCAAACTTAATCAGGATCAGTTGCGCAATATCGCTCAGCTTAAGATCCAGGACATGAATTGTCATACCCTTGAATCCGCAATGAGTATGATCGCAGGTACTGCAAGAAGCATGGGCGTCACAGTCGAAGACTGACGCTGCTTTTTTGCAGGAGAACGTATTCATAAGGAGAGTCAATGAAACATAGTAAAAGGTACACACATGCCTATACGAGTTATGATCGCCAAAAGCGTTTTGATCTCGATGAAGCTCTGAAGATCTTGAAGACTTTACCGTCTTTGAAGTTTGACGAGACCGTCGAAGTTCACTTCAACCTTGGCGTTGATCCTCGTAAAGCCGACCAGCAGATCCGTAACTCGATCATTCTTCCCCACGGAACGGGAAAGACTGTTCGCGTTCTGGTTTTTGCGGAAGGCGACAAGGCAGATGAAGCCAGAAAAGCTGGCGCCGATTACGTCGGGCTCGATGACTTAGTCGAAAAGATCTCCGCTGGATGGTTTGATTTCGATATGGTCATCACAACCCCAACCCTGATGGGTCGAATCGGTAAACTGGGACGCGTCCTTGGTCCTCGTGGTTTAATGCCCAATCCCAAGGTCGGAACCGTTACAATGGACTTGACCAAAGCCATTGATGACGCCAAAGGCGGAAAAGTGACTTATCGTGTCGATAAGTTTGCCAATCTGCATATTCCCGCAGGAAAGCTCAGCTTCCCCGCCGAGAATCTCAAAGGCAACATCAAGGCGATACTTGGCGCGATCCTGAAGGAACGTCCGGCAACACTCAAAGGGATATTCATAAAGAGCATTACCCTCTGTACCACGATGGGTCCCGGAATCAAGCTACAGGTCGCAAGCGCAACCCTGGAAGCAAAGAGCTAAGGGAGTATTGTAATGGTTCAAGATGTAAAGTACGACATAGTAAAGAACTTGAAATCTAGATTAGATGGCGCAAAAGCGATTGTACTTGTGGATTACAAGGGGATTAACATCGAGCAGGTAAACGAGCTCAGAGGACGTTTCAGAGCCTCCGGGGTTGATTACTTCGTGCAAAAGAACACTTTGATCAAGCTGGCTTTGAATGAGCTGGGGATCAATGATTTGGATTCAGAACTGGTTGGTCCGACAGCGGTAGCAGTCTGCAACCTCGATGAGGTTTCACCCGCCCGCGTCATGACCAAGTTCCTGAAAGAAGTGATGGAAGGCGCGACATTCCCTTCATTCAAGGCAGGATACGTGGCAGGACACGTGTTTTCAGCCAACGAGCTCAAAGCTCTGGCCCTCCTTCCCTCACGTGAAGAATTGCTCGCCAAGGTTGTCGGATGCGTTCAAGCTCCGATCAGCAACCTCCTCGGCGTCACTCAAGGCATAATTCGCAAGTTCGTCTTTGCGGTGGATGCCATTGTGCAAAAACAGGCGTAAGCCAGCTAACATAATAATGATATATACCTGGAGGAACAATGTCCGATAAAAAGCAACAAGTAATAGACCTGATCAAAGAAATGACGGTTCTTGAACTTTCCGAGCTTGTGAAAGAAATGGAAGAGATCTTTGGTGTCTCTGCCGCTGCCCCTGTCTCTGCCGCTGCCGCTCCTGCCGCTGCCGCAGCCGAAGCCAAAGAAGAACAGACTGAGTTTGACGTGATCCTTGCCAATGCCGGCGAGAAGAAGATCAATGTCATCAAAGTCGTCCGCGAGATCACCAAGCTTGGGCTCAAAGAAGCCAAAGACCTCGTTGATGGCGCTCCCAAAATGGTCTCTGAAAAGGTTAGCAAAGAAGAAGCTGATTCAGTTAAGAAAAAACTCGAAGAAGCTGGCGCAACTGTCGAAGTCAAGTAATGGCGTTAAGCCGTACTATATTGTCCAAAAAAAGTCCGAAAGGGCTTTTTTTGGACTAATTATGTATTATTTCACCCCTCTTTTATGCAGTGAGTCTGGGCTTGACTCACCGGTCACGAGATCGGTTTTGAGCTTGACTTTATGAACAGGTTAACCAATAAGAATGACCATGCGTTGGTTCTAAAAACCACAAAGGAGTGAGCTTTTGAGAAATATCAAAAGTTATTCCCGTATATCCGGAAGATTTGCCGAGCTGGGCATCCCTGAAGTAGAGATACCCAATCTTCTTGCCATGCAAGTAGATTCCTTTAACGATTTTCTGCAAAAGGACATCCATCCTATGCGCAGAGAAAAAAGAGGATTGCAAGCAGTCTTTGAAGCTATATTTCCCATTGAGGATACCAAAGGGAACTTTACTCTCGAATTCATCGAATACAACGTTCTGCAAGAAAAGTACTCGATCGAAGAATGCCGTGAGAGAAACCTATCCTACCAGGCTCCCCTCAAAGCCAAGATGCGTCTGAATGTGTTTGAACAGACCGAAGCCGGTAGAGAGCATAAGGACACGATCGAGCAGTATGTTTTTTTGGGAGAGATCCCCCTGGTCACAGAACAGGGTACCTTCATCGTCAATGGCGCTGAGAGAGTCATTATTTCCCAGCTGCAACGTTCCCCCGGAGTATTTTTCTCTGAGGAGAAGCATGCCAGCGGCAAGATGCTCTATTCCGCCAAAGTCATCCCTTACAATGGGTCATGGCTCGAATTTGACATAGATATCCATGATGTCATGTATGTCCATATTGACAAACGTCGTAAACTTCCGGTGACCACATTGCTGCGTGCGATCGGTATATCCACCAATCAGGATTTGCGAAAGATTTTCTACAAGGCTGAGACTATGAAGCTTAAAGAGGCGAAAGGTCGCCATTTGTACTCAGATATCATAGTCGAGGAACAGCCAGAACCGGTAGCGTTTGCCAATGACCAGCTTACGGATAGCTTGATTACCCGTCTCGATGCCAATGGCATCAAACAAGTCGAAGTCATAGATTACGAATATGAAATTGCCAGAAAAGTTCTGGAAAATACTATCAGTAAAGATCCTACTCTCACTCAGGAAGATGCACTGAAGAAGATCTACAGCCTGATCCGTCCCGGTGAGGATGCCTCGGTCGAGATCGCCAAGCAATTGGTGGACAGGATGTTCTTCAACGAAAAGAGATACAACCTGGGTGAAGTCGGAAGATACAAGATCAATACCCGGCTGGGCATCAACGTCGATACAAACACACTTACCCTGACTGTCGAGGACTTTGTCTATATCTTCAAAACTCTGATCAACATCTATCATGACGATGATGAAGTCGATGATATAGATAATCTTGCAAATCGTCGGGTCCGTACCGTGGGTGAACTGCTTCAAGAACAATACACATCCGGTTTGGCTATGATCGCCCGGATCATTCAGGAGCGTATGGCGATATCCAACACGGACGAGATCACAGTGCATGACCTGGTGAACAGCAGCGCCCTGATCAACGTTGTCCAGTCATTCTTCCTGACAGGTCAGTTGTCCCAGTTTATGGAACAGACGAATCCACTTGCCGCACTGAGGCACAAACGTGCCTTCTCTGCATTAGGTCCGGGTGGTCTCACAAGAGAACGCGCTGGATTCGAAGTTCGTGACGTTCACGCTTCTCACTATGGGCGCGTCTGCCCGATCGAGACACCTGAAGGGCCTAACATCGGTCTGATCGTCTCGCCCTCGATCTATTCCCGGATCAACCATCTTGGCTTTATGGAAACACCTTACCGTAAAGTCGTGGATGGCTATGTCACCGATGAGTATGACTTTATGGACGCGTCTCAGGAAGAGAAATTCATTATTGCCCAAGCAAACGTCACGCTAGATGATAACCGCAAAATCACGGATGAACTGATCTTCGCCCGTGACCGCGGTGATTATATTCAGGTGAGACCCGAGCAGGTTCAGTATATGGACGTGGCTCCCCAGCAGATGGTCTCTGTCTCAGCGGCAATGATCCCCTTCCTGGAACATGACGACGCAAACCGTGCCCTGATGGGTTCGAACATGCAACGTCAGGCTGTTCCGCTTATCAATCCCCAGGCGCCTCTGGTTGGCACTGGTATGGAGCGCATTGCCACGATGGATACGAGTTCCATTGCCGTAGCCCCATACGATGGGGTTGTTTCAAACGTCACATCTGCCTATATCGAGATCAAGCCTCTGAACGAAAAGGATGAAGCTTTTTATCTCGGTTCAGGTAACAAGATAGAACTCAAGAAATTCGTCCGCACCAATCAGGATACCTGCAACAACCAGCGTCCTGTGGTCAGGATCGGCGATATCGTCAAGAAAGGACAGCCGATATCCGATGGCGCCTGCGTCGAGGATAACCGGCTCGCACTCGGCACAAACCTTGTGGTTGCCTTCATGCCCTGGTATGGATACAATTATGAGGATGCTATCATTCTGAGTGAGAAGGTTGCCAGAGAAGATACCCTCACTTCGATCTATATTGAAGAGATGGAAGTCCTTGTTCGCAACGTCAAGAACGGACGCGAAGAACTCGCTTATGACATTCCCAACGTTCCCGCCCAAGCCCTGAGAAACCTGGATAAAACGGGTATCATCAGGGTCGGTAGTGTGATCCATGCCGGTGATATCATTGTCGGTAAAGTCACACCCAAGAGCATTGAGATCGATCCTTCTCCGGAAGAGAACCTGATGCGCGCGCTCTTTGGCGATCGTGCCGGGGATTTCACAAATAGCTCCCTCAAGGCTAAGCCCGGTATGGAAGGTGTGGTCATCGACGTGAAAGTATTCAGCCGTCTTGAAGATGGCGCGGATACCGATGCCGATAATGAGGAACGCATCCTGAAACTTAAGGCAGATCAGAACAATCGCCGGAAGAAGGTCGATGATTTCAAGGAAGAGAAGCTGACACTCGCTCTTCTGGGTGAGATCGCTCAGAATATCTGGGATGAAAAGACTAACATGCCGTTCATCGCACCCGGCAAAAAGATCACTAAAGACGATATCAAACGGATCAACTTCAAGAAGCTCGATCTGGATGTTGAGTTGGTTCAGGATCCTGCTAAAAACGACTATATCTATAACGAGATCGTGCTCAAGATCAAACACTCGCTTGAGCAGAGCGACAACATCTACAAGAAATCTTACGAACGTATCAAGCACGGCGACGAGCTTCAATACGGCGTCCGCAAGATGGTCAAAGTCTATGTGGCAAAAAAGCGTAAGATCGAAGTCGGTGACAAGATGGCAGGACGCCACGGAAACAAAGGTGTTATCTCCATCGTCGCTCCGATCGAAGACATGCCCTTCCTGCAGGATGGAACTCCCGTGGATATCGTTCTGAATCCGCTGGGTGTGCCTTCCCGTATGAATATCGGTCAGATCATGGAAACTCACCTCGGTATGGCTGCAAAGATTCTCGGATTCGAAGTCGAAACCCCGATCTTTGACGGTGCCACCAACGAAGATATCCGTTCTGAACTGACCACAGCCGGACTCCAGCCTGATGGCAAGCAAGTCCTCTATGACGGCAAATCAGGTGAACCCTTCAAAGAGAGAGTCACCGTCGGCGTTATCTATATGATGAAGCTTAACCATCTCGTTGCTGATAAGATGCATGCCCGTTCCACGGGACCTTACTCTCTGATCACGCAACAACCTCTGGGCGGAAAAGCCCAGCACGGTGGTCAGCGATTGGGAGAAATGGAAGTCTGGGCGTTGGAAGCCTATGGCGCGGCTCATCTCCTCGAAGAAATGCTCACGATCAAGAGTGATGACGTTGATGGCAGAAACAATGCCTTCAAGGCTATCACCAGAGGTGAGAATCCGCCTCCTCCCGGAGTTCCGGAGTCCTTTAACGTGCTCATCAGTGAGCTCAAATCTCTCGGCTTTGATATTGAATTTATCAAAGACGAAGAGTCAAAATAGGGAGGGATCATGTTAAAAGATACCAGACGTGAAATCAGGCCTAACGAATATGACTTTGTCCGGATCAAGATCGCCTCTCCCGATACCATCATCAACGAATGGTCACACGGTGAGGTCACAAAACCGGATACCCTGAACTATCGTACTCTCAAACCCGAGAAAGACGGTTTGTTCTGCGAACGCATCTTTGGCCCCGAAAGAGACTATGAATGCGCTTGCGGTAAATATAAGAAGAAACGGTTCCAAAACACTGTCTGCGACAGATGTAACGTTTTGGTGACCACTTCCCGCGTGCGGCGTACCCGCATGGGGCATATTGACCTAGCGGTCCCTATCGCCCACATTTGGTTCGTCAAGAGCGCCCCTTCCAAGATAGGAACGCTTCTGGACATGACCATCAAAGACCTTGAACGAGTGCTCTATTATGAGAGTTTCATCGTTATCGATCCGGGTGACAGTCCTTATGAAAAGATGGAGCTTCTCGAAGTAGATGAGTACTACGAGATCAAGGACAAGGTAGGAAGCAACTTCCTGGCCCTTATGGGCGCTGAAGCGGTCAAAGAACTTCTCATCAGGATCGATCTGAAGAATGAAGCTCTGGACTTGCGTACCCGACTTAAAATGGAAGAATCCGCCCTTCGTAAACAGAAGCTGATCAACAAGCTTAAGATCGTGGATGCCTTCAGCAAATCCGGCAATAGCCCTGCCAATATGATATTAGAAGCTCTACCGGTGCTTCCTCCGACCTTGCGCCCTCTGGTACCCCTGGAAGGCGGAAGATTTGCCACCGCAGACTTCAACGATCTCTATCGCAGGGTCATCACCCGCAACAATAGGCTGAAACAACTCCTGGATATCCGCGCGCCTGAGGTCATCCTCCGCAACGAAAAGCGCATGCTCCAGGAAGCTGTCGATGCTTTGATAGATAATTCCCGCAAAGCCCGCCCCGTGCGAGGCAGAGGGAATCGTCCTCTCAAATCACTCACAGACCAGCTAAAAGGCAAGCAGGGAAGATTCCGTCAGAATCTTCTCGGAAAGCGTGTTGACTACTCTGGACGTTCCGTTATCACAGTCGGACCCGAACTGAAACTGAATCAGTGCGGATTGCCGAAGGACATGGCGGTTGAACTGTTCAAGCCATATCTGATCGAAAGACTGCAGAAAATGGGCGAAGTGGACAAGGTCAAGAATGCCAAGAAACTGATCGAGAAGAAGCAACCAGAGATCTGGTCAATACTCGAAGACGTTATCAAGGATTATCCCGTCCTGCTGAACCGCGCACCCACTCTACACCGCCTCGGTATCCAGGCCTTCATCCCGATCCTGACAGATAACAAAGCAATTCAACTGCACCCGATGGTCTGCGTTCCTTTCAACGCCGACTTCGACGGTGACCAGATGGGTGTCTATGTGCCTCTGTCTCAGGAAGCGCAGGTCGAAGCGAGAGTTTTGATGCTCTCGACCAGAAACCTTCTGCTCCCCGCGAACGGACGTCTTGCAATGGCGGCAAACCAGGACATCGTGCTTGGATGTTTCTATCTGACCATGGAAGACAATGATGCTCCGGCTGATTTCACCAAACTGCGTCATTTTTATGGCCCGGACGAAGTCATCTCCGCCTATGAGAGCGAAGAACAGCTATGCTCTGTCAAGGGTGATGCCGTGATCGAACGTAGCCTCGATCTCCACACTTGGATCAGAGTAAAGATCGACAACACATATATCACCACCACGGTGGGAAGAGTTCTCTTCAACCAGATCCTTCCTCCTGAGGTTGGTTTCCAGAATATAACCTATGACAAGGGCAAACTGAACGACCTTGCCATGCTGTGTTACGACGCGGTGGGGCAGTGGCGCACTTCGATCATTCTCGATGATCTGAAAGCCCTTGGATTCAGATACGCCACCAGAGCCGGAGTCACCTTCAGCTTTGACGACATCATCGTGCCTACCCGCAAAGACGAGATCATCGCCGAGACTGATGTCGAAGTCAAAAAGATATTCGATCTGCACCAGAAGGGCGGTATTACCGAGAATGAACGTTTCGGACGTATCGTCGATCTCTGGAAAAAGACGACTGTCCGCGTCACCGACGAATTGATGGAAGAGCTTTCTCACAGTACCAATGGCCGCAATTCCATCTTCATGATGTACAAATCTGGTGCTCGTGGAAGTAAGGATCAGATCAAGCAGCTTGGCGGTATGCGCGGACTGATGGATAAACCCACCAAGATCGGCGCGGGTGGTGGCGGAGACGTTATCGAAACCCCCATCAAATCCAACTTCAAAGAAGGATTGACCGTTCTTGAATATTTCGTCTCCACTCACGGAGCTCGTAAAGGACTGGCTGATACAGCTCTGAAAACTGCTGACGCCGGATATCTTACCCGCCGTCTCGTCGACGTGGCGCAGAATGCCATCATAACTATCGATGATTGCGGAACAACCCGTGGTGTGCACATGAACGTTCTCAAAGAAGCCAATGAAGTTGTTCAGACCCTTTCAGAACGTATTCAGGGCAGAACAGCCGTCGATGATATCGTCGATCCCGTCACGGGAAAGATCCTCGTCAATGCCGGGGAAGAGATCACCAACAAGATGGCGCGCACGATACAAAATCACGGCTTGATCACTGTTCACGTTCGCTCAGTCCTGACCTGCGAAGCAGAATCAGGAATTTGTGCCAAGTGCTATGGACGTAATCTTGCCACGCAGAAGCCCGCTACGACTGGTGATCCAGTCGGTATCATCGCTGCTCAGAGTATCGGTGAACCCGGCACACAGCTTACCTTGCGTACCTTCCATATTGGTGGTGCCGCATCGACAGCGACCGATCTAGCCGAGGTCAATTCCAACCACGACGGTATCGTTAAGTTTGATCGTATGAACACCGTCACCAGCCCAGAAAACCAGGTCATTTCCGTCTCGCATCTGGGACGCATCCTGATCCTCGATGAACAAGACGAATCGAAGGTTCTGGAAGAATACAAGGTTGAATACGCGGCAACCATTCACGTCGGCGACGGTCAGAAGATCGCCATGAACACCAAACTGCTCAGCTGGGACCAGTTCAACAATCCGCTTATCTCCACTGCCAGAGGTGTTCTGCATTATGATAACTTCATCAAAGACATCACTTACAAAGAAGAATATAACGATATAACCTTCTCCAGAGATATCACGATCATCGAGTCCAAAGACAGAAAGAAACAGCCTCAGTTCAAGATCGTCGGAGACGACGGCACTGTCGCTCAGGTTCCTCTGCCCTCAGGGCTCACCATTCGTGTGGAGGACGGAAGCTACGTCTATCACGGCCACATCCTCGGTCAGACCTCGCGTATGACGATCAAGCAGCGCGATATCACCGGCGGTCTTCCCCGCGTTCAGGATCTCTTCGAAGCTCGCGTCCCCAAGGACAAGGCTAAGATCTCCGAGATCGACGGAACCGTCACCATTGGTGGCTTGAAGAAGACCGGACGTGACATCTTCGTGACACCGTCCAATGGTATCTTTGCCCCGACTGACGGGAAGGTGCTCGTGCAGACAGACGATACCCGCAATCAGATCGTAGTCCTTTCCGATAAAGCGGTTTACGCCGATAAAGATGGGAAAGTTACCATCGTCGAAGAGAACAAGAAGAAGTACGTGCAGGTCGCCAAACGCAACGTCAAGCCCGTCCAGTATGAGATCCCCAAGGGTATGCAGATCGTCGTCAACGATGACGAGAACGTCAAGGTTGGCGCTCCTCTTTGTGGCAAGGTATATCAGATACCCGTGGATCAGGAAAGTATCGTTGCTTCCGGTGACTCTGTCAAACAGGGACAGCCGATTGTTGGCAGAAAATACTCGATCCCTTCAGGAAAGCGTATTATCGTCCACCAAGGTGACCACGTCGAAAGCGGAGACGCCTTGTCAGATGGTCCTCTTGATCCTCACGATATGCTGGTTCGCGGTATCATAGAAGCCCAGATGCTCATCCTCAACGAGATCCAGGAGATCTACCGTAAACAAGGCGTTAAGATAGACGATAAACACGTCAGCGTCATTGTCCGTCAGATGTTCAAAAAAGTGCGCATCACGGATAGCGGTAGCACTTCCTTCCTCGAAGGTGACATCGTGGATAAGATACTCGTGGAAAAAGAAAACCGTGAGACGATCGCCTATGGCAAAACTCCCGCGAAGTTCGAACAGCTTCTCCTGGGTATCACCAAAACTTCTCTCTTGACGGAAAGCTGGCTCTCAGCAGCCTCGTTCCAGGAAACAACAAAAGTGCTTACCAGAGCCGCCATTGAAGGTCGGATCGACCGTCTCGAAGGGCTTAAAGAAAGCATCATCCTCGGTCACCGCATACCTGTCGGAACCGGAACAAAGTCTTATAACGCCATGATCAAGCAAGCAGTCGCCGGTGGAAAGACCGTGGCTGAGATCATCAGCGAATTCGCTCACCCGGATATGGATCAGGAAACCGAAGATTTCTTCGATTTCTAGGGATGAGCTAAAGTGTATATCTTACTAAGCAAAGATAAATAATACTGGAGGTTATCAGTGCCAACCATTAATCAACTGATACGCAAAGGCAGAACTGAGATCGAAAAGAAAAAGAAGAACAGGGCTCTTCAAGGATGTCCGCAAAGGCGCGGAGTATGCACTCGTGTTTACACGACAACGCCCAAGAAACCTAACTCAGCTTTGCGTAAAGTCGCACGTGTCCGTCTTGTGAACGGATTTGAAGTTACAGCATATATTCCCGGTGAAGGTCACAACCTGCAAGAACACAGCATCGTGCTGGTTCGCGGCGGTCGTGTCAAAGACCTTCCCGGTGTTCGTTATCATATTGTTCGCGGAGCTTTGGATTCCGCCGGTGTCGAGAAACGTACGGTCTCCCGCTCCAAGTATGGAACCAAGCGTCCCAAAGCCAAGAAATAGGGAGGATATGAATCATGCCAAGAAAGAGAAAAGCTATTGTCCGTGAAGTCCTTCCGGATCCCAAGTATAACGATATCGTTCTGACCAAGTTCATGAACTGCCTGATGGTCAAAGGTAAGAAATCAATCGCCGAGAAGATCGTTTACGGCGCCTTCGATATCATTGCCGAAAGAACCAAACAACCCCCGTTGGATGTCTTCAAGACTGCTCTCGATAACGTTCGTCCCCTCGTGAAGGTCGTTTCCCGTCGTGTTGGCGGCTCAAACTACCAGATCCCCATGGAAGTGAACGAAAAGAACGGTCGTGCCCTCGCCTTCCGTTGGTTGATCAGCTATGCCCGTGCCCGCAGCGAAAAATCCATGATCGAAAAGCTTGCCGGTGAACTGATCGCCGCTTACAAAAAAGAAGGCTCAAGCATCAAGAAACGTGAAGATACCCACAAGATGGCTGATGCCAATAAGGCGTTTGCCCATCTTCGGTTCTAACTGACCACGTATAACAAAGAATATTGTAAAAGACTCCGGCTTAGGCTGGAGTCTTTATTTTTGACCAGGGACTCTAATCACCTTGTATTCATCATGAACGGAAATATAGCGCTCACTATCAAGTGGATGCGACATCCTGTCGCAATAAAAAATGCAACATCCTTTCGCTATAAGTAGATGCGACATCATGTCGCTATAAGTAGATGCAACATCCTGTCGCTATAAGTAGATGCGACATCTTGTCGCCATAAGTAGATGCGACATCTTGTCGCTAAACAAGCATATCTCTATTTCAAAAACCGGAATCATTATCTGGCAGTAGTCCCCCGGCCTCAGACCTGAGCAGCTCCCAAGCCTCATCTATCCTCGCGAAGAAATTCACATGTTTGCCGAGATTACTCTCACGGATATATTCTCTAAGGCTCTTGCTCCGGTACTTCTCGAAATCCCCGATGATCATTATCCTGAACCGGTAATTGACCGCCTTCTGCGCAATATCTCCGGCGATTCGGGTGCTAAGGTCAAAGAACCCGGGATCAAGGCTGCTCTCCCGCAGCATCAGAACATCAGCGCCAAGATATGTGGCTTCCATCATTATATCCAAGGCATCCTGCGCATTCATAGTCTGATCTGTGTTAGCAGACAGCTCAGCAACTTTTATCTCGCCTATCTCGTGAATAATAAACTTCATCTCTCCACCTCCAGAGCTTGATAATAGATTTAAAGCATATCATATCCGGTTCCTGACCGAAGCCTTGCTCTACATGATATAATCAGTTAAGCAATATCGGTTCCCAAGGTCAGAATATGTTCAGAATACCGGATGCGTGTCCTCGGCATACACGAGGAAAAGCATCAGAAACACCAAAGCCCTCTAAGGATCCTCTAAGGAGCCTCTTGGGTCGCCACCCAAGAACGACCCAAGAGGCACCCAAGAGGCACCCAAGAGGCTCTCGGTATATCTTACCTGATTATGGTGAATTTGCTTGAGCTAAGTGGCAGGCAATCGACGAATGATTTGAGGATACACACCATAAACATACTATACACTTACAAAGAACTCACATACAAGTTTTAGCACTGAATGAGATCACCCCTCATATATATAAGGGTGGACAGTTTAGCTTTTTCGGGGACAGTTTTAGTAGATTTATTGGTATTTCTTAGAACCTTTATTGGATCACACAAGAGCACAAGAGTTTAGATCAACCTCATGATGCGCATGCATCATTCCATACGGATAAACCTCTCATGGTGCTCTACAAAAGCACTATCTACTCAGGATTGGAAAACGCTTTTTATAGATACTATTTCAATAACATAATCTTTCGTGTGTCAATAACGTTATTAGAAATCAAGCGAATAAAGTAAATCCCTGATCCTACTTTCCTATCTGTATTATCCAGTCCATCCCAAACTATCTTATGGGATCCTTTGTCAGTAACTCCATTAACAAGAGTATTTACAAGCTGTCCCCTAAGGTTAAATACTTGCAAGCAAACTTGTCCTTTATTAGGCATACTATACTCAATAGTAGTGCTCGGGTTAAAGGGATTAGGGTAATTAGAATTGATCGTGGCATGATTTATAGGGGGAATAAGTAGCTGTTCTGTCTCACCGGTTATTTCCTTAAGCTCAGCCCAGTGATCACCGTGCTTAGTATCGAACATTTGTGGCGTATTATAAATCAGATTTTGATATAGAGTAGTAAGTGGTTTTTTCGCCTCATCGTTCGACGCTAAGTACAAAACAATCTCAAGGTCTAATACTGCGCAAAGAGAGTCAACTTCACTGACAGCGTTTATTATTCTGGTTTGTATCAGATCAATAGCACTCTGGTAGTCTTTATTATTCACATAGCCTTTTATCAGATAGTCCTTTAGTAATGCACTTAGTTGAGGATTGGACACTGCATATTCCAAAGCCTCTACATTATACAGATTGATCAGATCTGATAATTGATCAGGACTATTAGCTAGGCGATACAAGCCGTCTACCACTGTGTTTAGATAGTCTTCCTCCCCATCCAGCTTCTCCTCAAGAATCTGCTGGTAGATAGTACGAGCTTGCGTGAATAGTACCAGGGACTCATAATCAAGTGCTTGGTAGATTCTGCTGGTTGGCTGCAAAGGAGGCGCAGAGGTGGGCAATTGATCAAAGTTGTTTACTACGACATAATCTGAGTAAGCTGACTCGTTAACATTTATCGTTTGATCCTGAAACCAGTTGAAGTCAGCGAAGATAGTCGAATCTCCTTGTAACTCATAGTAATTCTCATCAAATTTGAAGTCATTAGAAGATTGTGAATTCTCCGGCGAATGATAGAAGTCATTATGCCCAAAAACCAATTGAATATATGCCTTATATACGTCATTATCTTGGAAAGATAGATTTGCTATGGTGTTTTCAAAGCGATTATTCGCATTTACGGATAGGTTAAGATTTGAATCTACATGACTGAGAATTCCGATGACATTTCTGCTAAATTGATTCTCAACAAACTTAGCGTTAGACCCTCGCGACACCACTCCGTTATTACAATTAACAAATATGCAATCTGATGCTTGACGTGTATCAATTCCTGAGTATGTTGAGAATTCGGAGAAGATCCCTGTCTCACACCCGCTGAAGGTGCACCTCGTTATCAAGGGAACCGCACAGATAGCCGTTATTCCTTCCACATTTGAGATGAATGCACAATCAGCTGCCTGTAGTGCAATGGAACTTGATATCAGCCTTATTCCAGAATGGCAGTTATAAAAAGAACTTCCTCCGATGGTCACATTGTTCAACAGCTCGAATGGGCAATACACCCCGGTCATCAGATTAGTGAACCTTTGGTTGGTTATCACAATC
>DAOPZE010000054.1:0-16196 GCA_035353255.1 Candidatus Cloacimonadota bacterium
GGGTATCATCCCGGTATCATTTCCTGTCATGACAGGAAATGATACCGGGATGATACCGGAAAGACAGCGGGATCTTGGGAAGAGATTCAGGCGACCAGAGAACGGATAAATAGCTTGAAAAAAACTCAATATGGAATATATTATGCGTAGACACGCCTTAGCGGCGCGTACAACATACGAGGTGAATAATATGAACAGAGTTATATATTTTGAATTGCCCTCCGATGATCCTAAGAAACTGTCGGAGTTCTATGCCAGAGTTTTCGGCTGGCAGGTCAGGACCATTCCAGAGATCGACGACTATTATGTGATACTGGCTGGGACAGGATCAGAACACGGCATCAATGGCGGGATCATGGGCAGGAACATGGATTATATCGCCAATCACATTGCCGTGGACGATGTCGATAAGTTCATGAAGCTCGCGAAAGCAAAAGGCGCGGAGATGATCACACCGAAGATGCATGTCGATCAGATGGGCGATTTTGCCTGGTGCGCCGATCCGGAAGGCAATGAATTCGTCCTGGCGAAGCTTGATCCTGATTACAATGCGTTCATGAACAAGCTGTTGGCTCAGGGCGATCCCCTCACGCAGGTGAGAGGGAGAATGGTGCATTTCGAACTTCCCGCGGATGATCCGGATAAATTGGTTGAGTTCTATACAGATGTCTTTGGCTGGAATATCCAAAAATGGGATGGTCCGATCGAGTACTACATGGTAAGTACAGGCCCGGAATCAGAACCTGGGATAGACGGTGCGATCATGCGCAGAGGAAATGTTCAGGGTGCCGTCAATACCTTTGGTATCGGCGATATTGATGCGATTATCCAAAAAGTCGTGGATTACGGCGGCGAATCAGTGATGCCCAAAGAGGAGATCCCGGGAGTTGGCTGGTTCGCTTATTGCTCCGATCCGCAGGGAAATCTATTTGGCTTGATGGAACCTGCAAATTGTTAAGTTCATGAACCGGCTGAACATGGAATAAACGGATGTCAGGTCTTCTCTGGTCAGGTTGAATCGGAGAAAGTCTTTGTGACCGTGAAATTCTGAGTTTACCGGTGAAGAGGATAGTATGAAGAGCTTATATTTATCTTTGATTTTCGGGGTGATCGTGTTGTCTTTGGCCGGGCAGGGGCTTTCCAAACCGGAAAGTGTCACGTATGATTATGCCACGGGGATCTACTACGTTAGTAATACAGGGGATGGTTCCATCGTGCAGTCCACGGATCTGGTCAACTACAGTTTCTTTGCTCAGGATCTGGGTTCAGTGCGTGGCTTATATATCTCCGGCAAGTATCTCTATGCGGCATCGAATCTTGGGTTGGTACTTTTCAACCTGAGCAAAGGCGAAAGAATCAAAACGATCGGTGTTCCCGGCTCGATATTTCTCAATGACGTCACCGGGGATAACTCCGGAAATATCTATGTGACAGATAATAAGGCGAATCGTATCTTCAAGTATGAGAGTGGCTCCGGTAAGATCAGCACCTTCATAAAATCCGGTATCCAAAATCCTAATGGAATTGTGTATGACAAACGCTATGACCGCCTGCTTCTTGTCTCGCTGAAAGCAAATTCCCCAGTGCAGACCATATCCCTTCCGGATGGAGTTGTCGGAACTTACAAGTCAACTCCGCATAGCAGCTTGGATGGATTGGCGCTCAAACCTAACGGAGTGATATACTATTCGAGCTGGGGGACAGGTTCGATCCACAAACTGCGCAACAACAAGGATGCGCCGGAAGTTCTGGTCAAGGGGTTGAGCGGACCGGCAGACTTCTTTCTTCAGGAAAATACGGTCACCGACAGTCAGGGAAACAAGATCAAGAAATACAAGCTGATCATCCCGCAGATGACCTCGAACAGCATCAAGATCAAAGACTTGAACTAGCGGTCATCAGGCTGGTAGTCAAATAGCCGGCGGATGTCCTCACCTGTCATATTCTTCAGTAGTTGCTGACCATCTTCGATCACGGAGCGGAATAGATCGCGCTTGCCTTCCTGGAGTTTAAGGATCTTTTCCTCGACCGTACCAAGAGTTATCAGGCGATAGACATTGACCTTATTCAGCTGTCCGATACGGTGAGTTCTGTCTATAGCCTGCTGTTCGACTTGGGGATTCCACCACGGATCAAAGAGGATGACAGTATCGGCTGAAGTCAGATTTAGCCCGGTTCCGCCTGTCTTCAGGCTGATCAGGAAGAGGGGGATATCAGGGCTGGAATTGAACATGTTGACCTGATTCATGCGGTCTTTGGTCTGTCCGTCCATGTAGGCGTACCGGTAACCCTGGCGATCGAACTCCTGTCTGATGATCCTCAGCATCTGCACGAACTGGCTGAATACCAGTACCTTGTGTCCGCTTTCGAGCGAATCGCGGACTATTTCCATCATAAGCTCAAGTTTGGCGGAAAGTTCAGGATCACCAAGCATGTCCGGATTGGCGAGGCTGGGATGATTGCAGACCTGGCGTAGCTTGGTCAAAGCAGCGAGGATATGGATGTAGTTTGGCTCTGCTGAGTTCTGATCCGGGAACAGCTTCTTCTGGACGCTGTCCAATATTTGAAGATAGAGCTTTTCCTGTATCGGATTGAGTTTGCACCAGGATACCTGTTCCTGCTTATCAGGGAGCTCCAGCAGCACGTCTTTCTTGATCCTTCTGAGCAAAAACGGGCTGATCGCCAGGTGCAATCTTTGCCGGTTCTTCAGATGGTCATCGGAGTGTATATGCTCTCTCTTGAAGGAATTCAGGCTTCCCAAGTAGCCGGGCATGAGGAAATCGAAGATCGACCAAAGCTCCGTCAGATCATTCTCTATAGGGGTTCCGGAGAGAGCCATACGGTGGCGGGACTTCAGTTTCTTGATCGCGGAAGTACGCTGAGCGGAAGTGTTCTTGATATTCTGAGCTTCATCCAGGACGATCCAGTCGAATTTCTTGTCCTTTAGCGTTTGCAGATCATTCAGAACCAGGGAATAAGACATAATAAATAACTGAACATTAGGGTTCGAAAGCTGTTCGAGGCGTGTTTCTTTGCCGCCTTCGACGATCTGATAGCTGATGTTGGTATGGAATTTCTCTATTTCAGCAGCCCAGTTGTAGAGCAAGGTCTTGGGGCAGATCACGAGACTTACACTGTCGGGAGAGGCATTTGCCAGGACCGAAAGCGCCTGGATCGTCTTGCCCAGTCCCATTTCATCGGCAAGGATCCCCGAAAGCTGGTAGTTTGCCAGCATGCTCAGCCATGAATAGCCAGCTTTTTGGTAGCTTCTCAGCACTGTTTCCAGATAGCCTGGAAGGTGCTCTGCTCTGCTTAGGCGTCGGGTCACAAGATCCTGGGACATCTTTTCTAAATAGCTGTCTCCCATGATCCTGATCTCAGGGTTATCCTGTTGTAACCGCTGATAATAAGGTAGCTGCATGAGACGAGCACGATATGTCTGATCGGCGTTGCGTTCGCTGGTCGTGATCAGCTTGTCCATCTCATGGAATAATTCAGGATTCGCGATAAAGATCAAGCGTCCATCCTGGGTGTGCAGGAAGTCCTCCTTGGTGCGGAAGAACTGCTTCAATTCCTCATGCGTGAAAGTTATATCCTTGTATCTGTATCGGACGTTGTAGGCAAACCAGTCGATGTCATCGCCTTCTCTGGCTTCGATCTCCACAGTCAGCTGTGCTTTATGGACGAATTCTCTTTCGATTACCGGGTCGATCTCGATATCCCAATCGTCTTCATTCAGCTCGAACATCACGTTCTTCAGGTGATCCACACTCTCTTTGCCGGAGAAGACTATCTCAGAGAACTGCTCCAGTCGATTCATATCCCCATCGGGCAGTCTGTGGTAGAGGTTCTCCACTTTGGTCACTGTCTGATGAGGAACACGGAACCATTTCTCCTCGGTTTCATTAGCGGGTGACGAATCCAGCCTGACCAGCGGAGAATGAAATCTTATCACAGACAGGGGTAATTCCTCGCCACTCCTATAGATCAGTGACCCCGCAAGATGGTACAGGTCAAACTCCCTGGAGAGTTTCAGGCGGATCCGGGGAACTTCATCAATGATCT
This sequence comes from Candidatus Cloacimonadota bacterium, assembly GCA_035353255.1. Lineage (GTDB taxonomy): Bacteria > Cloacimonadota > Cloacimonadia > Cloacimonadales > Cloacimonadaceae > PHBP01. Next base: position 4,066 of record DAOPZE010000054.1, read on the forward strand.
CAGGAAGGGTGATACGTTCATCAAAGTCAAGATACAGGTCGTATTTGCGCAGTTCACGGTAAACGATAGTCCGCCAATAGACCAATTCTTTGACGGAGAGAAGCTTTCCGCCTGCAAAGATCTGGTCGATGATCTCGTTCTGCAGAGGAAGATAAAGGTTATGAACGCTATTGCGGAAGAACAACCAGGTCGGGAATCCAGCGTACCAGATGGAAAGTTCATCCACAATGATCGGGTGAACCCGAAAGCCTTTCTTCCCGGATGGCTCGATCCTCAAGCTGAGGTTATACGGCTGAGAGACAAAATGCAGCGGTTCCGCGGTCTCACGAACCACAGCCATGCTTCCAAGGTTTTGCAGGATCGCCAGCACCGCAGGGAACTCCTGCTTGCTCAGCGAGTAGAATTTACCTTTGCTGCTCTGCGAGACCCTGTGCGTATGAACGTATTGCCAAAGCCTTAGTTCCGCGTCACCAAGAGCTTCACGCTGCCTGATCAATACCGCTTTAGCATGGCTTTCCAGCTCTTCGATCTCCTCATCCAGGCTGACACGGATCAGGGCTGGTATGTCTACATGATCGTAACTATCGTAATAAAACCTGATCTTATCCGTATCCGGATTGAATATACCCTCGATCTGGATGCGGGAATTATCCAACAGACTAAGAATCTCTTCCCCTGCCCGGAGCGCGTTGCCGAAGCAAGTCTCCACGATCGGTTCTTCAAAGATATCGGTCTTGAGATTGTAATAGCTGTATCTCAGGATCGACAGATAGTGCCGGCAAGCGTCGTCATCCCTGCATTCTGAACAACTATGCCGGACGATAGTCTGAGCAGCCTGGTCATACGTAACGTCAACTACAGCGGAGAAATACTCTTTCTTCTGAGGTGTGGAGAAGAATCTCAGATGGATAAGCTCGTTCTCATCCTTGTATTTCCAGTGCAGAAGATCCCCATTCTCCAAGCCTATCACGGCATGATTGAAGTACCAGGAGGTGGAAAGTTCGTGAAAGTCTTTGCTAAAAAGCCTTGCCATATACCTGCTTATATCCCGATGGAGCGGACAACTCTGAAGCCATCGATGCTATCCCGGTTATCAGGCGTCTCGTAGGCGCGGTTGGTATGTTTTGTGTATATTGCCTCATACTTCCAACAGCCACCGCGTATCGATCTGTCTGAACCGCTTTCAGGTCCTCTTGGCATCGAAGAAGAGCTATTCTTGTAATAGAAGGCGGAATACCAGTCCCAGCACCATTCCTCGATATTTCCACTCATATCATAGAGACCCAGTTCGTTTGGACTAAGGGTTTTCACGGGATGCGATCTTCCACCGGAATTAGCAGAACTCCAGGCAACTATCGACGGATCGTTGCTACCGCTGTACTTGAAGCCGCTGCTGTGATTACCACCTTTCGCGGCAAACTCCCATTCTGCTTCGGTCGGGAGCCGATAACCATTAGCATCGAAATCACAGACGATACGATTGGACTGCCAGTTCGCCGGCGCGGTGTTCCCATCGATCGAGTAGCAGGGAGTCAAGCCTTCCTGCAGGCTTAGTTTGTTGCAATAAGAGATAGTCTCAAACCATGTGACCTGCTCGACGGGCAGACTGTCTCCTTGTGTGTAGGAGGGATTGAATCCCATGATTGCCATCCACTGTTGCTGTGTTACTTCCGTCTCGGACATCCAGAAAGAGCCTACAGAAACCTGATGCTGAGGCATCTCGTCCGCCTCACTGGATTGTTGCGAACCCATGAGATAGCTACCGCCGGCAACCTCGACCATACCCTCAGGACGCTTATCCGCAACCGGCTTGTCTTTTCCTTTCAGGACAAAGATATAGAGCAGCGCTGCGATCAGGATCACTGCCGGGATGATATAGACGAGCGGATTGGTCTTTTTTCCTGAACTCTGCCGTACCTGTTTCTCCGGCAGAGGGATAAGTTCTGGTTTGACTTGATTTTGTCGATTTGGCATTCTGGATAATGTGACAGGCTCAGGGGATGGGCTGGAGACTTTTGCCAGATCGCTAATTATCCCGTTCACATTTTGATAGCGAGTATTCATGTCCTTCTCGCACATATGATCGAGAATAGTGATCAACTCCTTGGGAATATATGGATAGATCGTTAAAGGTGAGGGAAGCTGTTCGGTCAGGATCGCGTGTTGGATCTTATAAGTGCTATCTGTATCAGTATCATAGGGGATTCTCCCCGTGAGCATCTCATAGAACAGGATTCCCAGGCTGAAGATATCGGACCGATGATCCACGCTCTTTGAGTCGTTGATCTGTTCAGGACTCATATAATAGAGCGTCCCGATCTGCATTCCTGTTCTGGTCATGCTGAAGTCCGCCAACGCTTTAGCGATACCGAAATCCATGACCTTGACCATGTCATTATTGGCAGTGTCGATCATGATGTTCGAGGGCTTGATATCCCTGTGTATGATCCCTTTGGAATGAGTGTGTGCCAATGCCTCAAGTATCTGTCTGAGTATATGTACCGCGCGCTGATAGGGGAGCGGACCGGTCTGAGAGATCAGCGTCTTGAGATTGATACCCGGTGCGTATTCCATGGCGAGATAATAATCCTGATCCTGGGAAAAGAAGCCCCAGCAGGTGACAATATTCGGATGCAACAGGTTTGCCAGGATCTTGGCTTCCTGGCGGAATCGCTCAACCAGGGACGAATCTCTAACTAATTGTGATGAAAGTACCTTGAGGGCGATCTTGCGTTCTATGTTGATGTCCTCAGCCAGCCAAACTTCTCCCATTCCGCCTTCGCCCAAACGCGATATTAAGCGGTAATCCCGGATCGTCGTTCCTGATCTTAGTTCCATAGTGCAGACTCCATGAGTATCATTCAGGACATTCTCATTTATCTGCGTAATATGTCAAGCTACTTTCTGCGCGCAGTCCGATCCCTGCTTTGGTCCTTCGGGTTTTACCACCCTCTCTTACCGGTATCATATCGGTATCATGTCCTGTCATGACAGGAAATGATACCGGAATGATCGGGGGAAGATAGCCGGATGAAAAGGTTTAGCGGAGAAGAGCCAATAGCCCGGATAAGTAGATGAAAGGCAACAATAAAGGTATCTGAAACAATGCGGATATCAGCTTGCCGGATCGGGATTCTTTGCCGGAAGAAGGAGGCGTTTCAGATCGGAATATACTCCTGGATCGATCAGGTAGAGGATGCCGAAATAGACGATCAACAGCGTTGTTCCGTAGTAAAGACCATGGCGTAGTCCTCCCAACCGGATCACGCTCAGCCCCAATATGGCAGGGATGAGAAGTCTCGACATCAGCGAGACTATGCTGCTAACGAGTTTTTCGCCTAGAAGCACGAGTGACATGAAATAGAAACTAAGATGCAGCACGGCGCTGGCGAGGCAGAAACTGAGAACGGCATAGTCGTATCCGTATCTGAAACCCCAGGCGAGAGCGGCCAGACGCAGGATCGTACTGATCACGTTCCAGATCAATTCATAATGGGGCTTACGGCAGATAACCGGCACTGCGGAGATGGGATGGTGCAAGAGGCTGGTTCCATAGAACAGCACAAGATAATAGATCAAAGGCAGCGCAGCGTTCCATTTATCACCCAGGAACAACGGGATAAGATATTGGAGACCAAAGGCATAGCAGATCAGCAGAGGAATCCCGAGCCAGAGGATGAGTGAAGTGTAACGGCGGATATTGGCGATCGTGACGCTTCTCTGCTGGACGGCGAAAACCGGGAAGAAGACTTGTGAAACGGCTCCGGTGAGCATCCCGACCGGCACCCCGATCATCTGCGTGGCAAAGAAATACAATCCCATCCTGGCCGGTTCAGCCAGCATCCCGAGGAAAAGCACCGGTGCATTGCCGGCGTAGATCTGGAGAACATTGATCGCCAGGACATTGGAGAGGAAGCTGAGATTCTGCTTCAGAACTGCCAGGCTGTATTTCAGGCACTTCGGGCAGAGCATCCTGCGTTTGATGCCGTGTGCCAGAGGCGGCAAAGCGCGTTTCAGGAAGAGGGCTTCGGCAAGATTGCCCAGATAGAACAGCCCGACATAGAGCCAGACCTTGCGGATAAAGAAAAGACCAACCAGCGCCAATGCGCTGTAGAGCAGGACGTTAAGAGTCTCCGCCAGTGCCAGTTCCCGGAACATCAGAGATTTCTGTGCCTGTGCCCGGAGGATGGTGCGCAGGAGTTCAATGCCAAGAATCGGGAAGGTGGCGAGCATTAGCCAGCCGAGCTGTGGGCTGTGATAGATGTTCCCAATCAGACTTGCCATGAAGATCGAGACAAGGCTCAATGCCAGCCAGAGGATGATCCCGAATTGGCTCAGGCTCAGGAGGTTAAGATTCGTATTTCGGTCTGAGGTGATATAGTGGAAATCCAGCCCCAACGTGCCGATCGAGGTCAGGAGTAAAAGGATGAGACTATAGCTGCGAAATATACCAAAATCGGTCTGGGAAAGCCATCCGGCAATGACGAGAAACAGCAGCAGACTGATCACACGCCGGATGATAGTAGTGACCAGGGTCCAGCGGATTCCGTGAGTCAGGAGCTGATCAGAAGATTTCAGTCTGTCCTTCCATCGGGCTGAGACCCAGATGTTTATAGGCTTTGAAGGTCACTTTGCGACCCTGGGTCGTGCGCTCCAGAAATCCTTGCTGAACCAGATATGGCTCAAAGATCTCCTCGATCGTTCCTGCATCCTCACCGATGGCGGTGGAGAGCGTCTTGATCCCGACCGGTCCGCCTCGGTAATTCTCGATGATGGTGTGCAGAATACGTTTGTCCATCTCGTCGAGTCCGGCATGATCTACCTGCAGCATCTCGAGGGCATTGAGGGCAAGGTCAAGGGTGATCGAACCGTCCCCGATGATCTGCGCGTAGTCACGCACGCGGCGTAGAAGGCGATTGGCGATGCGTGGAGTTCCGCGGCTGCGTCTGGCGATCTCACCCGCTCCTTCGTTATCGATCGGAACTTCGAGGATGCGAGCGGAGCGTTTGATGATTTTGACGATGGACTCGATATCGTAGTAATCCAGCCTGAGCACGATCCCGAAACGATCGCGCAGGGGCGGCGTCAGAAGTCCGGCACGAGTCGTCGCGCCTACAAGAGTGAAGGGTTCAATGTCGATCTTGAGAGTTCGCGCGCTGGGACCGCTATCCAGGATGATCTCCATCTCATAATCTTCCATGGCGGGGTAGATATATTCTTCGATCACGTGGCTGAGGCGGTGGATCTCGTCGATGAAGAGCAGTTCGTGTCGCCCCAGATTGGTCAGGATGCCGGCAAGGTCGCTGGCTTTTTCCATGACCGGACCGCTGGAGACGGTGATCTGAACTCCGAGCTCACGGGCAATTATGCTTGCCAGAGTTGTCTTTCCCAGACCGGGAGGTCCGTAAAAGAGGACGTGGTCGAGAGATTCGTTGCGGAGTTTTGCCGCTTTGATCGAGATGTCGAGCAGTTGTTTGATGTGATTCTGACCTATGAAATCCTTGAGGGTTTTAGGACGGAGCGCGCGGTCAAATTCGCCGTCTTCATCCTGCAGAACCGGAGTGTTAATTCTTTCCAGCATGGGGGATCAGTCTTTCTTCTTGGTGTAGGGTGGGATCACGAGAGGATCGTCGAGGTGCTTCATCAGCGCCGTTCCCTCGGGAATAAAGACATCCCAGGAGTATTTCTGACCGGTCAGTTTGTGGGTCAGCTCCAGATGGAGAGTCTGTTCCGCCTGCCAGTCAGTACCGAAATTGCCGAGTTGCACACTGGCGATCACGATGTAGGGGAAGGTCGTGCCGTTTCCGACTTGCTTGATGGCGATAGAATGCACAGGATCGATCTCCGTCGAAAGAAAGGCCCCCGGGATTTCCAGGATCGTGGCTGTCAGAATATATTCATTGGCAGACTTCTTGTCCTCAAAGGTAATGAAGGGTGTCTTACCATTGTCCAGAACCAGCTTTTGGACATAGACTCTGGGGCGGGTCATAGCGAAGAAAGGCAGTATCGCCAGGAACAGGATCGTGACGCAGATCAGTTTTCTCATGATGTCCTCATAGATGCTTGATAAGTTTCAGGAACTGTAAGTGCCAAACCATCCAGGCTGCTTCCCAGACAATGTGCCGGCTCATTTTGGAGACGCCGTTCAATCTCTCGGTGAAGACGATCGGTATCTCTTTGACCCGGAATCCCTTGCTCCAGGCGCGGAAATTCATCTCGATCTGGAACGCGTAGCCGTCCGAAAGTATCTTGGAGAGATCGATCGCTTCCAGGACTTTGCGGTTGAAGCATTTGAACCCACCGGTGGGGTCTTTGATCGGCATACCGGTGATCAATCTCACGTACTTTGAGGCGAAGTAGCTGATCAACAAGCGTTTGATAGGCCAGTTGATGATGTTGACTCCCTGACAATAGCGGGAGCCGATCACGAGATCATGCTTCTGAGCAGCCTCTAAAAGACGGAGGATGTCAGCAGGATTGTGAGAGAAATCGGCATCCATCTCCAGGATGAAGTCATAACCTTCCTTGAGGGCAAATTTGAATCCCGTGACGTAGGCTGAGCCAAGCCCCATTTTACCGGGACGCTCGATCAGGTGGATGCGGGGATCTTCGAGCTGCATCCCCTTGACCACGTTGCCGGTTCCATCAGGAGAACCGTCGTCCATGATCAGGATATCCAAGTCTTCTCTCAGGCTCAGAACGGTGCGCAGCATGCGCTCAATGTTTTCTATCTCGTTGTAGGTTGGGATGATAACTAGTGCTTTCATGATTACTTATCCAGATTATTCTTTAGTAGTTGGGGATCAGGCACATCCCGGAAGGCTTTCGCGGGACTGCCCAAAACGATCTTTCCGGCAGGGACGTCACGACTTACAACCGCTCCGGCAGCTACTGTTCCGTCTGTTTCTATGATCTTACCCGGAAGGATGGTGGCATTCACACCGATCCTTGCGCCACGCTTGAGGGTGACGCCTTTGAAGTGGTCGAACCGCTCTTTGTCGCGTGCCATGTAGTTATCATTGCTAGTGGCAACGCAAGGCGCGACGAAGCAGTAGTCCTCAATGGCCGAATAGGCGGTGATATAGCAGTTCGTCTCAAACTTGTTCCGGTCTCCGATCGTGACGAAATTCTCCACGGAGACGTTACGTCCGATGATATTCAGTGTGCCGATGCTGACGTTTTCACGCACGGTTGCCATATCGGCGATGAGATTACGTTCTCCGATGGTGCATCCGCAATAGATGACCACGTTCGCGCCAAGCTGGCAGAAAGAACCGATCTTTGCTGGTGCGAGATCTGTGGGCACCTTGAAGATGCTTCTGGGAGAGCTGAGAGGCTTCTTCCCGATGATGGTATTATCGTCAATACGCACGTTGTCTCCAATGACGCTTCCTTCGTGGATCACGACATTCGAGCCGATCAGACAGTTCTGCCCGATGAGAACATCGTCCATCACTACAACGTTGTAGCCCAGAACCGTTCCGGCGCCAAGCTTAGCTTTGTCACTAATGTATTGATTCATAATACCTCCATTGGGATAATACCAATATTTTTCTTTACAAGGATTCAGGCAAGTAAAAAATACGCACGTTAAGGTTTTTTGCGATGAAAATAGAAGATTACTACGACAAATACTGCGCCATGCTCAAGGTCGAGGGCAAGTCCCCGAACACCGTCAACGCCTATCGGCTTGACCTGGACCAGTTCCTTCACTTTCTAAGAGAGCAGTTTCAGAGCACGGAACCCACTCTTGAAGAGATCGATCTTCTGATGGCGCGGAGCTTTCTGAACTACCTCCATGAGAAGGACGACGTCAACCGTAGTATCTCCCGCAAAGTGACCGCGCTGAATTCCTTCTTTGCCTGGGCTGTGACTGAAGGATATCTGGAGCATAATCCCGTCGCCAAGATCAAAAGACCAAGATACGAGAAGAAATTGCCCCACTTCTTCAGCGAGGAAGAGATGATAACTTTGCTGAGAATACCCGATCTGGAATCCAAATTCGGCATCAGGAACAAAGCGATGCTGGAACTTATCTATTCATCCGGATTGCGCTTAGTGGAAATATCCCGGGTACGTTTGCAAGACCTGGACACTCGCAGGGGACTCATCCGGGTGCTGGGCAAAGGCAGCAAGGAACGCCTTGTCCCTGTTGGATTACCGGCGATCGACGCCATCAGGAAGTACCTTGCGATCAGAGATAGCTTTGGCGAAGCGAAGAAGAATGACAAGTTGTTCGTGACCGCGACGGGTAAGAACTGGGATTCCAAACAACTCGACACTATCCTGCAGAAATACATCAGTCTCGTGGCTCAGCAACAGGGCTACTCACCGCACAGCATAAGGCACAGCTTCGCCACTCATCTGCTCCAGCATGGGGCAGACTTGCGCTCCATACAGGAAATGCTTGGGCATAGCAACCTCTCGACCACAACGATCTACACGCATGTGACGATAGACGATATCAAAAAAGAATACAATCGTGCCCATCCACGGGCGAACGACAAAGACAAGACCGATTAAGCCTCAATCCCCCAGGCACATCCCCATTCCGCGCGCGGTTCGAACCAGATCAGAATCAAGGCTGACTAGATTGTATTCCTTGATAGCTTCTGAGATCGGGACGGCAACGATGTTTGGATGACGATAGGCGACCATATGACCCCACATCCCTTCCAGAGCGAGTTCGAAGGCTTTGACCCCGAATTGCGAAGCAAGGATCCTGTCAAAGGAGTTAGGGCGTCCACCCCGCTGCAGATGACCCAGGATCGTTTCCCGTATCTCGATCTTGCATCCTGCCTGCTTGAGTTCCTGAGATAGCCTCAGAGCCGCGCCACCCAGTTTGATCTTCATCGCTCCGACTTCGGTGTTCTCGGAATACTCCATCCCTCCGCCGACGGGCATCGCGCCTTCCGCGATCACAATGATGGCGAAGCCTTTTCCATAATCAGACCGTTTATTGATGGTATCCATGACCTTGTGGATGTCATAGGGCTGCTCCGGGATAAGGCAAACTTCCGCGCCACCCGCGATAGCGGCATGAAGAGCGATCCAGCCTGCGTAACGTCCCATCACTTCCAGGATCAACACCCGATGGTGACTCGCGGCAGTCGTGACGAGCTTATCCACCGCGTCGGTCGCTACATCCACCGCTGTTTGAAAGCCAAAGGTAAAATCCGTATCCGAGAGATCATTATCGATCGTCTTGGGCACACCGATGATAGGACAGCCCATCTCAAAGAGCTGCTGCGAGATACGTTGCGAACCGTCTCCGCCGATGTTGATCACTGCTTCGATATTCTGATAACGCAATCTGTCCAGAAGATCCTTGCTCCGATCAACCGTCGTCCAGCTACCATCAGCGTTCTTAACCGGCCAGTTGAACGGTCCGCCGTGATTGGTCGTACCGATGATCGTTCCACCCTGAACGTGAATTCCTGCTACTTTCTCTTCCGTGAGCTCGATCAAATGCATAGGATCGAGCAAGATCCCGTTGAAGGCATCCATACTGCCGATGACTTCCCAGTCCTTCTCTGTGGCTGCGCGTTTGACGATCGCGCGGATGACTGCGTTCAGACCCGGGCAATCTCCACCGCCCGTGGCAACTAAAAGTCTCTTTTTCATATTCTTATCTCCTTTAGCTGTCGCTGATCACGGCAGAGATGATATTCTTGTCGTCTATCTTTTTCAAAATAATATTCACGATGGAAGTCAGAGGCACGGCGATCATCATTCCGACAATACCCCAGACGTAGCCCCAGAAGATCAAAGAGATCAGGATCATGATCGGGGTGAGATTCATCCTATCGCCCATGATGCGCGGCTCAATGATGTTCGAGAAGAACAGCTCGTTCGCCTCGAGCAGAACGAAAAGCAAGACAAGCCTGAAATCAAACCCGTACTGCAACAGGCAGAGCAACAGAGCAAACGCTACTGAGATGATCGAACCCACGCTGGGGATGAAATTCATGATAACGTAGATGATCCCCGCAATGATAACGAAATCGATGCCGAATATCCAGAGGATGAGCATGGCAACCGTCGCCGTCATGATACTGATCAGGAACTTGTTGCCGAAGTACTTCTGGATCTGCTCCTGGATGCTGGTCACCGTCTGCATTGTGCGTTTTGTATCCTCGGGAGTAAGAACCCGGCTCAGCCGTTTCTCCATCTTGCCGCTGCCGCTGACCAGAAACATCATGAAGATCAAGGTCAGGAAGAGCGTTCCCGCCACGCTCATGAAGGTGCCAAAAGTGCCAGATACGAATTTCGTCAGCGAGACACCTGAGCCGGAAACCAGCGATGCCGCATCGACATTGGGGATATTTGCCAGAGCCAGATCCATCTGCGCGAAAGCGTCCTTACCCCAGGTCATCGCTCCCTCGATCAGCTCCGTAAACCGTTCCTGATACTTCGGAAGCTGAACTATAAAGCTATTCACCGCGGCATAGACTATTCCTCCAAAGACCGCCGTGACAAGCAGTAAGACCCCCACCATCAGGATCAGGATCAGCCAACCGGGGACTTTCCGTTTCTTCAGCCAGCCACGCATCGGGGCAAAGAGGAACGAGATAAAGGCAGCAAAGATCAAGGGGATGAAGATGGTCTTCAAAGCCTTGAGTATGATGACGATGATCGGTAAAGCTATCAGGATCAACAGCATCCTGATCCAGCGTAGTTCCGTGACAGTCTCTGGAATATTCTTCATTTCGCTACCTGCTCATAATAATGAACTCACACCTAGCTCTATCCCGCTCAGGTGTCAATCCTTTTTTTCGGCAAAAGTTTGCCGGAACTGCTTTTTTGTCGCTTTTCAGGATTACGGCAGCTTGGTCACTTTGCGGATCAGCTTCTCTTGACCGGATTCCACAGAGATCAGATATATCCCCGGAACCTGACCGCTAAAGTCCTGAGCGAGATCCAAACGTAGTTCCCTGCCTGCCTGAAGAGCATGCTCACGGCGCGCAACCGATCTTCCACGGAGGTCATAGATATTCACGCGAACCGGCTCGTCATTTCTCGCTTCCAGCACCAGAGAAACATCTCCAGCAAATGGATTGGGGCTCAAAGTTGCCCTGAGAGCCGGTGCTTGCCCGACGTAGTCATTATTGGCGACATTCGCGTCAGCCTGGTTAAGAACATAGAGCATCCCGTTATTGACCGTGATCGTATAGGCTATGATCCCATACTCTTTGGTCTCCCACTGATAGAAGTAATAGCTTATCACGTTCGTCTGATAATAATAGCGCACAAGGACTGCGGCATAGCTCCCCAAAGGCGTCGTGACCTGACCTTCCGAAATGACCTTTCCGCTCACGGTATAAGTCCCGTAAGCCCAGCTATGCGTCCCTGTCCAGGTCTTTCCCAGATAGTGAGGCAAGCCCATCGGAACAGCCGGATTCCAGACGAAATTCGGCGAAGCGGTATAGCCAATATTGAGAATGTCACTGCCTGTGTTGTAATAATACTGAGTACCGTTTGTGTAATAATCCAGCGTATATTGATCATATGTCCCGGCGATATTCGCAGAAGGGAAACCGCTGACGTTCTGACAGTTGTGGTAAGTGTTGTTGACGTATCCCGCCGTGGGCATGCTAAAGCTCCAGACCTTACCCGTACCTTCGCTCAGATCCGTCCCCGAAGAATTCCACGGACCTTCGCTGTAGTTCCTGATCTTCCCCTCACCAAAGCCATAATCGCCGACTTCGATCGTCACACCATACCCCACGATCCACACGAACGAAATAACCAATATCACCATCAACCTGCGCATGATCAACTTCCTTACTCCTGATATTTTATTCAATTATGAGAGTAGATATCTCAGAGCAGGATCAATAATCCCGCTCGTATTGTGCTGTCAACCCCTCTTTTATCCCGAACCCCCGGAAACTACAATATTTGATATAGTTATCTTTGTGCTCCCGATATCTTCAACGTCCACAGATACTACTCCTTTGTGCCGCTATCTGTCCAAGAGGAAAATCTCCCTGTGAAGTCAATCTGTCCCACGGTAAATGACTCAGTCCGACTTACCTGTATGCGTCACTAATCAGGGAACATTCATTAAATAATGCCGAAAAATCACCTCTGATCCCCCTAAGATCCACTCTACACATCCCTAATCTTGC
>DAOPZE010000055.1:0-16170 GCA_035353255.1 Candidatus Cloacimonadota bacterium
AGCCTGGAGTTCAAACGCCGTAGCGAGTCTAAGCCTGGAGTTCAAACGCCGTAGCGAGTCTAAGCCTGGAGTTCAAACGCCGTAGCTAAACTCAAGCTGACTACTGATCTTGAAGGGCGGTTTGGACTTCAGAGCGACACAAGCGATGGTGTTGCCTGCAGTCTAATCACGTCGCTGCTGATCGTCTAGAAGTCCAAGTCGGCGCTGAGAAGAGCACTAAAACTAAACACTAGTTAACCGCCTTGAACTCCTAGCCCCAAACTCGCCTTGAACTCCTAGCCCCAAACTCGCCTTGAACTCCTAGCCTAAGACTCGCCTTGAACTCCTAGCCTCAAACCCGCCTCCACTTAGAAAGGCGCTACGGCGAGCGCCTGTACCCACAGGCATTTTCTCCCTATCCTCTCTCTATCATCTTACGTCATGACGTAAGATGATAGAGAGAGGATAGCCAGGGGATACCGATATGACCGATCAGCAAGCATCAGGTGAAAATCAGCATTATCTGCAAGTTTTCGGCATGTTTTTTGCATATACGTTGTATGAGAATAAAGGGAGGAATTGATGTTTCCTAAATACATGATCGCTCTGAGCGTTGTATTGTTATTGGTATCAACGCTTTGTGCCACCGCTATGGCTGATGAATTCAACAGCAAGCTGGAGACCGCCAAGAGCGCTGACGATGCCATGACCATCGTGCAGGAATACCTGCCCAAAATGACCGATGTAAATGATCTGCGGACGCTGCAAAACGTCTGGATGCGGATCGATAAACAGGCTTGCACCGCCCATTTCCTGGCTATGCACAGCCAGCAGCCGGATTCCCCGGTCTATCATTATCTCTGGGTTCGCACCTCTGAAGACGATGAAATGCAGATCGCGGAAGCGCGCAAAATGATCACTGCCCATCCTGAGTTCTACTGGGGCTACAGAGTTCTCTATGCTGCATATCTGGGAACCCTTTTTGACGCAAAGGCTTCGACCGAGGTCAAAGAACGCGTCGCGGCTTACCTGCCCACGGACAGGATCCTCATGCATGACGGATTGAAGCGTTTCCCCGGAGACGAATATGCCCTGATCGCTCTCTTTAATCTCTACAGCTACGAAAAGAACTATCCCCTGGCGGAGCAATATATCCTCGGAGTATCCGATCCATCAGCCCTGAACGCCAATATGGATTCCATCATGAGCTTCGTCGAAACCTCCGGAAGAATGACAGCTTTCGAACGGCTAGTTCCACTGATGATCTCCGCCGGCATTTCCTCCGGTGAGATCAATGCCGCGGACAGCACAGACGTTTATGACAGCTATTATAACTATATGCTGGGTAAGACCAAAAACTGGGACGCGGTCAAGCAATTCTTCGCGTCGCATCCTCAGTATATGGGCAACCCGAAATACAACGGAACCCTCCTGGACATGTATATCGCCACGCAGCGTTATGACGAGGCATTGAACTTCATCTCCAACGCTCTGGAGAAAGGAGAGATCGATTATGGCGATCTGAACGATACCGAAGGCTGGGAAGCTCTGCACGAACTGCCTCGCTGGAAACGCATGCTGGCAAAAGCCAAGGCTGATTGGGAAGCGACAGAGCCTGCCCGTCGTGAAGCGGCTCTGGCAAACCGCAAGGACACTCCCGCACCCTTGTGGGAATTTCCTGATAAAGACGGCAATATCGTCAAACTCGCCGATCTCAAGGGTCAAATCGTGATCCTCGATTTCTGGGCGACTTGGTGCTCACCCTGCCGCGCGACCATGCCCGTGCTGGATGAATGGATGCGAACCTCGATGCCGAAGGGCGTCAGGGTCTTTTCCATCAACATCTGGGAACAAGATCCTCAGAACGCCAAAAAGTATATCGCGGAGAAGAAATACCGTATGACATATCTCGCCGGAGATGCCGATGTTTCCAAGAACTATGGCATCACAGGCATACCATACATCTGCGTCATCGATAAAGATGGCAAGATCGCCTGGGACAAATCAGGATCCGGAGATGACCTTGCCGGAACCCTCAGCTATTGGGTCGATGAGCTTATCAAACCCGCAAACAAAGGAGAATAAGATCCATGAAAAGAGTGCTGTTTCTCGCTTTGATCCTTTTGGCAGGAGTGCTTTCCGCTCAGACTCTGCCGACCTGCTATTATACCTATGCTCAGGTGACTGACATGCTGAATGCCTATCAGGCGCAGTATCCAGCCATCGCTAAGGTCTATACTATCGGCTACACTCAGCAGGAACATCTGCCGATCTATGCCATGAAGATCTCCGACAACGTGGAACTGGAAGAAGATGAACCGGCGGTGCTGTTCATCGGGCAGGTGCATGCTGAAGAAGTCATGGGCGTGCAGATCGTGATGTCCAACATCAACGAGATCCTGACCCTGAATGAACAAGCGCTCCAATCTCTCTGGAAGAATCAGCTGGAGATGTGGTTCATCCCCACGCTCAACCCGGAAGGACACAACGTCGTGACCTCCAATATCGACAATTCTTACCGCAAGAACAAGCGGGATAATAACGGAAACGGCATCTTTGACTTCAGCAACCTCGTGGGTTATGACATTGATGGCGTGGATATCAACCGGAATCTTGACTTCAACTGGGTGCATGGAGACACTCTGATGCAGCCGGGAAGCCTCGAGGTGTATGATTATTACCGTGGTCCCTATCCTGATTCTGAATCGGAAGTTCATGCCCTGAAGGAACTCTGCGACGCTCAACGCTTTGTCTATTCTATCGTCTGGCACTCCTCACGCACAGGTAATCTCTCCGAGAAGGTCTATTATCCCTTCAACTGGAAAGAGGTCAGACCCTCGCCGGATATGCTCTTCGCGCAGTCCATCGCCCAGGGTGTCGCAAGCCAGATCTACACTCAGGCGGGCGACGCGACCTATGAATACCTGCCAAACCTAAGCCGCAGAGGCGCGACGCATGACTGGATGTATCAGCAGTATGGCACGATCCAGATGCTGATCGAATGCGCCACGAGGGATATCCAGCCTGATTCCCTGATCATGGTGGACACGGTGAATCGCTGCTCCAATGGCGTTCGCTGGCTCCTGAAACGCGCCTTGATGTTCTCTCAGGGAAGCGTCCCGGTTGCCATGATGCAGGGTAAGGTCACGGATATCGTGACCGGGCAGCCACTTCAAGCCCAGATCGTGATCACGGAGCACGACGCTCCCTGGTTCCGTCCCCGCACCTCTGATCCCGCTACAGGTCAGTACTTCAAACCCCTGGCGACGGGAACATATCACCTCAAAGTGCTGAAAGAGGGCTATCAGGACTTCACTGCAACCGTGATGGTCAACGCCAATACCTGGACACTGAAGAACGTGCAGATGCAGCCAAAGGCTGTGGCTTATTTCGCCGGAACGGTCAGCGGCAACGGACAACCGATCAACGCCAGGATCATCTTCAAGGATATGGATCCTGATACGATCGTGACGAACGGCAGTTTCGTGCATAGCAGCTATGTGGGAAGCTACCAGGTCGAGGTCAGCGCGGAAGGATACTATCCCTATCTGGGAACCGTCACGCTCCAGGAAGGCTACAATAACTTCCTCTTCAACCTCTCTCCGACCATGACCATCTTTAGCGAAGACTGGGAAGAAGGCACCTCTGCCTGGACCATTGTCGGTCCCTGGGTGCGTGAGAACGAGCTTTCCGCCTCCGGCTATGCCATCACTGACAGCTGGGGAGGCAACGGCTTCTACGAGACCAATGCCAGTGTCTATATCACTACTAACGATTCCTTCTTTATTCCTTCTTCGGAAGATGCCATGCTGGTCTTTGATTCTCATCTCTACACAGAGTGGAGCTGGGATCCCTGCACGGTCGAGATCAGCACCGACGGCGGAAACAACTGGACGGTTGTCTGGACCAAATCCGGGCTCTGGAATAGCTGGAGAATCGAGTACGTCCCGCTCTCAGATTACCCTGGCATGAACGTCAAGATCCGCTTCCACCTCACAGACGTCTCGACGCACGCTGATCTCACCGACCCCGGCTGGACCATAGACAACATCCGTTTGGTGCGTGGTCTTTCCGGCTACGTTGCGACTACCGACCCTCTGGAGACCCCGATCGTCTCGGCTTTGTATCCTAATTACCCCAATCCGTTCAACCCCACGACCACCATCAGCTACAGCCTCGCGACAGCGCAGAACGTCTCTCTGGATATCTTCAACATGCGTGGCCAGCGTATTCGTTCCCTGGTAAACGGCACTACTCCCGCCGGAGATCACAGCGTCGTCTGGAACGGCACTGATGACTCAGGACGGAACCTGCCCAGCGGAGTCTATTTCTACAGGCTCAGCACCCCCGAAAAGACCACTACTCTCAAGATGGTGATGGTGAAATAACCCTTTCTTACGGCTATAATTAAACGCGGATGCCACTGTGTCCGCGTTTTTCTTTGCCGGATAAGCTCCCCGGAGAACTCTCGTTAGATGAGTTGAGGTCGCGAAGATAATTCTCTTTACAAGCAGAGCGATGTGCGAGAACTTGCTCAGCAGATATGCGAAAAACTGATATTGAACCCGATCTGACCGGCTCTCAGCCTCCCGCTAGGCTGAAACTACGTCGCGCCCCGAGGACGGAAAGCATCGTCACCCGCACCTATCGCATATCGATCACCGAGAGCATCTTTTCCCAGATATACGGCACTCTCGCAACCATAGGCAGCAGTTTCATCACCAAGCTCCTGGTCATCCTGGGCGCGTCACCTCTGCATTACAGTCTCCTGAGCGCTTTAGGACAGGCTTCTGCGGTGTTTCAACCCCTCGGAGTCGCCATCACCCACAGGCTCAAACGCCGTAAACCAGCCTGTATCTGGATCACTGCTCTGGGCAGGATCCTGACCTTCTTCCTGGGATTGTCCCTGCTCTTCTCGATCAAGAGCAGCGGGATCTGGTTCGTTCTGGCACTGCTCTTCGCAAGCGCGGGACTGCAAGCCATCGGCGGCAACATCTGGATCGCCTGGGTGAGCGAGCTGATCCCCCTCTCACTGCGCGGCAGATTCTTCTCCAAACGCAATCAGTACATGCTCTTCTACGGCCTGATCGTAAGCTATCTGGTCAGCTTTCATGTCGATCTTTTCGAGAAGAGCGGTTCTGGACTACGCTCAGCGTACGTTAAACTCCTGGGTTTGCAGGACTATTTCACCCCCGCGAATCAGGCGATATTCCTCTCCGGCGTCTTCATTGCCGCGACCCTTATATCCCTCTTCGGGCTGACCATACTGGCGCGTCAGCCGGAACGGAAACTGAACCGCAAACCCACCGAAAAGCTTTCCCGCCTCTATCGTGAACCCTTCAAGGACAAGAACTTCCGGCTCTTACTGATCTTTGGTGTCTGGTGGATGTTCTCGATCGGGGTCGGCTCCGCCTTCTGGGGTCCATTCATGCTGAAGAAACTGCAGATGGGGCTCTTCGAAGTGCAGCTTTACAGCTCCGTGCACATGATCTTTTCCCTGATCGGATACAACTTCTGGGGCAGATTTATCGACCGTTTCGGCAACAAGACCGCAATGAAGATCTGCGTCTTTCTGGGAGGCATGAATCCCATGCTCTGGCTGTTCATGACCGCGCAAAACCATACCATACTGTGGTTTGAGGCTGTCACCTCCGGCTTCATGTGGGCTGGAGCGGGCATTGTCACGACCAATTTTGCCCTCTCTCTCGCCGCCAAAGGCAGAGAACAGGTCTATTCCGGCACCTATAATGCCATCGTTGGCGTCGGCATGATGGCGTCGACCCTCCTCACCGGCATCTTCTTTCCTCCCGCGCTCAAGTTGGGAAGCCTCGCGCTGGAGCCGGAACAGGTCGTCTTTGGCGTTGGCGGGATCATGCGCTGGCTGACCATCATCCCCCTGATGCTGGTCGTGGAAAACCGCTCTGTGCCCCTCAGGCAAGCCATGAGTGGAGTGCGCCAATCCCTCATGCTCTACTTCTCGAATTGGTGGAAGAAGGAATAAGATCAGGGCTTGAGAATGGACACGATGGACATAATGGACTGTATGGACTGTATGGACATCACGCAAAGAAACCGGTCATTCCGTCCATTTAGTCCATAATGTCCATCTCGTCCATCCACCTGAAACCTCTGAACTTACTTGACATAATCCACAAGCCGCCGATAATGGCGAAAATAGCTCAAACTGGAGAACGTGAATGCAACTGCATGAAGGCCTGATCGTCCGTGACTACCGTCTGCTGAGACAAATTGGCGAAGGCGGGATGGGACAGGTCTGGCTGGCTGAGGACATCAACATCGAGCGCAAGATCGCCCTGAAGATCCTCTCTGCCCGCCTGAGCGCGGACGCGGAACTGGTCGAGCGCTTCCGTCAGGAAGCCAAGCTCCAGTCACATCTCACGCATCCAAACATCGTCAGTCTCCACGGCTTTTTCCCCTTCGAAGGGACATATTCCATTGTCCTTGAATACGCTCCCGGGATCAGCCTCAAGCAACTCATCGCCACGATCGGCCCGATCCCCTTTGCCCGCGCGCTCAAGATCCTGGGACAGATCCTGGACGGCCTCGAATACACTCACAACAAGGGGATCATCCACCGCGACATCAAACCCTCGAACATCATGGTGGACATCGAGCATGGCGACAGCGTCAAGATAATGGACTTCGGCATTGCCAAAGCCCTCGGCGACCTCAGCAACACGAATACCGGCGCCCAGATCGGCACGCTTTACTACATGAGTCCGGAGCAGATCACGGATTCCAAGAGCATCGACCATCGCTCGGACATCTATAGCCTGGGCGTTCTCCTCTTCGAGATGCTGACCGGGCAGAAGCCATACGACATCAGCACCGAGAATGCCTTCAAGATCCAGAGCCAGATCGTCTATGACGAGATTCCCGATCCCACAACGATCTATCCCCATATCCCCCAATGGCTTGTCAGCATCCTATATCAAATGTGCGCCAAGAACCGCGAAGAACGCTATCAGTCGATCAACGAGATCAGGGCGGATATCCGCAGAATGTCACCGCCTGTGAGGCCTGAGCCCGTCATCAATCTCAAGCATGAAGCGGCGCCAAAGCCCGCACCCAAGCTCGATCCGCCCCCGCAGGAAAAGAGCAGCCTGAAAAGGCTCTTCATCTGGGCAGTGGTGATCATCATCCTGATCGTCGGATATCAGGTCGTCAAAGGATTCCTCTTCACCGGACGCGATTCGGAAGCGGCTGATTCGCTTCAGGTAGAAAGTCCGGAGGCGAACTATCCTCGCCATTCTCAGGAAGATAATGCCGAACCGGAAGCCACGGACAGCCTCAAGACCAAGACGGAAACACAGCCCTCGGCACAGCCCACTCAACCTGCTCCCGCGGACACACTTTAATCCTGCTTTTTGCCTCATCCCCGCCTTTGCTTTTCCCGGTATCAATCCCCTATCCTCTCTCTATCATCTTACGTCATGACGTAAGATGATAGAGAGAGGATAGAGAGATGATGGCAATTTGAAATCTAAGTTTGGAGTTCAAGACGTCTGGATGAAATCTGAGATTGGAGTTCAAGACGGCTGGATGAAATCTGAGTTTGGAGTTCAAGACGGCTAGGTGATCTTCACGCTGAAAACTCGTCTTCAAGCCGGCTTGGACTTCAAAACGTGCAGCAGCTGATAGTAGCTAAGCTATAGATACTAAAGGTAATTGCTGCATGAAGTCCAAATCGCCATTCAAGATCAGAGGTCATTTCAAGACTATCTACGGCGCTTTGAACTCCATGCTTGGAAATGTTACGGCGCTTTGAACTCCATGCTTGGAAATGTTACGGCGCTATTGACTCTATGCTGAAGGGTCAGGAATCGATGATCCTGCTTTTGTTATTTACCTGCCCAGATGCCACCCAGAACGGCGATCAAGCCCAGGAAAGTCGAGGCGAAGATATTGAGAATGGCGGTGCGGATATGCCCCGCGTGGAGAAGAGAAACGGTTTCCAGGCTGAAGGTGGAGAAGGTCGTGAACGCGCCGAGAAAACCGATGATGAAGAAGAGCTTGATCCCATTCAACATCTGGTGATGCTGAAACCGCATAGTGATCCAGCCCACGAGGAAACATCCGATCACGTTGATGATCAGGGTCTTATATGGAAAGGGACTGCTGGTCTGATAATGGGTGAAATAGCTGATCAGATAGCGCATCAGGCTGCCCAGGGCACCGCCGGCGATCACCAGAAGCACGTCCTGAAACACTAAGCGGGTATTGAAACTGATACCGGGATTCATATAAACCTCATAAACAATAATCCAGGAGTCATCAGCTTCAAAAAAGCGGTTGTGGCGAACTCCATCGCCAGCACTATACGGTGCGGATGCCAAGAAACCGGAACGGTTTATTCTGTCAAAAGAAACCGGTTTACCGCAATCTGAGTCAGGAGTTCAAGACGGCTAAAATTAGCTATCATTGAGAACTCTTCTCAGCGCCGGCTTGGACTTCTGGACGGGCAGTGTTGTGAGGAAAATGCGTGCTGTGAGCAGGCGGCGAGTTGAGCGCATGAAGTCCAACGCGCCTCTCAAAGATTTCTGTAAGCAAGAAGAATTGCTACGGCGCCTTGAACTCCATGCTAAGACTAGTGATCGTGATCAGTTCTGTTCTTTCTGCTTCTTCTGCTCCGCTTTCTTTGCCAGGTTCTCTTCGCGTTCCTTGCGGTGATAGATCAGGTGCAGTTCGAAGCCTACGAAGGCAAGGAACAATCCGGCAAGGGCTTCGATGCCGACCCAGCCGGAGAGCTTGAATCCGTCCCAGATCAAGAGCAGAGCCAGGGCAATGATGGGGAATTCCACAGCGGCGATGTAATACTTATGCATTGTTTCTCCTTTAGTTATTCTCGCTATCCAAAATGATGGTCACGGGACCGTCGTTGACCAGCTCGACGCTCATGTCAGCGGCAAAGATGCCCGTTTGCACGTTGAGATCGAGCTCTTTAAACTGCCGGATCAACCCTTCGTAGAGCGAGCGCGCCAGCTCCGGATCCGCGGCATGGGTAAAATCAGGGCGGCGTCCTCTGCCGCAATTGGCATAGAGGGTGAATTGGGAAACGAGGAGGATCGAACCGCTGATATCCCTCAGCGAAAGATTGATCTTGCCTCCGGCATCGCTGAAGATACGCAGTTCTGAGACCTTTTTTGCGTAGAAGGGTAAAAGCTCAGGGCTGTCTCCCCTGCCGAAACCGGCGAAGATCAGGAGTCCCAGACCGATGGCTCCGGTGACCTCTCCATCGACCGTGACCTTTGCGGAATCAACTCTCTGCAGGACAAGGCGCATGGACTTAGTCTATCTTGAAGGAATGAACTTCCCAGGCTCCGGCGTCATCGATCCAGATCGTGCCCTTGAGGAAGGGTGGGATAAAGATCGCGACTCTGCCAAAAGCTGAACGGGTATCGAGGAATCCGGCGCTGATATTGGCTTTCTGCCACTCGGTCGAAGTCTTGAGGGTTGTCTTGAAGCGGTTTATATGCTTTCCGGCGGCGTTGTAGGTAAAGAATCTCAGCTCGATCTTCTCGCCTTTTGCTTCGCTGGAAAGAGCGTTCACCTTGATGTAATAGCCACCGTAACGCCTCACCTTGAAGGGATCGGAGACGATCATGATGGCATAGGGATTGGAATCGATGCGAATGGAATTCGTGCCTTCGAGGAAGACGCTGTCGTCGAGATTGACGGATTCGGCGGATTCAGTTTCGTCATTAACGATGGTCCAGTTGCTCAGAGTGTTCTTTGTCCCGGCGACAGGAGCGAAACCGGGATTCCTGACAAGGTTCGGCTTGCCCTGGGTGTCCTTCTCAAAGAAGACCAGGCTGGAGGGAACAAAGCAAGAGCCAAGCAGCAGCATGGCAGCCATACAGACAGTCACAAATCGCAAACTCATTTAATAAATCCCCGTTCATTCATATATTTCAGGATTACCCCGACGGAAATGCTGTTGATAAGGAGGTTTGAGCCTCCATAGCTGATAAAAGGCAGGGGAATACCGGTGGCAGGAACCAAGCCGATGTTCATCCCGACATTGATAAAGGTCTGGAACATAAGATAAGCCAAAATGCCCGCAGAGGCAATCTTTCTCTCACGTACCTTGAGTTCGCCTACATCCGTGATGATCCTCCAGAAGAACATGATGAAGACGCCCAGCAGCAAAACGCTGCCGACAAAACCAAACTCCTCCCCGATGACGCTGAAGATGAAATCCGTGTGATGCTCCGGCAGGAAGTTCATGTTCTTCTGCGTGCCTGCCAGCCAACCCTTTCCGGCAATGGCACCGCTGCCGATGGCGATCTTCGCCTGGATGATCTGGTAGCCGGCGCCCAGAGGATCGCGCATGGGATCGACGAAGGTCAGGATGCGCCCTTGCTGATAGTCCTTCAGCCCATTCCAGAAGACGGGCATGATGATGGCAATGAAGGCGTTGATGATGGTGGCAACGGTCACAGCCACCCAGGAAAGATGCGACCTGAAGAGAAGGAAGATCAAGACCAGCAGCCAGACCACGATCGCCAGGGGGTAGATCGAGGTGACGATGCTGATCACCGGGCTGATGATGAGAAGGATATAGAAAAGGGGTACGTCCGCAGCGATCAGCATCGCCAGTAAGGCACACCAGAAGACAAGAGTCGTGCCAAAGTCCGGTTCGATGATGATCAACAGGACGGGAATGATCGTTATCCCCATGCCAACCAGGATCTGCTTCATCTCGGTAAGATGCTCGCGGGAGATGAACCTCGCCACCATGAGGATCGTGAGCAGTTTCGCACTCTCCGAAGGCTGGAGATTTATCCCGCCCAGGGCAAACCAGCGGTGCGATCCGTTCACAGCAGGGGTCAGCAAGACAAGCCCCAGCGCCAGAAGATTCAGCAGGAAGAGCGGAACGATCACCAGATCAAAGACAGGCATGGGCAGCTTGATCATGAGGACAATGACCCCTACAGCTAGGACGGCAAAGATGATCTGCTTCCACCAGGTGCTTTGGGTGGTCATGCGCTCGCCGATCGTAGTGCTCGAGGCGGTAAAGATCGCCACGCAGCCCATCAGGATCAGCAGGATCAGGAGAGCCAGGAGAGTAAAATCGAACTTCTTGCGGTTAATCACCGGTGGTCTCCTGGGGCGTCGTTGTTCCCTGATCGGTCGGGGCAGTTACGGTCGTCTCAGTTTGATCGGGCACGAGCGGTTCGATCTGCTCACCGGGATTCCGCAGCCGTGTCGGAATGGGGACTTCCTTCTTGATCCTGTCGAGGTTTCCGATGTAGTAATTGAAGATCTTAGCGGCGACAGGGCCCGCTATCGCTCCTCCGCCACCGGCACTCTCCATGAAGACCGTGACCACGATCTCAGGCTTGTCCGTGACGATGTAGCCGGTGAACCAGGCATGCGTGGCTCCCCCCATGGAGTTCTCGGCGGAACCAGTCTTGCCAAAGACTTTTGCGCCGGCGACGCTGACGTTTCTGCCTGTGCCACCGGGGGCGTTCACCACGGCAAAGAGACCGTCCTGGATGATCCTGAGGTGTTCGGCGCTGATGGGAAGCTTCGTCTTCTTGACTTTATCCACCTGCTCACGGGTGAGTTTACCACGCCCCACGCTCTGTTTTAGCAGATGCGGCTGAGTCCAGATCCCGTTGTTGGCGATGGCTGCATAGAGAGCTGTGATCTGCAGAGGCGTGTTCAGAACTTCGCCCTGCCCTATGGAGAGATTGACCTTGTAGCCCTGGGTATTGGCGTTCTTGCCGAGCCTTTCCTGATACCACTTAGTATTCGGGAAGAAGCCGGAACGTTCGTTCGGCAAGTCCACTCCGGTCTTGACGCAGAGATAGTTCTTGATCGCGTATTGATAGAAGTCTTCCAGCTTGATCTTCAGCGAGAGGTCATAGAAAAAGACGTCGCAGGAAACCTTCAGGGCATTGACCACATCGAGGCTTCCATGCCCGCTGCTGGACCAACATTTGAAGAACCTGTTGCCGACCTTGAGACCACCGACGCAGGGAGCAAGCATCGTGTACCGATCAATGATCCCCTTCTCCAAGCCCACCTCGGAGGTGAGTACCTTGAAGACTGAGCCGGGCGGATAGGCTGCCTGGATCACACGATCCAGCATGGGACGGCTTTCATTGCTGAGCTGTGCCCAGAGGTCCGGGCTGATCTTGCTCATAAAAACATTGGGGTCGTAGCCCGGATTGCTGACGTAGGCAAGGATCCCTCCGCTACGCGCGTCCATGACGACCAGCGCGCCACGGTAGCCTTTGGGATAGACCTCCTGCGCCATGGCTTGAAGATCGTTGTCGATCGTGAGGATCAGGCTGAGTCCATTCAGGGGCTCGATCGAACCCTCACTACGGAAAAGGTCGAGGCTTCTCCCACGGGAATCCACCTGCACGATCTCTTTCCCGTCACGTCCCCTGAGCAGCACCTCGTAATAGCTCTCCAGCCCCGTCTTGCCGATGTAGGCATTGAGCGAATAGTCCTCGTCTTTATACTGCGCGAATTCATCTTCGTTGATCCTGCCCACGTAGCCGGTGAAGTGATTGGGGTAAAGGTACTGGCGCGTCGTGCCGACCCTGAAGGAGAGCTCCGGGAAGAAGTTCATCTGCTCGGAGAGGCTCAGCACCGTCTCATAGGGGATGTTATCCGCAAGGAGGATCTCCTCGTAGGTCTTGAATCTCTGCTTGAAGACCATCTGGCTGAGTTCCTCGACCGTGATGCCGATATTGTCCCGGAGAAACCTTGCCAGCAGAGGGAAGTTCTTGATCTTGCCGGATGTCAGATAAAGATTCTGAGACGGGATGTTCTGGACGATGGGACGATACTTGCTGTCATAGATCTCACCCCGCGTGGCAACTATCCTGCGGATACGGACGAAGTTCAGCTCCGCCACTTCCTTATAGTAACTGCCTTTGATCACCTGCAGACGGAATAGAGAGACCAGCAGAGCAATAAACAGAACCCCGAGAACAAGCCTGAAGATAAGAACGGGTTGCGATCTAGTCATGCTCGATCACCAGCCGGAGCTGGGAAAGGAACTTCATCACCCAGAAGACGATGAAGCTCACGACGAGATTGTAGCAAAAGCTGATCAGGATCAGGTTGAAGAGCTTCCCGTCAAAGCCATAACTCAAGCCAAAGACCAGATGATTGATCAGACTGAAGACGACATTACCCGTAAAGAGAGTGAGCAGCTTCGCGACAAGGCTCTCCGCCTCGAAGGGTTTGCGGAAGAGATCGACCACCACGCAGAGGATCAGGAAGATCACCGCGTGCATGCCAAAGCTTGCCGGAAGCGTCGCGTCATACATCAGCGCGATAAGGAATCCCGTGACTGCCGCCACGTTCAGCGGCTTTGCCCAGATGCTGTAGATCATCCAGGGCAGCAGAATGTTGGGGATCGCCCCCGCGATTGTGAAAGCAGGCATCAGGAGAATCTGCAGGTAGAGAAATATCAAGCCTTGGAGAAACGCCCAGATGTACTTGAAGACCATGTCACACCCTGCGGATAATGCACAGGGGAGTCATTTCGTCATCCTGCCCCTGAGGATTGTCCTTCATCACGGTTTCCATAAAATGCTTCGAAACTCCCTCACTGGCACCGATCATCCAGCACCCGCCAATATCGTTGATATCCATCACGGCGACGGGAAAGCCGAATTCATCGGAGAGTTCCTGCGCCACCTTTTCCGGATGGAGCGGACCCTTGATCACGGTATGATTGTACGGTGGCACGACGGAGGTTTCTGCCGCGTCGATCAGAGCAGCCTGCATCCCTGCAACCTTGTAGAACAGACCCTTGATGCCGATCAGCTTGCCAACGAATCCTGCCAGTGCCGCGAGGACGATCCTGGGCGCGCCGCATTCGTCGATGGCGCATTGCATGCTTGCCGGAGCCCGGAGCCCTATGCCATAGGGAACCTTGGTCACGAACCGCCAGAGGATGTTGGCGAGCGGACTGATCTTCAGAGTATCGACCGGGATCGCCCTGCCCTGAGTGATCGCCACGGGGCTTTCGCTGAGGGAGAGAATGTCCCCAGGCTGGATATGCTGCAAAGCGTATTCACGGATGATCTCGCTCATCGTATCCGCGGAGGTAAGTATTCTGGTTTCCACGGGGATGCGCTCAAAGCTGGCACCGTTGATGGTCACCACGGGATCGAGATTTTTACTTTTGTTCATCATAATATTTTGCCTTCAATATAAAAACGTGTTCCAGATTCTCGACCAGGGCGAAGGGGGTGATCTCCGCGCTGATAAAGAGATTGTCCTGGGATTCCTTGATGCGGGAGATCTTCCCGACCGGATAGCCTTTGGGGAAAAGTCTTGAGAGGTTCGAACTGACGATCGTGTCGCCGACCGTGACCTCGGAACCGAGCTTGATCATGTTCATGGAGATGGTTCCGGCGATATCGGCATTCAGAATGCCCTGCACTCCGGAAGTCTTGTTCATGACAGGAAGCTGGAAGAGCGGATTCGAGAAGGGCAAGACCACAGAATAGGTATCGCTGACGCTGACGACCTTTCCGACGATCCCTCCCGAAGATATGACCGGATCATTGACCCTGATCTTGTCGCCCAAGCCCTTGTTTACGATCAGATTACGCTGCTGGAACTGCCCTGAATAGCCGATCACTTCCGCCACCACGAAGTCTTCCGTGCCGGTCTCAAATCCGATGGTCTCGGTATTGCGCAGGAGCTTCAGTTCATTGCGCAACGCAAGATTCTCCAGGGTCTTGGAGGCGAGGTCTTTCTGATTTTTGCTCAGCTCGTTCTTGAGCAGTTTGTTGGATTCGATGATCCTGAGGGAATGCATGTATGGGAAAAAGACAGTTCTGCCAAACCACTGGGCTTTGGCGCTGCGTGATTCCGCGCTGCCGATCACCAGGATCAGGGCGATCACGAAGAGTACTATCGGTACCAGATACTGCTTTATTGCCATATTTTCGCTTTCTAAGCCTTTTCCCGCGTTCGCCTGAGGCGGGCGCTCCGGGTGATGGGACTCATCTGATCTGATCCGCTCGGGATCAGGATTTGCTTAGTCTTCTATCCGCTTGATCAGAACTTCGCGATAATTATCGACGTTATCCAGAACCGTTCCGGCGCCTTTGACCACTGCCACGAGGGGATCGGGAACGACGTGCACGGGCAGATCGACCGTCTTGCGGATCTTTTCGTCCAAACCCTTGAGCAAAGCTCCTCCACCGGTGAGGAAGATGCCCCGCTCAGCGATATCGGCTGAAAGTTCAGGCGCGGTGCGTTCAAACAGACGCTTGATCGCGTCGATCATGGTCGCGACGGTCTCGGAAAGAGCTTCGCGGATCTCTTCGGAATTTATCTTGATGGTCACGGGGTAGCCGGAAACGATGTCACGACCCCGGACATCCATGCTGAGTTCCTGTTTGAGGGGATAAGCGCTGCCGATCTCGATCTTGATCCTTTCCGCGGTCTGAATACCCACATGGAGATTATTTCTCTTGCGCAGATAGCTGATAATATCCGTATCCAGCTTGTCGCCGCCGACACGGATGGAATTGTGGGCAACGATGTGGGACAGGGAAATGACGGCGATCTCGCTGGTGCCGCCGCCGATGTCCATGATCATGTTACCAAAAGCTTTTTCGATCGGGAGTTCCGCTCCGATGGCAGCAGCCACAGGTTCGGAAATAAGGAAGACTTCCCTGGCACCCGCATGCAGAGCGCTGTCCCGCACGGCACGTTTTTCCACTTCCGTGATGCCCGAAGGCACGCAGACGATGACCCTGGGACGCACCAACAGGCGCTTCTTCTGCGCCCGGAGAATAAGGTTGCGAAGCATCAGCTCCGTCACCTGAAAATCGGCTATCACACCGTCTTTTAGGGGCTTGATCACCCGCACTTCGTCGGGATTTTTCCCCAGCATGACCTTCGCCTGATGCCCTATGGCAATGATCTTTTTGCCATCTGCGGACACAGCCACGACCGACGGTTCGTCGATCACGACTCCGCCATTCTTTTTATAGACAAGCGTATTGGCAGTTCCCAAGTCTATCGCGATATCATTTGCCATCATTCCGAAGAAATCAAATATGGACATCAAAAACCTCTCTATTCACTATCAAAGTAAGCATTTATTACGAATTAACAGACTACAATCCATCTCATCACATTATTTTTCATAGGCAAGATGCTGTCAAGTAAAATAGGACT